>CAJXZP010000012.1 GCA_913062955.1 uncultured Flavobacteriales bacterium | reverse complement strand
CATTACTCCATTACCAAAAATGGTGGCCATTACTAAGGCTGCTCCGATATAAAAACCGAGACTCATTTGTTCTTTTTCCCCAAAAAATAGAAGGGCCATAATAATGGCATAAATAGGTTCCATATTGATACTAATGGATACCGTAAATGGGGTTAGTTTTTTCATAACATCTACGCTTATTACAAATGCAATAGAGGTACAAATAGTTCCTAAAATCAATAGATAAAAAGAATCCCACCAAAACGTTTCCATGCCGTTATTCATCAACCCAAGGGTTTCCATATTAAAGGAACCTGTAAAAATATAATACAGAGAAATTAATAGTACCGAACCCAACATTTCATACATCGTGATATGGGTTGGATTGCCTCCCTTAGATACAAATATGCCGTTTAAAGTGGTAAATAAGGAAGCACAAAAAGCAGATATTAAGCTATAGATGATTCCTAAATGGTACTTGGTTTCAAACTGAAAAATGATCATTAAACCAGCAATCACTATTAATCCAAAAATGATTTCATAAGGAACAATTTTCTTTTTAAAAAATAAGGGTTCCAGTACTGAGGTAAACAATGTAGCCGAAGCTAAGGTGGCCAGGGTGACGGAAACTGTGGACACTTTTAGCGCTTCAAAAAAGAAAAACCAATGCGTAGCCACCACGATACCCGTTCCTAAATATTTATAACTTTCGGAAGAATCTAATCTCCATGATTTTTTTTTAAGGAAAAGGAATGCTGCTAAGCTGATAAACGCAATGAACGTTCTGTACCATACGATGGATGCCGATGGTATGGAGATTAGTTTACCCAAAATTCCGGTGAATCCCCAAACAAAAATGACCAGATGTAACTTGATGTAATCCGGAGTGGTGACCTTATTTTCCATACCTCATAACATTCATGAGTTTAGCTAAGTTTATCCGCCAAAATTTTCATTTCGATGATGGGCGAAATTTTCTCGTATAGCACGTGGTAAACGGCCTCGATAATCGGAATATCTACTTGAAATTTTTTATTAATCTCCATCATACTTTTTGTTGCGTAATAACCTTCAGCAACCATATGCATTTCCAACTGTGCCGTTTTTACGGAATATCCCTTACCCACCATAAAACCAAAGTTTCTATTTCTAGAAAATTGCGAATAGGCGGTCACTAATAAATCACCTAGGTAGGCAGAAGTTAGAACATCTCGATGGATAGGGTTAATAGCATCAATAATTCGCTCTACTTCTTGTATGGCATTTGATATTAAAACCGCTTGAAAATTATCTCCGTATCCAATTCCAGCATAAATGCCACTCGCAATGGAGTAGATATTTTTTAAAATTGCCGAAAGCTCGGTCCCAAATAAATCATCCGAAATGGTTGTTTTTATATACCGACATTCCAACATGTCGGCAAATACCTTATTGAATTTTTGATCTTGTCCCGCTAAGGTTAAATAACTCAACCTTTCTAAAGCAACTTCCTCCGCATGACAAGGTCCAGAAATCATACACATATCCTCATACTTCACGCCATATTCCTTATGAAAAAAGCGAACGGGGATACGATTTTGTTCCGGAATGATTCCCTTAATAGCCGTCACCAGTTTTTTACCGGTAAGATCTATTGGGTATTGTTGAAATGCCTGTAAAACAAAAGCACTAGGAATCGCAATAACTATAATATCCGATTGAAAAATGACCTTGTCTATATCCGTAAGGACATTTAGTTTTTTACGATCGTATTGTGCGGATGTTAAGTATTTTGGATTATGCCCGTATTGTAAAATGTGTTTGGCAGATTTTTCGTCTCTGACCCACCAATTTACATTGTCCAGATTTTCCAATAACATTTTCACAATAGCCGATGCCCAACTACCACTTCCTAAAACTCCAACTCTTAAATTGTTCAAACCGGTATTTTTTTCGATAACTAGCAAATATACAACTCGAGAAGAAGGTGGTATTCAGAAATTGATTGAACTTTGCGCACTTTTAGATTTCAGGTGAATAAAGCAGTCAAATACATGCTCATATCGTCCTTTGCATTTTCATTAATGCAAGTGTGCGTAAAATTGTTAAGCGGGTTTCCAGTAAGCGAGTTAATATTCTTTAGAAGTATTGTGTCATTGGCTTTAAGCTTGATTGTGGTTTGGAAGGTAGGGATTTCTCCTTTTGGAAATAGTAAGAAATTTTTGATTTTAAGAGGGGTCTTCGGGGTGACCGCTTTGTCTATGTTTTTCTTTACCCTTCAAGAAATGCCCATTGCCACAGCTATAACTATCCAATATTTGTCTCCTGTTTTCACTTCCTTATTTGCCATTTGGATTTTAAAGGAACCTATGAAAAACAGACAGTGGTTATTCTTTGCGGTTTCTTTTGCTGGAATTTTGGTGATGAAAGGGTTTAATGAGGATATAGAAACCCTCTATGTGGTGATTGGGGTCATAGCGGCTGCTTTTGCTGGTCTTGCGTATAACATGATTCGAAAGGTGAAAGATACCGACCACCCCGTAGTAGTGGTCTTGTATTTTCCATTGGTCGCTATACCGGTGATGGGGGTCTTTTCTTTGTTTTATTGGAAAACGCCAATAGGGAAGGAGTGGTGGTTATTATTAGCCATGGGGGTCTTTACCCAAATTGCACAAGTATACATGACCAAAGCGTGGCAAGCGGAGGCAGCCAATAAAGTGGCTAGTTTAAAATATGTAGGCATTGTATTCGCTTTGTTCTTCGATTTTTCATTGTTTAATATCATTCCTCCTTGGGCTAATGTGGTAGGTATTCTGATTGTGTTACTCGGAGTGGTGTTAAATGTAAAATATAAGGAAAAGTGAAACTGCCGAATTTTTTGGACCCGGCAGTTTTTTTATTATTTATTCTTAACGGTTTCGTCAAGCCATTTGAAAAATTCACTGTGCCACAACAAACCATTTTGTGGTTTTAAAATCCAGTGTCCTTCATTCGGAAAATACAAAAATCGAGTTTTTAAACCTTTTATTTTTGCCGCTTGAAAGGCCTCTTGCCCTTGGTTAATAGGAACTCTAAAATCATTCCCTCCATGAATTACCAGGATGGGTGTATCCCAATTCCCTACTTTTTTGTGAGGTGAAAATTGGGCGTATGATTTAGGTTGTGGGCTTTCCCAATAAGCTCCTCCAATATCATAATTAGCAAAAAATAGTTCTTCAGTTACTCCATACCAGCTTTCCAAATTGTATAAACCACAATGGGAAATAAAACTACAGAAAGTCTTTTCATGAATTCCAGCTAACATGTATACGGAATACCCGCCATAACTGGCTCCAATAGCCCCAATACGTTCGGCATCAATAAATGGTTCTTTCTTCATTTCATTTACAGCAGTCATGTAATCTTGCATCGGCTGGCCCCCCCAATCTTTTGAAATAGCCGCATTCCACTCTTCTCCAAATGTAGGTAACCCTCTTCTGTTGGGAGCAATGATGATATAGTCATCTGCAGCCATTAATTGAAAGTTCCATCTAAACGAATAGAACTGTGAAACAGCTGATTGTGGTCCTCCTTGACAGTATAAAAGGGACGGGTATTTTTTTGTGGCATCAAAATTTGGTGGGTAAATAATCCAAGTCAGCATTTTTTTGCCGTCTGTGGTATTCATCCATCGTTTTTCAATTCGGCTCATTTCCAAATTTGCATAAATCGCATCATTGACAGACGTCAGTTTAGTTTCCTTTCCTTTTTTATCAAATGAATACAATTCGGCTGCATGGTTCATGTCTGTTTTAGAGGCGATTAGGTTTCCTTTGTATTCGCCAACAAACCCATTGATATTATGATCACCGTGGGTGATTTGGGTGATTTCAGTTTCCTTACTTGAAATTTTCACTTCAAATAATTGGTAAGTGGCATCTATCCCTGCACCGATAATGAATTTAGTCTCATCTGTATTCCATGAATAACTCGAAATGGTATTATCCCAATTCGTTCCATATACCTTTTCTGTATTTGAAGTCAGATTCTTGGTTAACAAAAATTGTTTGTCAGATTCGTAACCCGGGGTATTCATACTTAACCAAGCCATGGTATTCCCATCAGCGCTAAATGATGGATTTATATCATAACCCATATGTCCTTCCGTTAGATTAGTCGTTTTTCCGAAGGCAATATCAAATAAGTAAATATCACTATTGGTACTTTGTGCTGCTTTTACACCCACTTCTTTTTTGGATACATAGGCAATAGATTTACTGGAAGGATGCCAAACAAAATCTTCACTTCCACCAAAGGGTTGTAACGGACAATCGTAAGGTTGGCCAGCCATAATATCTTTCATTTGGGTGACTTGTCCATTCGAATAATCCGCTATAAAAACATGTGACCGTGCGCCATCCTCCCAATGATCCCAATGTCTGTACATCAAGTCATCAATAATTCTTGCTTCTGCTAAAGGGAGATTGGGATAAAGATCTTGAACGTTTTTATCCATTTTTACATCCGCAGTATAGGCGATCTTGGTTCCATCTGGCGAATATTTTACCGCAGAGATCCCGCCTGGAATATCCGTGATTTTTTTGGCCTCCGTTCCATCTAAATTGGCTTCCCACCATTGACCACCGTTCATGAATCCCATTCTTTTACCATCGGGGGTGAACTGAATCCCATACTCACTTCCAGCCATCGAAGTGATTTGTTTCATTTCACCACCCAAGGTAGACATGATATACAAATCACGGTTTCCCTTATTGGCATCGGTATTGTATTTGGTGACTCCAAAGTACAAGCGTGATCCATCTGGACTCAAGGTTTCGCCACTTACGCGGCCTAAGTCCCATAAAAGTTCAGGATTCATTACTTGTTTTTGGGCATTAAGGGTGGTCCCAGCAAAAAGCATTAATCCCGATAATATTGAAATAGAAGTCTTTGTTCCCATTTTATAAAATTTATTGATAAGGTCTCAAATGTAAGGAATCTTACAGGATGTATTTTCGCAATAAAATAGATTTGAAAATTACTGAATTTTCATTATATCAGTTATAATGAAAACTTATTAACTTTGTAAATACGTAAATCAAAGTAATATGACTTTAACACAAATAGAATATGTATTGGCAATTGCGGAACATGGAAGTTTTGTAGAAGCAGCAAGGAAAAGATATGTTACGCAACCCGCACTTACTACACAGGTCAAAAACCTGGAAGAAGAGTTAGGGGTAATGATATTTGATCGTACCAAAAAGCCAATTATTCCAACCACTATTGGAAAACAAATTATAGAACAAGCCAAAGAGGTGGCCAATCAATCCAGAAAACTTCACGACTTAGTAGGCGAATATCAACGGGTAGAAAAGGGCGATTTATCCATTGGTATAATTCCAACTATTTCTCCGTATTTGGTCCCACTATTTATCAATAATTTTAGTGAAAATAATAAGGATATAAGCGTTTCCGTTAGCGAAGAAATTACGGAGCAGATTATCCATAAATTAAAAAACGGACAATTGGATGTGGGTATTATTGCGACTCCAATTGAATCTACTGGAATTATAAATGTGCCCTTGTATTATGAGAAATTCTATGCATATGTATCTCGTTCAAATTCAAATTACCCGAAACCAGATATCAATATTGGTGAACTAAATATAAACGATATTTGGTTGCTAAAAGAAGGGAATTGTTTTAGAGATCAGGTAATGAATATCTGTAATCAAAGTAAAAAAGAAGCTTTCAAAGAAAATTTCAGATTTGAAAGTCACTCCATTGAATCTTTAAAAAGAGTGGTGGAAGCTAAAAACGGGATGACTCTTATTCCTGAATTAAGTTTAGCTACTATTTCATCAAAGAATATGGATATGGTAAAGGATCTTACAGGAACTATTCCCATAAGAGAAATTAGTTTAGTGGTTACTAGACAATTCTTAAAAAGAAGACTGATTGACCGTTTGATGTATTCCATACAAGAATGCTTACCGGAGGAATTGAAAACAGATCACGGTAATAAAGTGGTTAACACGTCTGTAAAGGTCTAAAAAAATAACATGCTAAACATTGCAATTCCAACGTATTTTTGCAATGAAAAATAGAATTTCAAAATGGAATCAAAATTACAAGTGTATAATTCTCTATCTGGGAAAAAAGAAAAGTTTAAGGCCATAAATGCTCCTAATGTTGGAATGTATGTATGTGGACCTACCGTTTATAGTGAAGTACATCTTGGAAATTGTAGAACCTTCATTTCCTTTGATATGATATTTAGATATCTCACTTTTATTGGATATAAGGTGAGATATGTACGAAACATTACCGATGCGGGTCATTTAGAAAATGATGCGGATGAAGGAGAAGATAAAATTTCAAAAAAAGCACGCTTAACGGAATTGGAGCCCATGGAAATTGTACAGAAGTACACCTTGGATTTTCATCATGTTTTAGCGCTGTTTAATAACCTTCCTCCAAGTATTGAACCTACCGCAACAGGGCATATCGTAGAACAAATTGGTTTAACCGAACAAATTCTTAAAGATGGGTTAGCTTATGAAAGTAATGGTTCTGTATATTTTGATGTAGCCGCCTATAATAAAAAGTTTGAGGGTGCCTATGGAGAGTTGTCTGGTCGTAAAGTAGAGGATCTTTTAAGTAACACTCGGACTTTGGAGGGACAATCTGAAAAACGAGATCCAGCCGATTTCGCTTTATGGAAAAAGGCATCTCCAATGCATATTATGCGTTGGAAATCTCCTTGGAGTGATGGTTTTCCAGGGTGGCATCTAGAATGTTCCGTTATGAGTTCAAAATACCTCGGGGATCAGTTTGATATTCATGGAGGTGGAATGGATTTAAAATTCCCTCATCACGAATGTGAAATCGCTCAGAATAAAGCACGGGATGGTAAAAAACCAGTGAATTACTGGTTGCATACAAATATGTTGACCCTGAATGGTCAACGTATGAGTAAGTCAACGGGTAACACTTTGTTACCTGGAGAACTATTTACCGGAGATAACGATAAACTTTCAAAATCCTTCACGCCTATGGTGGTGAGGTTCTTTATGCTTCAAGCACATTATAGAAGTTCTTTGGATTTCTCTAGCGATGCTTTAGAAGCAGCTGAGAAGGGGTTTAATAAGTTGATGGAGGCTTTGGTTGTCTTGGAGTCAATAGAGCCCTCTAAGGCTACAATTGGAATGGACTTAAATAGCTGGATATTGAAACTTCATGGTGCCATGGATGATGATTTCAATACGCCAATCTTGATCGCTAATTTGTTTGAAGGTGTAAAATTCATTAATGGAATAAAATATGGTGATTTTACTATTACTGCATCTGATTTGAAATTAATGAAATCCACTTTAGATGGGTTGGTTTTTCAAGTTTTAGGATTGAAACATGAAGGTGAAAATTCTAAATCTGGGAATGATGAGATGGTGAATGATTTAATGCAAATTATCTTAGACTCCAGATTACGAGCTCGTCAAACCAAAGACTTTGCGTCTGCGGATCGAATTAGAGATTTATTATCGGATCTAAACATTACCGTAAAAGACGGGAAAATGGGTGCCGAATGGGAAGTTAATTAAGCCTATTTTATAAAATGTAAAAGGGGTTATTTCATTGAAATAACCCCTTTTTTTATGCATTTAATCGTTACTGAACTGTGAACCTTTTCGAAATTGTTTCTCCCGTAACTTGGGTGATTCTAGCTATATAAATCCCTTGAGTTAGATGGTTTGTTCCTAAACTATAATGGGTAGATGGATTTATTTGTTTTTGAATCATAGCCACTCCTGAGATGGAAAAAATTTCAATTCGAGAAATATTCTGATCACTTGAAATATTTAACGACTGGTTGGAGTAGTATAATCTTAAATTAGAAAACGGTACTTCTTTTATTCCTACGGAAGATCCTGCTGGATTTTTGATGATCAGTGTAAAACGAGAATCATATTTTTGATTTGCATTTAAGTACGTGGAAAAAGATCCGTTTTTTAGATTTTGAATTTTACCCGTAACATGATCTTTTACCGAGATAAGTAGGGTGCTGTCCCAATTTTCTACCGCATCAATTTGAAAGGTAGAAACCCCACTTTTATTGGTGATTATACTCAAAGGAATTTCTCTTTTTGTTTCTAGATCCATTTTTGAGAAGGATTGAATTCCATAAGGAGTGGGTTCAGTACCTAAAAGGGATCCAAATAAAAATTTATTGGAAATGGAAAGTTTGGGGGAATCATAACTCCAGTCGATACCATCCGTAGCATTTTCTGAAAAAGCGATTAAAATTTGACTACTGGCATGTTTATCTTGATTTGCACTAATCCATAATCGTGGTATCGATTCCGATTCGGTTTTAAAGAACTGTGTATTACTTCCCCCTCTCATGGAATTGGTGAACGTGACAGAACTGGATGATGTGGCTTGGATAATAAATCCTTGACCTACGGAAATAGACCCGTTTGGAACGGTCCCAGATCCTCCTCCAGAAGCAGCCGTTCCTCCACCAGTATTCCAAGAAGCATAATCTGTAGCACCATCATAACCGGTACCTACCGTATTGTCATCCGCCCAAAAATAGAGGGTTCCAGTGGTTATGGAACTGTTGGCTTCTACAAATGATGTCGCATTTATAGAACTTGGATAAGGATTACCAATTAAATTCCAATTGGCTCCAGTCCAATCGGGATTAGTTGTTCCGGATGCAGATATAGATTCAGTGATTGTTCCATTGTTTATAGTACCCGAGAATGTGGGTGAACCTCCTCCTCCAATGCTATAACCTCTTCCTACATCCATTTTTCCATCACCCGAAGTAGGTGCCGTTGGCGTACAAGTGGAAGATCCAATATCTCTAGTCCAAATTTGAGCAGATGCATTTAAGTAATAAAAATCGCATTCATTTGATCCAGAGAATACATTAGTTAAACCTGCCGATGTAATGGGAGAGGACCAGAAATTTAATCGTTCATCACTTGCATATCCAGAAACTTGAATTTGGTATCCCGAACCTGTCGCACTTCCAGTCCCACTTTGAATTAAATTACCACCAAGGTTTACAATAACGGTTCCTGAATTGGATATGGATGATTCAATAATCAACGTAGAACCGTTTTGAATCGTAATAGTGGCGCCTGAGTTAATAATTGCATTTTCAGCTATTGTTAATGTCATGGAGCCCGTTAAAGTTAGATCTCCAGTTGTAACAGATAAACTTTTTACCGTGGCATCAGATGAAAGTATACAATTTACATCTGCTACTTGAAACGCATTAGCAATGTCTCCTGTGCCAGGGGCACTTCTTGTAGGAAAGGGTGGTGTAAGATTATAATACACTCCACCAGACCAATAAATGGTGTATGAATATCCCTTTGTTAGAATAAATAACAAGAGGATTAGAACGTAAAAATTTCTTTTCATGTAGCGGTTAGGAATGTGTGTGTGTAAAAAATGCTAAAAGTAGCACTTTTAGTGTGTCATTTGTAATGCTGCTTTTAGAAACGTGTTGCCTAATTTATAAATGTTCTTTCTGTGCGGATAACTCCCTTAATATCAGTTATTGTAACGATGTATAAACCCGTAGAGTTGGTGAGGTAAATAGTTTTTTGAGTGATGCTGCTAACAATATTTTCGGAATGAATTACTCTACCGGACACATCGTAAACTTTTATTTCGCCTTGTAAACCTTCCGTTGAAGATAGAATAATTCCGTTTTCGATGGATACCAAAGAAAAGTGATTAGTTACTTCATCAATGGAAGTCACTCCCTCTTTTGATCCGCCTGAATTGTTATTTAAAGCATCGTATTCGAATAAAATTTCAAATCGAGCCAAAGTATTCGTATTGGCAGGTAAATAGAATTCGTAATTTCCATGATCAAGATCGTGCACCATATTTAGTACCTTATCTCGTAAGTACATTTTTAAGGGTGCGCCACCTTTTTGAAACGCAGCTCTAGATATAGTGTGTTTCCCACTTTCATCACTTACTATTTTTAAAGTCACAATTTTGGATGAATTTAAGGCGTTCAATGGTTCTATTGCTTGAATTTGGTAACTTGTAGTATCTAGCATTACTATAGAACTTATTTCAACATGAATATTGGAGTTGAACTTATTTCTTCTGGCGTCAAATCCATTATCCACATTATCTGTAGCTCCTTCAACGGTTCCTAATAACATTTTACTTTTTTCGCCAGAGGGGGTCTCAATTTGTATCCATGATAACTCTTTAGTGGATTGTTGGTTTTTGAAGAAAACACCATTGTTACAGGATCTCATGGAGTTGTTAAAAACCAAAGTGTCTAGAAATAAAGTATCTATAGCACTACCGTGTCCAAAATGACCTACACTATCCCAGCCTTGATCGGATGCCCATACCATCATTCCTTGGCCTACCCCAATGTGGTTTAGTGAATCAATAATTAGAGGAGAGTTATCTGATGCAATTCCACCCGTTAAGTTCCAAGAAGAATAATCATTGTATTGATCGTAAGCTGCACCTTGAATTCCTGCATCATCCCAAAAATATATAGCGTCCGTAATTCTTTCATGATCCACCGCATTTTCTTGCCAAAATGCAAAAGGATCTAATGCAGAAGGATATGGGTTTCCAATAAAGTTCCAATCATCATCATTCCAGTTTTGATTGTTACCAAAACTAGTGGCTACCAAAATCGTTGTAATATGTCCGTTATTAACTTTCCCTTCAAATGTTTTTTGTGGGTTAGTGGTATTTCCAGTAATAAAATAGCCTCTACCAATATTCATATAACCATCTCCTCCAAGAATACTTTGACTCGCAGAAAAAGTTACCGGGTTACCTAAACAGGTGGTAGAATAACCTGCTTGGAAATCATATTTCCAATTTTGCCAAA
Organism: uncultured Flavobacteriales bacterium; assembly: GCA_913062955.1. Lineage (GTDB taxonomy): Bacteria > Bacteroidota > Bacteroidia > Flavobacteriales_G > Salibacteraceae > CAJXZP01. Next base: position 59,833 of record CAJXZP010000012.1, on the reverse strand, counting down.
ACGCACTATACGTTAACAGATCACAATCATTTACATCTGGAAATGCGGTACTCAGTTTTTGGTGTTTCATAGGGGAACTCCAGTTGTTATACCCAAATTGGCTATTTAATCCCGTTTGTTTGATTCTATACGTTCCATTTCCGGTATTGGCATCGTCCCCTTTGGAATTCTGTATTAAAGAAGCATCTTCGGCAATATCCATAAATCCATCATTATGGATTGTGGTTTCAATTTGAAAACAAATGGTGGAATCAATACTTAAGTCGGCTGCAGAATCTATTTCTAAGGAATATACATGCGCATCTTCACTAAGGATAGCATTAGGAGCCTTTACCAAAAACCGTCTTCCAGAGTCCATAGAATTGGGGGCTTGTAAAGGACCAGATCCATTAATGTATGTAAGTCCATCCCATACAATGGCTTGGTAAAAGGCTAGGGTGAATACCGCTCCGGTGTGTAAGTGAATATTATTGAATTCAACAACATCGGTGGAACTGTTATAATTATTTGGCGTAATTACAGTCGCATTCGAAAAATCCCCATCTCCATCATAGTCAAGTAGAAGAGCGTAATCTTGAGTGGTGGTTGGTAAGCCCATTCCTCCAACATGAAATTTAAGCTTTTCTTTAGTGATGTATCCATTGGAATGTGACCTCCAAGTTCTCGTAAATCTTTGAGAAAAATTTTCCGGTAGATTAGTCGTTATGGTATTCATGGTAGCCCCATCATGACCGACCATTAAAAAACTTCCATTTGTTAGGGGTTTAGATGGTTTTTCTTGTAATTGAACAATTCCCGCTTTGGAGGAGGTATGTGAATGATCATCAAAGGCTCCTATTCCAATCACATCGTTGGGATGTGTGGCGTGATACGCATATTTATCATTAGAAATAGCGAAACCATATTTGGCAGCTAAATAATTAGAAATAATAATCCGTTCCACCGATGGGAGGTCCTTCGCCATAATTATTATTTCCGCGATTTCTCCATCCAAGAAAGATTTTAATCCGCCAGATACATTTGGTCTGGCACCTATGTAAAGGTCATTATTCGAGGAGATGTTAGTTCCTGTTGCAGTAACTGAGCTACCCGCATTATTTACCAAGGTGGTGATTTTATCCTTGGAACCGTTGTAACGATAATTCCCTACCATTAAATCGTAAATTCCGTAATGCGTATGTTCAGAATCTCGGTTTACGCCATAATTTCCTGCAAAAAATCGTAATTTCTCTTTACTGTTCATACGGATTAAACCGTATCCATCATCCATGTTTTTGTTGGAAGTTTTAATTAAAAAAGTCCCCTTACTATCGGATGAGGCATTTAGTTTACCAATAATAAACACCGTAACATAATCCGAATTTAAAGAGGTATTATGGTCAATGACCATAGATTGCTGTGCTAAAGAACTGAAGTTAACACTCGCATGCGTATTGATTTGGTTTTCTAGGAGTAATGGGCCATTTCCGGAAGCAAATGCACTATTTCCATATCCGGAGTTGTCAGGCCAAAGAGTAACATGTGTCCCTGATATTTGATTAATTTCATCTGCATTTAACCATAAAACCAAATCGGAAGTACCGTTAATCGTACCCACACCCCCAGGACCGGTTTGTGCAAATACCGAGATAATTAAAAAAGTATAAATAAAAGTAAGTAGTGCTTTCATGTAATAGGAAATTTGTGCGAAGGCAAAGTTAGTGTTTATTAACAATTTCAAAACTATATGTTCATAGATTTTAACTATTGCATCATTAATGTGATGAATGTTTGTGTAATGGGGATGAAATACTTCATTTAATGCATTGATTAGTAGCGTTGTGTTTGTTTCGGTCACTAACATATGTTTATTCCGTCCCTTTATGTGCAAGAAATGAAAATTGGGATCCCAATTTTAGAATGAAATTCGAGTAGGATTGTTAATAACTTGAGAATTCATTTCTGTAGGTTACCATGAATATGGACTTCGTCTTTGGTGTATTTTTGACGCTTAGTTTTACAAATTATGAGAACCAAAGATACCGATAAGAAGATATTTTTTTTAGATGCCTATGCATTGATTTTTAGAGCCTATTTTGCTTTTAGTAAGAACCCTCGGATAAATTCAAAAGGGTTAAATACATCGGCAATTTTTGGGTTTGTAAATTCTATGCTGGAAATTATTGATAAAGAAAAACCGAGTCACTTGGCGGTCGTTTTTGATCCGGGTACCAAATTGAAAAGAAACGAAGTTTTTCCAGCATACAAAGCTAATAGGAATGAGACTCCGGAGGATATTAAACTTTCAGTACCGTATATTTTCAAGGTATTAGAAGCGATGAATATTCCGACTGTTAAAGTGGATGGTTACGAAGCAGATGATTTAATTGGTACCTTAGCAAAGGAAGCAGAACAAAAGGGTTTTGTAACCTATATGATGACCCCCGATAAGGATTTTGGACAGTTAGTTTCTGAAAATATTTTCATGTATAAACCTGGACGAAGTGGTAACCCACCAGAGGTTTGGGGAGTTCCTGAAGTATGCGAAAGGTTTGAAGTAAAACGGGTAGATCAAGTCATTGATATTTTAGGTCTTTGGGGAGATGCCGTGGATAATATTCCTGGTGTTCCCGGAATAGGTGAAAAAACTTCCAAAAAGCTGATTGGCTTATTCGATACTATGGAAGGTATTTACGAGAATTTGGATAAATTGAAAGGCAAACAATTGGAGAATTTCAAAAATTTCAAGGAGCAAGCTTTTATGTCTAAAGAATTGGCCACCATTGATCTTAAGGTTCCTCATGACTTTCAAGTGGAGGATGCCATTATGGAAAAACCAAATGCGGAAAAACTGCAGGAACTGTTTGATGAATTAGAGTTCCGTCAATTGGCAAAGCGGGTTTTGGGTGTTTCTATAGAAACGGTAGCTAAACCTACAGGTGAGCAGATGGATATGTTTTCCAGTGCTGCACCGGTGGAGGAAGTGGTTGTGATTTCTGAGAAGAAAACCCTTGAGAATACGGATCATAATTATATTCTTTGCGATTCGGAGGAAAAGTTATTGGAGTTGGTTCGCCTTTTAAACGCCAGTACATCTTATTGTTTTGATACCGAAACTACTTCCTTAAATGTGTGGGAGGCAGAACTGGTAGGAATCGCTTTTAGTCTAGAAGTAGGAAAAGGATATTACGTGCCATTTACTGATGATTTTGACGCGAGTAAAAAAACTGTTGCACTTTTTAAAGAGGTGTTAGAAGAAACCTCGAAAGAAAAAATTGGCCATAACTTAAAGTACGATATTAATGTATTAAAAAAGTACGGTATTCATGTAGATGGACCCTTGTTTGATACGATGGTAGCCCACTATATTTTACATCCAGATGATAACCGGAGAAGTATGGATGCCTTGGCTGAGGTGGAATTAAATTATACTCCTATGCCTATTACGGATTTAATTGGACCTAAGGGAAAAGATCAAAAATCCATGCGAGATGTGGAAGTGGCTTTAGCATGTGAATATGCATGTGAGGATACCGATATAACGCTTCAATTAAAAGAAGTTTTTGAATCCCAATTGAAAGAGGGTAAGGAGTTTGAGTTATTTCAAAATGTGGAAATGCCTTTAGTGACTGTTCTCGGAGAAATGGAACAAGAAGGGGTTCATTTGGATGGGGAGATGTTGAAAGAATATTCGACCAAATTAAAAGTAGAGATTTCTAGTATTGAGGGACAAATATATGAAGCCGCAGGAAAGGAATTTTTAATTTCATCGCCAAAACAGGTAGGGGAGGTTTTATTCGATCATTTAAAAATTACGGATAAAGCTAAAAAGACCAAAACAGGGCAATATGCTACGGGCGAGGAAGTCTTACAAAAGCTAAAGTCGAAACACCCAATTGTGGAGTTGTTATTGGAGTATAGAGAAGTAGTTAAGTTAAAAAACACCTATGTTGATCCATTACCAGAGTTGGTAAACGAAAAAACTAAAAGGTTACACACCAGTTATAATCAGGTGGTTGCAGCTACAGGGAGGTTAAGCTCGGATAAACCGAATCTTCAAAATATTCCTATTAGAAGTGAAAGAGGGAAAGAGATTAGGAAAGCATTTGTTCCTAGAAATGAAAACTTCACCTTGGTTGCCGCTGATTATTCGCAAATCGAATTACGGATTATCGCAGCTTTATCGAAAGATGCAAATATGTTGGAGGCATTTAGAAGTGGAAAAGATATTCATGCCTCTACTGCAGCAAAGGTGTATGGTGTTGGTTTGGATGAGGTAACTAGAGAACAAAGGTCGAATGCAAAAATGGTGAATTTTGGAATTATTTATGGAATTTCAGCTTTTGGATTATCGCAAAGACTCCATATTTCTAGAAAAGAAGCAAAGCAAATTATTGATAGTTATTTTGAGCAATTTCCAGGTATAAAAATCTTTATGGACCAATGTATTTTGGATGCTCGTGAAAAAGGATATGTAGAAACCATCTTAGGAAGGAAACGATTCTTACGAGATATTAATTCAGCAAATGCCGTGGTCAGAGGTTTTGCGGAGCGTAATGCCATTAATTCTCCCATTCAAGGTTCGGCTGCTGATATGATAAAGTTAGCGATGATTAAAATTCAGCGTTACCTAAAAGAATCAGGAATGCAGGCAAAAATGATCCTTCAAGTACATGATGAATTGATTTTTGATGCCCCTAAAGAGGAAGCTTCGGCATTAATTGAGAAGGTGAAAGAACTAATGAGTAATGCAATGGAAATTGACGTTCCTATGGAAGTAGATGCCAATGCCGGTGATAATTGGTTGCAAGCCCATTAATTCTGTTTTTTGTCTTCGGTATTGTTTTCAAAACTCATGGATGCAATGAGTCCAAGTGAACCATATACCAGGATAGATATCTTACTGGAATCAATAAAAGAATTGAAAATTCCATGGGCATAAAATGTAACCAAACCAAGTAGGGTTGCGGTGATTAAGAGTTTTTGTTTTTTTGAAATGTTGGAGTAAATCAATTTTACTGCGGTAAAAAAACTACACATTATTAAAGATATAAATAGGAGGAGTCCTAATATTCCCGATTCGGATAATACGGTGAGGTATTCGGAATGTGCATTCCCTTTGTTCCCATGATGTGTACTTATCCTTGTCATGTATTGGGGGGATTGAAATCGGTCATATATAAATTGGTAGGACCCTGGTCCAAAGCCTAATAAAGGTCTTTCCTTAAACATTTTGTATGCGCAAATCCATCGGTTTATTCGCTCCAAATTAGAGGCATCATTTTGTAAATTGGTTACAGAAACAAGATGGGATGAAATTTCGTTATTGTACTTTGTATTAGAGGTTTCTAGCTTTTGGTAAACGGTGTTGAAATTTATAAAAAGTCCTCCGGCAATGATTCCGAAAATTAGAATGAATTGTTTTTGAGAAACTTTTAATTGGAGCGCTATAAAAAGAACAGCTGCCACAATTATACTTAGCCAAGAAGCACGTGAATACGAGAGGAAAAGGGCCATTATTAGGATGGAAAATAGGAATAGGTATACCAGCTTGTTTTTTGAGTTCGTCCATATCTTTAAAAAGAAAAAGGGCAAGACAAAGGCGATACAAGCTCCATAAATGGTGTGTTCATCAAAAAAAGGTAAACTAATCTGAAAACTGGTTTTGTACCCAATTCCTAGTTGTATGTGATTATAGGTCGTGTAAATAATGGGGATAATCATCCCTATTCCGTACCAGTAAAACAGTCCTTTTTGGTTTTTTATCCCTTTCAATACGGGAGGTATCAAATAAAAGAATACCAATACATAAAGCAGTTTAATGATGAACCGTTTAATAGAAACCTCCAAAACTTCCGAAGATAAACAGGTAATAAAACTCCAAAACAAGTCGATTAATATAATAATTGAAATTGGGTGTTTCCAATACCTTAGGTTTAAATGGAGTCCCGATAATGTTTTGAGAATAAAGAGGCCCGAAATAAAAAGGAGGAGGCCCTCATTTGGAAGCGTTATTCGAGATCCTCCAGGCATCAAAAAGTAGATACTTAATGGGGTAGTAATGATAAGGAGAAATACAAGATTGGAAAGTTTACGGGAGGCCACAAAAAGAGTTGAAATACCCAAGAGGCCAATGGCCATTTCAGTATACCCAAAATAAATGAGCAATACCGCCAAAGTAATAAGTAGAGCGGTAGTTATTAATAGACCATTATTACGAATAAAATCCATTGTTATTAGACCTCTAAACGTTCTTTTAATTGCGAGTAGTTATCTTTTATTACAAAAAATGTGACCCCAAAAACGAGTCCTACCAAAATAGCTACTAACCCATTTATGCTTTGAGAAGGAGATGTTTTTTGATGATCTGCTTCTGCATTCATAACCGTGAAAATTTTTGGAAATGGTAAACTTAACTTTTCTTCTCCATTGATCAAATCTGTTTGAAATCTGTTTAAAATTCCTAAGTGTAAATAGTATTCTGAAATCAATGTTTCCAGTTGGATTGAATAGTGGTGCTCAAGTGCATTTTGTATAAGTTCATCCCCTTTTAAATTACTTCCATTTTCTCTTCTAGCGTTAATCAATGTAATGGAGTTTTTAGCTAAACTGGGCACCTCTTGTTGTTTAGTGCAGCTTTGAATGGCGTGTAATAGGCTGTCTACAATTCGTTTTTGTGGGGCAATTTTTGGTTTTAAATCCCGTACCCATATTTGAGTGTTTTCTAAAAATATTTCCCTACGAATCGTGTCCACATACGAAATCATATTATTTACAATATTGGCCGCTAAAACGGGATCCTTGAGTTCTGCCTGGATTTCAATAGAAAGATATTTTGTTCTATTAATGCTAATATCCTTGTCATATTTCTTCTTTAAATGATGTAGCCAATTCGGTTTTAAGGTGTCTAATTCGTAATATTCAATTAGGTTAAAGCGATTAACCATTTCCCTTCGCATCGTTTGCGATTCGAATATTTGGGTTAACCGATCGGTATGTATTTGAAATCCAAAACCGGGGTCTTGAACCACATTTTTCATAAGATTGGATTTTGTCGGAAATACAATTCCAGAAGCCGTATATTTTTTATCCATCAAGGAAGTTAATCCTATGGAAATGAGAAGAAATACAAAGGCAATTATGAAAATGCCTTTTTTGTTTTTAAAAATGACTTTTAGTAAATGAATATTGACTTCTGTTTCGTTCACGATGGTAATATTTGACCTAGATTTAATCTTAAAAGTCAACGAAGATAGTGGTTCTATTAGGATGGTGTACCACTTTATTAAATCTTTAAATATAGCGTCTATCTCTTTTATTATGACGTCATTTATTTATGTTTGCAAGACCACTTACTAATTTAATTTCATTAAAATGAAAAAATTAACACGCCTTCTCTCCTTAGTTTTACTGACCCTAATCCCCGTATTCTCTTTTGCGCAATTGCCCTATTCAGAAACCTTTACAGGGGATACAGATAAAGGTGCTAGTGGACCTACACCCACTTATGATACGGTAGGAATGGATTGGACCATGGATATTTCATCTGCTTCACTCACCGCCACAACAGATTATTTTAAGGTCATAACCGTCTCATCCAATGAGTTATTTGAAGCAAGAGATACCGATGGAGAGGTGGTTTGGAAATCCAAGTTATGTGATATTGATGGTTTAGGATTAGTCGATTTAAGTGTGGACCTTTCTCATACAGGAACCATGGAGTCTAGTGATTATATGAACGTATATTATATTTTAAACGAAAATGGTACAGAGCTTCCGTTTACAACCAACGGTGAAAATCCAGGAACCTTCACTTCGCTTACCGCTTCTGAAAATGCGTTATCCGGTACCAGTATTCAAATCGTTATTCGTGTAGATAATAATGCGGATGTTGAAAAACATCGGTTTGATAATGTTTCTGTGACGGCCTCTACGGGTTATAATACACCTAGCACGGGTGATTTATACATAACAGAATATGCGAGGCATAGCAATTCAAGTTATGGGTATCTAGAGATTCATAATGCAACTTCTTCTAACATTGATTTATCCAATGCTAAAATTGTTTCAAGTGGGTCCAATAATGAAGTGATTGATTTTGGAACCGATATCCTGGGAGGATCTTATATTTCTGCGAATGGTTTTTTAATTTTAAATAGAGATGCGAGTTCATCTAATTTTGAGTCTACTTGGTCCACTATTACTGGGAATACCATAGCATTAGCATCCGATGTTATTTACATTCGAACAGGTATAAATGCTTTTGGAAATAACAATACGTTTACCATTCGCATTGGTGGAACCGCAGATACCGATGATGGCACTTTAATTGACGGGAGTTCATCCAATGCCACCAGTAATGCGAAACGAGTGTACCAAATGCCCGCAGGTAACTGGACCAATAATATAGATGATCAATCTAATGCTACCCCTGGATATTTGGGTGATACGGAAGATATTATTAATGTGGATTTGGTCTATTCTAATGGGGGTTGGGCCGGAGCAACGGGATTTGCAGATACCGAACCATCTAGTTTAACAGGATCGGGAGTGGCAATTGTGGTGGATGGTCAAGCGCCATTTAACGATGGCTCTGTATTAAAATCACTGACTATAATGGCGGATGCAGGTACGGATGTATTGAATGAAGATATTGTGGTTTCGGATGAAATTTTTGTGAAACATGATGGTTCTTTGTCCGTAACAGGGACCGGAAGTTTTACGTGTTCAGGTTCCATTACAATAGAAAAAACCGGTTACAATTCATCTGTAGATTATAATGCTTGGGGAACTCCTTTTGCAACCGCATTAGATCTACAGTCTGTGTTTACCAATCATTTCAATTGTGACATGTATGTGTTTGAGGCTTCTACCCAATCCTGGAAGTACGATGAAACTATTGGAGGGTCCTTGAATTGTAATGGCACCTTTTACACCGTTACATCTGGAATGACTATTACCACGGTTAGTTCGGAAGGAACTCCGGATGGAAATTTTGATGTGGGTCGAGGGTACTTCATTCCGGGTCACTCTTCCAATACCCACAACTTCACGATTGCTTCCGGAGGTGTTTTAAATAACGGAGATATTACGGTGGATATTTTTGGAAGCTCAACGACACCTAGTGATGGTTCAAACGATTGGAATTTGATCAGTAATCCTTATCCTTCCTCTATTTCGGTAGAGGGGTTTTTAACCGCAAATTCGGGTACCGGAAAAATTGATAATGCTGTGTATTTGTACAATCCAGGAAACGGTTTAAACACCGCTACATCTTACGATACTTATAATAAAAGCCATACCACCAATTATTTGGCTTCGGGTCAAGGGTTTTATGTAAATGGAAATACAAGTACGGACGGCCAGGCATCTACGGTTACGTTTACCAATAGTATGCGTCATCACACAAATAATGACTTTAGAAGTGTTCTCTCGTATTTTGGGGTTTATCTGGATGTGGTGGATGCCCATGGAGAAAATGATCCGACACGTATTTACTTTGATAGGGATTCGGAAGATGGATACGATAAGAATTTTGATGCTTTAAAGTTGCCAAATAGTGATTTTAACTTTTGTTCCAAGGTAGATGATCAAAAACTGGTATTTAATGGATATAGTGAATTAACAAACGATAATCGGATAGTGCCCTTATATTTTCAAACGTATCAAACATCCACGTATACTATAAACTTGGATTCATTGGTGGGTTCATTTGCAGATAAGGATGTTTTGTTAGAGGATAGGTACATGCGTTCTTTTCATAATTTGAAGCAAGGTGGGTATTCTTTTTCGAGTGCTCCTAAAGAATGGGCTAATCGTTTTTACTTACATATTGTACATCAAAAAGGAAATGATTCCTCTGCTAATACGGGTAGTGGATCTACCGATTCTACCGGTTCGGTAACGAGTATGGATGAGGTGAATCCAGATTTATTAAAAGTATTTTATGCCAATGATGAAATTGTAATAAGTTACTTATCTGAAGGCAATCAATTGCAGCGTGTGGAGGTGATGAATGCTAATGGAAAGCAATTAGTTTCAAAATCGGCTAACGCCAATGTGATGAAATTAACGACTTCAAATTTATCTTCTGGGTTCTATTTTGTGAGAACAACTCTTTCAACTGGAGTGGTTGAAGTCAGTCAAATTGTACTGAAATAAATTCGATTAGAATATTTTAGAAAGCCTCTTGGTGTTTTACCAAGAGGCTTTTGATATTTCTTCTATGTTGTTTGATCTCCGGTTTAAACAATACCTATACGTTGCAGGTGGTGTAAGAGCTACAACGGTTAAAGTAGATGCATATAGCAATTGGCCTGATTATGTGTTTGAAAAATCTTATGAGTTGATGTCTTTAACGGAAACCGAAGAATACATGGATGCTAACAGTCATTTACCAGGGGTTCCATCTGCTGCGGAGGTTACCAAAGACGGTATTGAACTAGCCGAAATGAATGCCATTTTGTTACAAAAGATGGAGGAGTTAACTTTACACCTCATTGAAATGCAAAAGCAAGTTAACCAACTACAAAATGGGAAATAATATTTTTAAAATTGTCATCTTCACCTTTTTATCTGCGTTTCTTTTTTTAGGTGGCTGTAAAAAGTGTCATGATCCGCAAAATGAGGATTGCGAAAATTACGATCCATGTTACAACGTTGAAAAACCTTCGGCTAAGTTTTTAATGAAGGAAGGTTTTTATAGAAATGGAACTGATTATGTGTTTGCAGATTCGGTAATGGCAGGGTATAATATTTGGTTTGAATCTGAATTAGAAGACCCAGATATTGAACACCGCTGGTACTTGGGTACGGAGACATTTACTGGAAGAGTAACTCCAGGAAGACGGTTTGACGATCCTAGTATTATTCGTCCTCAGGTAATAGAGGTGACTCACGTTATAGAGTACAAGGCAAATACCTGTTGCTACCCGAACGATGTTGGGTACGATTCTGTTGTGCAGTCATTTACTTTAGTTAGCAGTATTAATGACTTTCAAACCTATGGTAAATTTAAAGGACTCATTGAGGGGCAACAAGATAGTTTTGTGGTAGAAATTATAAGTGTTGATGAAATGGGAAACCCGGCATCTTTTCATGACCATTATGAAAATTTATTTATCAATTTTCATAATAGGGGTGACTCCGTATTTACCTATACAGAAACTGTATCTTCTATATGGGACAGATGGGTATCTATGATCGGTTACAATCACAAGGCCGTTTTTACGAGGAAGGTCATAGGTACTATTGAAGTGTATAACGATAAAACCTTTCGGATGGAGTATTCTACCACTAAATACATGGACCCGACCGAAGCTACCTATGTTTTTAGAGGACGGAAATTAGATTAACCAATCTTAAATAAATTAAAAATAAACTCGTACTTAGCGTTATTTCAATCCTGTTTTTTCAAATTTTGGGATGAAGCAACTAGGTAATTACCCCCCCCCCTTATCATTTTAGGAAAAATTACTTAGTGAAAAAGTATACCTGGTTTTTTAATTTTCGGCCTAAATTAATCTTAAAACAATAATTCTTTTCAACCATGAAATTATCCTTATTCTTAAAATCATCATGTCTTTTTGTTGCCTGTGGCTTTGTTTCATCTACAGGGTTTTCTCAACTGTATCAGGTTGGAAATAAAGTGGGAATTGGTATATCCACCCCCTCAGGAAATTTAGAAATTAGAGAAAGCGCAGGAATAGCAGGAACTGGTTTGGGAAATGTTCCTCAGCTGCGATTTAGTACAAATACTCAAACCGCTGATCTCTACCAATGGGACATGCAACAGGACTTTGGCTCACAATTACATTTTTATTACAATAAAAATGGAGGAACTCCAATAAAGCGATTTACCCTTACTAAAGATTATGTTCAGGTGATGGGTAAGCTATTGGTGAATGATTTTGGTCATTTTGGTGAAGTAATGACACCCAACGGTGCTACTGGTTATGTTTTATCATTAGGTTTAAAAGAGTTTGGTGTTTCGGGAGCGTGGAACGGTTCAGGGGCCGCGTTATTCGCTACGAATTCTGGAGAATTTCTAGTAATGACGAACCCATCGGGTACGGTTAGTGGAACCACTAACATGCTAAATCAAGTGCGTTTTACAGCCAATGCCAATGGAATTACCGTTAGAAAAGACCCTTCTAAAACTTTTGTAGACCTAGCATTTATTGACCCAGCTCAATCGGGATCTGATAAAAGAGCTTTTACCATTCGTGCCGTAGGGGCAAACCATCCTACCTCTGCAAATATTCTGGAGTTTTGGGATCCTAACAATAATGGGCAAACGTTTTTCACGATGCCAGTAAGAATAGGAGGTCCAGCTTCCGATATTAGCGTAACAGCAAGCGGCTATGACCTATACGTTGCAGGTGGTGTAAGAGCTACAACGGTTAAAGTAGATGCATATAGCAATTGGCCTGATTATGTGTTTGAAAAATCTTATGAGTTGATGTCTTTAACGGAAACCGAAGAATACATGGATGCTAACAGTCATTTACCAGGGGTTCCATCTGCTGCGGAGGTTACCAAAGACGGTATTGAACTAGCCGAAATGAATGCCATTTTGTTACAAAAGATGGAGGAGTTAACTTTACACCTCATTGAAATGCAAAAGCAAGTTAACCAACTACAAAATGATCAATAAATTCAATATTAATATACTTTTTACCATTGCATTAACCATAAGTTTATTAGCTATTGGCTCCTGTAAAAAAGAGGAACCAGAACCTTGTCCATGTACAGATCCGTCTAATCCGGAATGTGTCAATTTTGATCCCTGTTACGGTGCGGAGTTACCTAGTGCCAAGTTTAAAATGACAGATGGTTTTTTACACAATGGTGAATATATAAGTTGGGAAGACGATATTTTTAGAGGTTTTCAAATTGATTTGTCTTCCGATTTAAGTGCAAAAAAATTTCAACACACTTGGTATATAGGCTCAGAAGTTTTTTACACCCAAAACCCACCTAGTAGAAGATATGAGTCTGTTTCAAGACCTGCTACCATTACCGTTAGCCATGTGATACGTTATGAACCTGATACCCTTTGTTTTTCAGATGATGATGGATACGATTCCGTAGCCCAGTCTTTTTATTTAATAAAACGGTGGGATGAATTGGGTACTTATGGCTCTTTTAGAGGAGTAATAGATAATGAAACGGATAGTTTTGAACTTGGTTTATACATGTGTGATATGACCAGTGGTGAATTGGTAAATGAGTTTGTAGATGATTGGACGAAACAATTTATGATGACTGTCAATTTTCATAATTTGGGAGATACGGTTTCCGAAGCTACTCCCTTTTTAAACCAATTTGATGAATATGGTAGTTCCTTTCGTGTAAACGCAAATGGAGTTTTTGCTGGAAATACAGAAGGAGAAATAGAAGTATTAAATGATGGGACTCTTTATATGCATTACAGAGTAAGAGACAATCAGTACAATAAGATGCCTGATACCCTATGGCATACATTTAGGGGAATAAAACTCCCGTAACAGTTTAACTCAATAAAACAATATGAAAAATATTTATATAATATTAGGTATTTTTGTACGTAATCCCTTCGGTGTTTTTGCCCAAGAAAAAACAGATGGCTGCGGCAATCTTATACGTGAAATAAGTACAAACCCAGAAAATCCAATAAATGAAGAATGGAGTTCATGGTACCCGAATGATGTAGGTAGTTATATTAATACTGGTTTTTCATGGTATCCAGGAAATCAAGTGGTGATCCCTAAAGAGCAAAACTGGAATTCGTAGTTTCTTCGTAATGGAAACGACATCGTAATGCCTTGGTTTTTTTCTAATAGTAATACTGAAACAGGGTATCTATATTATCATCCAGACCCGGGAATTCATTTTTTAAATGACAATGAAAAAGATTGGCATTGGGAAGATGGTTGGGAGTTATTGTATTTAAATATAGGTAGTTTACCGAATGGAACTCCGATTGATCAAAAATCAGACCCTTCAATGTATTGGAATACCGATTCTGAGCAACCAACTGCTAACAATTCGCCTTATGTGGTATTGTATAACCGATATACGGGTTTAATGCGGGTGTTTTTTAGCGCATGGGGCGATGATGCTAACAATTGGCAAGATGTTACTGTAAGTCTTGAGTTTCCTGATCAGAATGTAAATAAGAGGATAATCTCTGGAATTTTTCGTCATGCCGAGGGAATTGACCGCCCGTTAAACCAACCCACTAAAATCACAAAACTTAAAGGTGCACGCAAACAAAGAATAAACGGTCCTAATGAATGGTATGTAGCTGAATTTCAGCTAGGGTATGATGTATGTCAATGCCAGTTTGCAAGTAGTATGCTTTTGAACTTTAAATATACATCAGAGTCGAGTGTAGATTTAACGCTTCGTACCGTTGAGTTAGAACAAGGCATTGCAAATATGGGTGATGAATATTGGAATTTTTTTCAAAGTATGTATGATGAAGAAGGAAATTTACTGGAATCTGGGAATGTATTATATCCTACCATGCGTGGCTTATCTTCTTCTTATGAATCAGCTCTGACCAAATATAATGACGACCTTGAAGACTATAATAGTTTTGAAAACCAATTAAAAATAAAGGCAATAGCTGCTTTAACAGATGGAGTTGCTGGAGGTATTGCGGGTTTAGTAGTGCCGCAGACGGCTGTTTTGAGAGATTTTTTATTAAACAATCAAATTAAATTGGTTAATGGTAAAATCCTTTTACCACAAGATACTTCTCAAGCAAACAATTGGGCTAATTCCATTGAAGCCTCCGCAAAAAAAGCTCTAGCTGAGGAGTCAGATTTTATAAGTGGGATGCTTGGAATAAAAAAAGAACCTTCTCCACCACAAATGCCGGTAGCTACTTTTACTGAAGGGAAAATTAAAGGTTACATTACGGATAATAAAGATCAAACTTCTGTTTCTCTGATTGTTCCTGGTTCAATGAAATCTCCAAATGGAATTACGGGACAAAATTTCCCAGCATATAATCAGGTGGTAGGCTTGTTTGCTTTATTGGAAACGCCAAAATTTGATGTAAGTACTTTTGAACCAGATATGAACCCATATTATTATCCCAGAATTGTATTACAATTAAAAGATATTAAATACGCATTAAATCCAGCATTAGATTTTGACCTTAAAAAAACCAGAATTAACGGGGCTGTGGTGATAGAAACTAGGAGTAATGCATTTGAGAAAGACTCTTTTTATGATCAATTACCTATGAATTACGGAAATTTCAAATTGAATCATAGGTATGTGGATCAAGAAACTGGGTATTTAATATCTCAATTTGTTTCTAGCTTTTACAATTTAGAAGATATCAAAAATGTAATTTTTCAGTTAGATCTAATGTCCCTTAGCAATTTTGGTTCGCATGGGTTTGTAAATAATGAAAATATTGAGAACTCCATATTAAAAGTAGATTTTAAAATTGCCGGTGATTTTTATTTTAAACAAATAGGATCAAACAATGAGCAGGTAAATACCTTTCAGGTATTTACCTATAACCTTTATCAGTTGAACGAAGAAAGCAATTTCGCAAATACTATTGTAGAAAATGGAGGTAATAATGTACTTACAGGAAATTGGGCAAATTATAAACCTGGTACCTTTGAATTAGATGGTATTGTACATCCATATGATGATATTGTATGGAATACTTCCGGGAATAACATTTACATCAAAGCCGAGAATGTTTTAATCAATGGAGATGTGGGACCAGCAGAAGGTTATAATTTAATTATTGAGGCTATGGAAGTTGTTATGGATCCGGATGCTTCATTGCTTGAAAATACAGAATTAAAATCAAAATGGTTTTACGGTAACCCAAAGACTTATCCAATTATTAATAGCCAAGATTTATCAGAGGGTTATTGTTCAGATACATACAAGGCAAACTCACCTATTGCAAATAAGCGTGAGATTAAAAATGAAGAGGTACAAGGCTTACCAATCCTAGTGGATGAAACACCTTCAATAAAGGTCTCTGTTTATCCCAACCCCGTAAACCAAGAAGTAAATGTGAAAGTAACCTCAGGTGAATTAAGTAGTTGTTCCATTAAAGTAATAAGCATCACAGGTCAAACCTTAATTCAAGAAAGAGTGAATGATGATTTATTAAACGGTTTTGCTATTGGGGTAGAACATCTGGTTAATGGGTACTATATTTTGGAATTATTCTCCGATGATGGTTACCGTATTCAAAAGAAGTTTGTCGTTCAGCATTAACCTCGAAAACAATTAAATGAAAAAGGCTTGTTTGGTTTCAGACAGGCCTTTTTTGTTTAAAAATTATGATCAGTGGCTATCCACCCTTGGGGCATTTGGTTACATTTGGGACATGCAGTTTAAACTTTTTATGGCCTGTTTGTTAGGCATTTTTGTAAGTCCGGTTTTTGGTCAAGTCATGGTGCCCTTGAATGGGGTATACTCTCCCATTCACACCCTTTATGCATTTAAAAATGCACATATAGTAGTGTCTTCCGAAAGGGAAGTTGAAAATGGCATTTTACTTATTCAAGACGGCAAAATTGTTGCTGCGGGTCGTAATATTGAGATCCCTGTAAATGCGGTGGTATTTGATTTACAAGGGAAATATATATATCCCTCGTTTATTGAGCTGGCAAGTAATTATGGAATGCCCGATGTTCCGAAAAGGAAAAAAACAGCTCGGCCAGAATTTGTATCTACCAATAACGGAACTACCTATTGGAATGATGCTATTCATCCCCAAACATCTGCGAGAGATATGTTTCATCCCCATCCGAAAAGGGCGGCCGATTTGAGAAAATTGGGTTTTGGTACGGTTCTTACCCATCAAGTAAATGGCGTTATGCAAGGAACAGGGGTAGTTGTTTCCTTATCGGATAAAATGAATGCCCATACGGTTTTAAAAAATAATGGAGCGGCTTTTTATGGTTTTGGTAAAGGAAATTCATCGCAAATTTATCCCACGTCATTAATGGGGGCTATCGCATTGTACAGACAAGCGATGTATGATGCACAATGGTATAAAAACACGGATGATAAGTCTATTGATTATTCATTAGAAGCCATAGATAAGAATAAGGAATTACCCCAAATTATACATGGCGGTAACTACCAATACATTCTTAGAGCTGCGAAATTGGGTGTAGAGTTTGATATCCCTTTTATTACCCTGGGTGGTGGAGATGAATACAAAAGAGTGAAATTGATTAAGGAATCTGGATCTCGTTTAATTCTACCTCTTCGGTTCCCGAAACCATTTGATGTGAGCGATCCTTTGGATGCGGAATATGTAACACTAGCAGATTTGAAACATTGGGAATTAGCCCCCACTAATTTGGCGGTAATGCATAAAAATGAGGTGCCGTTTTCAATTAGTTCTTATCGGGCGGAAAAGGAGTTTTGGGTCAATTTACGATTGGCTATTCAATATGGACTTCCTGTAAATGAGGCTTTGGCTTCATTAACTTCGGTGCCGGCTAAGTACATCCAAATGGAGGAGGAATTAGGAACTTTGGAAGCGGGTAAATGGGCAAATTTCTTTATTAGCGATAAAGATGTTTTTGCGGCTAAAGGAAGAATACTTGAAAATTGGACCGTTGGCGAACGAAATGTATTGACCAATGCAATGAGCATGAATCCTTCTGGGAATTATAATATGAATTACGGGGGAGTGCTGTATCGTTTAAATATTGTGGAAAGTAAAAAGGGATATACCATTACATCTACTCTTGGCGGTACCGAGGAGAAACCTCAGGATGGTTTAATTACCGTTGAAAATGATTTAGTTAATATCCATTTTGAAAGAGGTTCAGCTAAAAAACCCGGGCCTATTCGAATGGTGGGGAAGATAAACTATAAGGGTAAAATCATGGATGGAAAAGCCCAAGATGCCCTAGGGAATTGGAGTGAATGGACGGCCATAAAACAGAAAAATATTTCGCATAAAAATTACGGGGATACCGTGAAATTGAAAGAGATGGAGGGGTTTACCTTTTATCCAAATATGGCCTTTGGGGATACTTTGGTACCGGAGTCGAAAAACTATTTTATCCAAAATGTCATGATTTGGACATGCGATTCAATCGGGAATTTTAAAGGTTCGGTAGCTATCTCCAATGGTAAAATAGAAGGGGTAGGAAAAACTATTGTTAATCCAGGATATGAATTGATTGACGGAACAGGGATGCATTTATCACCGGGAATTATTGATGAACATTCGCATATTGCCATCCAGCGAGGCGTGAATGAAGGCGGGCAAAACAATACCGCGGAGGTAAGAATTGGGGATGTGATTAATCCGGATGATATTAATATTTACCGACAATTGGCGGGTGGGGTAACCACGGTACAGTTACTTCATGGTTCGGCTAATCCTATTGGTGGGCAAGCACAAATCATAAAATTAAGATGGGGGCTTGGGCCGGAACAACTAAAAATAACTTCGGAGGCAAAATCAATCAAGTTCGCTTTGGGTGAAAACGTAAAACAATCCAATTCGGATCGTAGAAATAGTATTCGTTTTCCGCAAACTCGAATGGGAGTGGAACAAGTATATGTAGATGCGTTCAATAGGGCTAAGGTGTATCAACTGGAGTGGTCCAAATTTAATGGCGCTTCTAAAAAAGAATTAAAAACCATGACGGCCCCTCGAAGAGATTTGGAGTTGGAAACGTTGGTTGAAATTTTGGAAGACAAACGATTTATTACATGCCATTCTTATATTCAATCTGAAATTACCATGTTGATGAATGTGGCGGATAGTATGGGTTTCCGCATCAATACATTCACCCATATTTTGGAGGGGTACAAAGTAGCGGATAAAATGAAAAAGCATGGCGCGTATGCCTCCACTTTTGCCGATTGGTGGGCGTATAAGTTTGAAGTGAATGATGCCATACCTTACAACGCCTCTATTTTGACTAAACAAGGCGTTTTAACGGCTATAAACTCCGATGATGCAGAAATGGGAAGGAGATTGAATCAGGAAGCTGCTAAGACCATAAAGTACGGTGGAATGACCGAGACACAAGCTTTAAATATGGTAACCATTAATCCAGCCAAGATGTTACATATAGCAGATGCTGTGGGGAGTATTACAGTGGGTAAAGATGCCGATTTGGTTTTATGGTCAGATAATCCCTTAACGGTATATGCACATCCGGTACTGGTATTGATTGATGGAGCCATTTATTACAGTGAATCGAAGGATATGCAACTTCAAAATTTAATTCAATTAGAACGTCAACGAATTATTCAAGCCATGGTAAAGGCAAAAAAGAAGGGGGCTTCCACTCGTAAGGTGAAACATAATAAACAGCATCTGTACCATTGTGATAGTTACGAAGATGAAAGTGAATATTAAGATGCGACTCATGAAGATATTTAGCGAATTAAAAATGAAAAATTACCGATCTCTTTGGGTGGTGACCATTTTGGGGTTTGGAATACATATGTCCGTAATGGCACAGGTTCCAGGTCCGGTTTTAAAATACCCAGAAAAGGTATTGATTCTAGGTGGTGTTGCCCATCTGGGTACTGGCGAAGTAATTGAAAATAGTGCGATTGCGTTTCAAAATGGGCGGTTCACCTTTGTGAAGGACCAAATGCGTAAACGGGTCAGTGTAAACGAATATGATACCGTGATTTATTTGAACGGGGAGCATGTGTATCCTGGATTCATTAACACCGATAATACCTTGGGTATTACCGAAATTGATGCGTTGCGGCAATCACGTGATTTTGATGATGTCGGAAAATTTAATCCACATTTGAGAACTGCTGTGGCCTATAATCCGGAATCTAAAATTGTACACACCGTTCGGAACAACGGGGTTTTAACCACACAAGTTGTTCCCAGAGGAGGCGTGATTTCGGGGGCTTCTTCCGTGATGAAATTAGATGCTTGGAATTACGAGGATGCTACGATTCGTAAGGTGGATGGATTTCATTTAAACTGGCCCAAACGATTTACGCAGAACGGACCTTGGTACGCAGCTCAAGGAATGAAAAAAACGGAACGTACCGAGGATCGTATTTTGGAAATTGAGCAGTATTTTCAATCGGCTAAATCTTATTCTCAAACGGGTAATGCAGAGGTGAATTTAGAATTTGAAAGCATGCGTTCTTTGTTTAGAGGAACCACATCCTTATACGTTCATTGCAATATGTCGAAAGAAATAATGCAGGTGATTCAATTCAAGAAGAAATTAGGAATAAAAAAGGTGGTGATTGTGGGTGGTTACGATGCCGGTCTTTTGGCAAATGAAATTAAGGAAGCCAATATTAGTGTCATTTTAAGAAGAGTCCATTCTTTACCCGTGCGTCAAGATGAGGACCCAAGATATCCCTATAAATTACCTGCTATTTTACAGAATGCAGGGGTGTTGTTTTGTTTAGGAACTGCAGGTGATATGGAGGCCATGAACGCTAGAAACTTACCCTTTTTAGCAGGCGAAACTGTGGGTTATGGGATGGAAAAGGAAGCGGCATTAAAGTCGATAACTCTAAATGCGGCCAAAATTTTAGGAATTGATAATCTGTTGGGTTCTTTAGAAGCCGGTAAACAGGCTACTTTCATTATTTCTGAAGGGGATGTACTGGATATGAAATCAAGTAGCATTACCTATGCGTGGATTCAAGGACGCCCAATTGTACTGGATGATACCCAAAAGCAGTTGTATCGAAAATATATGGATAAATATTCCCAAGAAAATAAATAAGATGGATCATAAAAAAATCCAATACGGGAGTATTGGATTTTTTTATTTCATTCCTTATAATGTCAATTTCACAACCTTATTCCCCACTTGTAGAATGTAAACTCCTTGGGGTAATTCCGCCACATTTACCCTTTCTATAGGATTCGAAAGAGTTACTTGCTTCACAATCCGACCTGTACTCGTATATAGAACCGCCCTGCCCGTACCGTTTCCAATGGTGATTTGGCCGGGTGATGAAAAGGCAAAGAATTTTCCGTTGTCGCTTTCATTGATTCCAGTTGGATCTGCTTTTAGGATGGATATAGTTTCGGATAGCGTGCATAATTTTCCGGTCGACTGATACAGAATAATCGTGTCGGTTAAGGTGATCGTGTAGTTTTGTGAGGGATCCACATAGGTATGGGAAGGGTTTTGCTGGGAGCCTTTCACGGAGTTTCCATCCCCAAAATCAATGGATGAGGTATTTGCATTTCCTCGGGTTCCCATTCCACTATATGACAAATAGGATTCGGCAATGGTAGGTGATGTGGTGGTGAAGTTAACCAACTCATTGGCCATCGTGAATTGTGTAATGTTTGCGGAAATTGAGTTGTTGGCGTTATAAGATATTATGGGATGGATCCTCGGGACCAGGATGCCTAAAATATTGGAACTCGCTAGTCTAATCCAATTGCCACCAATCGCCATGTTAGTCGGGAATCCATCAAATCGACCGCCAACACTATTTATACCCCCCGTAATCTGGATTAAGGAATCTGTTGGAGATCCAGCTTCAACAGTGATTACAAAAGAGCTATTTACCAAGGTAGGGTTAAATGTGACGACATGATAAATATCTCCGTATGTATAGGAGTTTGTATCGATACTAACCGTTTGCGTTTGTATGGCATTACCGGTTGGGGTAGAATCTGCACCCGCTTCATAAACACTAATTATTGCCTGTGAGGAGCTTCCATTCGCTTTAAGTCCATAAGCTAAAAACTCGATACCACTAATGGTAACCGATTGGCCCGTTGGTACCGGGAAAAAAATTCCGGTTCCACTGATAGAACTGGTAGAATCCTCCAAAATTAAGGCTGCTGATGTTACTTGTCCTCCAAAGTCTCTAGCTACGTAAAGGGCGTAATCTACCGTGTCTGTACAGTTTTGAGTCGCACGTAGAATACCATTCGCTTGGACTGGTTTTTGTGGGATGGTCTCGTTGTAATTTGTAGTATTCAAAATGCGTAGAGAATTTGATTTCTGGGCAATGCACACACTGGTAAGTCCCAGAACACTAAGTGCTAAGATGTATATATTTCTCATAAATTTTTTGTTTGTTTGAAGAGAAAACGTGTAAACGGTGGAATAAGTTGGTTTTATGAATGGGGAGTTGTTAAGTGGTAGGATGGGTAATTGAGTGGGTGCATTTCACAAAAAAACCTAAGCTGTTGATAACAGATGGGTTTTCATTAATATACTAAGTCAACTAAAGAAGCGGAGATTAACGTGAGTATAAAAAGTGAAACTTTATCTATTTTGCAGGCAGGTGTGTTGTTTTGGAGTTACTAGGGATTGGAAACAAACCGTAGCACGATGTAAGTGGGTAAGGGGAGTCTGTGGCTAGATGATTTTAAAAGTAATTGTCACCCAAAGGAGATGGATAAATAGATGGCTGAGAATTAAGGTTTGAATAGATGAATAAAATAAAAGTACAGCTGGAACCTGGGGGGTATTTTCGATTGTTGCAAATCCCTATTTGGATGATAGGAATTTTTCTTGTTCTTTATGTAGGGAATTATATGGATACAGAATTGGATAAACCCATGGGCTGGCCGGTAATAATTTGCGCCCTTCTAGGAGTGATGTTGGTTTTTGTAGTCCTTATTGAATCCCGGAGAGTTCTTCGCCCCTTTCGTTATTTTAGTATGGATCAGGAGGGGGTGACTATTGCAAGTTCTAAGGAGGAGCATTTAAAATATTATTGGGAAAAGGTTGAAAAGATACTATTGGTTTATGAGGGAGTTAGGTTGCATCTGATTATTCAATTTCAGGATGAGTCGGAGGTCAAGATGGAGTTTAGTGGTATGTGGTATTTTGACACCTTAAATTCAACGAAGGGGTTAAAACACCATTATTCTTTATTGATGAAATACTATGGAGATAACCAAAAATTCACCGGACGTATGGATACACACAGCTTTGAAGATTTAGTGATGACATATGATTTACCAGTTCCGAAATGGGCGCTTCCAAGGGAAATGTCTTAATTCACCTAAAAATTTCACATAAAAAAAGCCTGACTCTTGCGAATCAGGCTTTCTCAATTTTATACTATTCCTTAATCTGCTAAAGAAGCCGATAAGTATTCTCTGTTCATTCTTGCAATGTTGTCTAAAGAAATTCCTTTAGGACATTCTACTTCGCATGCTCCGGTATTGGTACAGTTACCAAAACCTTCTTCATCCATTACTCTCACCATATTTTTAACACGTTCAGCGCCTTCAACCTTACCTTGGGGTAACAAAGCAAACTGAGAAACCTTAGCCGAAAGGAATAACATAGCGGAAGCATTTTTACAGGTAGCGATACATGCGCCACAACCAATACAAGTCGCTGCATCAAATGCCGCATCTGCATCTGCCTTTGGAATAGGAAGTGCGTTTGCGTCTTGCGTATTACCGGAAGTGTTTATAGACACATATCCACCCGCTTGTTGGATCTTCTCCATGCTTGTACGATCTACTACTAAATCTTTAATTACAGGCATTGCAGTAGCTCTAAATGGCTCTATGTAAATAGTGTCTCCATCCTTAAACGAACGCATGTGTAATTGACAGGTAGTAATTGATTTACCAGGTCCATGTGCTTCACCGTTAATGAATAAAGAACACATGCCACAAATACCTTCTCGGCAATCATGATCAAATACCACAGGATCTTCTCCTTTGGTGACTAACTGTTCGTTCAATACATCCAACATCTCTAGAAAAGAAGAGTCAGGTGAAATACCAGTAACATTGTAATCTACTAACTCACCTTTCGTTTGTGCATCTGGTTGACGCCAAATTTTCAGTAATAAGTTCATATCGTTATTGCTTGACATAATCTATGATTTTATCCTCTAGAGAGGCTTATTTATAACTTCTTTGTTTTAATTCGATATCATTGAAAGTCAACTCTTCTTTATGAAGAATTGCATCCGCTGGCTCCCCTTTATATTCCCATGCAGAAACATATGCGTAATCGTTATCATTACGTAGTGCCTCCCCTTCTTCGGTTTGAGACTCTTCACGGAAGTGACCTCCACATGACTCATTACGATCTAAAGCATCTTTTGCAAACAACTCACCTAACTCTAAGAAATCAGCCACTCTTCCTGCTTTTTCTAATTCTGCGTTCATGCTATTTGCGGTACCAGGGATTCTAAGATCACTCCAAAATTCTTTACGAATTTGTTGGATCTCAGCCATGGCTTCTTTCAACCCTTTTATGTTACGAGCCATACCTACGTTGTTCCACATTATTTTTCCTAAACGTTTGTGGAAATGATCCACAGATTTAGTTCCTTTAATGTTCATCATTTTAGTGATGGTATCCGTAACATTTTTCTCCGCAGCATCAAATTCTGGAGAATCGGTTGGGATAGCTCCAGTACGAATTTCATTCGCTAAATAATCACCAATAGTGTATGGTAAAACGAAATAACCATCCGCTAAACCTTGCATCAATGCAGAAGCTCCCAATCTGTTTGCTCCATGATCAGAGAAGTTAGCCTCTCCAGCCGCGTAACAACCAGGAATAGTTGTTTGTAAGTTGTAATCCACCCAAATACCACCCATGGTGTAATGTACCGCTGGGTAAATCATCATGGGGGTCATGTATGGATTCTCGTCTACAATCTTCTCATACATTTGGAAAAGGTTACCGTATTTTGATTCGATAACTGCTCTACCTAATTCTAATATTTTCTCATCCGATGGATTGTGAAGTCCTGTAATATGCGCTTTCTCTTTTCCATAACGAACGTATGCCGCTGCAAAATCTAAATACACCGCTTCTCCGGTTGCATTCACACCGTAACCCGCATCACAACGTTCTTTCGCTGCTCTTGAAGCTACATCACGAGGTACCAAGTTACCAAAGGCAGGATACCTTCTTTCTAAGTAATAATCTCTATCCCCTTCCGCAAGTTGCGTAGGTTTTAAAGTTCCTTTACGGATAGCCTCCACATCTTTCATATGCTTAGGAACCCAAATTCTACCATCGTTACGTAGCGATTCCGACATCAAAGTTAACTTCGATTGGTGATCTCCAGATCTAGGAATACAGGTAGGATGAATTTGTGTGTAACAAGGGTTCGCAAAATAAGCTCCCTTTTTATGAATCTTCCAAGCTGCAGTTACGTTAGAACCCATGGCATTGGTAGATAAGAAAAATACATTTCCGTAACCTCCAGTAGCAATAACAACAGCGTGAGCCGAATGACGTTCAATTTTACCAGTGATCAAATCACGGGCAATAATTCCTCTTGCTTTTCCATCTACTAAAACAACGTCTAACATTTCATGACGATTGTACATGGCAATTTTACCTTTTGCAATTTGACGGTTCATCGCAGAATAAGCACCTAATAAAAGTTGCTGACCGGTTTGACCTTTAGCGTAAAAGGTACGAGATACCAATACACCACCAAAAGAACGGTTATCTAAAAGACCTCCATAATCACGTGCAAAAGGAACTCCTTGAGCAACACATTGATCGATAATAGAAGCCGAAACCTCTGCTAAACGATACACGTTTGCTTCACGTGCACGGTAATCGCCCCCTTTTACGGTATCGTAAAAAAGACGGTACGTTGAATCACCATCATTTTGGTAATTTTTTGCTGCGTTAATACCTCCTTGAGCCGCAATTGAATGCGCACGTCTAGGAGAATCTTGATAAGCAAATGCTTTTACATTGTAGCCCATCTCTGCTAAAGAAGCAGCTGCAGCACCACCTGCTAAACCAGTACCTACAACGATTACATCAATTAATCTTTTGTTAGCTGGATTAACCAGGTTAATGTTATTCTTATGATTGGTCCATTTATCCTTAATTGGACCTGCTGGAATTTTTGAATCTAACTTTGACATAGTCTAATTATTGAGCTGGATTAAAGAAAAAATAGATAGCGATTGCTGAAAACCCTACCGCGATAATGGCACTGAATGCAGTTCCCATGGTTTGCATTAAACCTTTCCAATTGCTGTTTTTCCATCCCGCAGATTGGAAGGCAGATTGGAATCCGTGGTTTAAATGAAGACCTAGAGCAATAAATGCCAAAACGTAAATCACAACGTAATACCAGATACCGAATAATCCCGTCACTAATTCAAAATCATTATGCATCACCACGCCATCTAAGTTGTAAGTACCTACATTTTCTGTAAACTTCATATGGTAAAAGAAGTTACGCATATGGATAACTAGAAAAACTAAAACT
Organism: uncultured Flavobacteriales bacterium; assembly: GCA_913062955.1. Taxonomy (GTDB): domain Bacteria; phylum Bacteroidota; class Bacteroidia; order Flavobacteriales_G; family Salibacteraceae; genus CAJXZP01. The sequence continues at coordinate 33,664 of CAJXZP010000012.1, read as the reverse complement.
AATCCTCCTGAATAAATCATGTTTCTAGAAGCCCAAGTAGAACTTGCAGCTGCATTTTCGTACGCATATTTAATCGGACGAGCCGCTCTGTTTTGCAACGTTAATTTGATTCCCATCCAAATATGAACAATAAATCCAGCTGCCAAAACGTACTGCATGACTTGAATTAATGGATTGGTTGCCATAAAGTGGGTAGCCAAATTGAATGCGTCTTGACCCGCAAACATCACTAGGTTGACAGCCAAGTGAACTAATAGGAAGGTAACTAGGAATAACCCGGTAATTGCCATCCAAAATTTTCGTGCGACTGACGAATTAAAAAAACCTTTAAGAGGACTCATTTTGAAAACATTTTAGTTTAAAAATATATTCCGCAAATGTAGTCAATTCGTAATTTCAGACAGTTTTATGACTGTACTTAACGAATCCTGAATTTAATTTAGAATCATTCTAAATAGAGCTGTTTTGAGGAGCACAGGTCTGTTAAAACCCGGAGAGGATCAATGCCATTAGCGCAAAAAATGAGAAAATAAGGAGAAGAATGATTAAAACACGGAGGGCTATGCCAAGGAATCCTTTGTCTTTTTTAGTCATTTTAATATCCTGGTAGGGATATACAACTTTTGATTTACGGTTTGGATGAGGAAGAAGTAATCCTGTTAGTAGTACTGGGATTCCCATATAAAATAAAGAAAGAATAGCGCCACTTATGATGAGGGTATTTCGTAATTTTTTCCGGTACCTTTTCTTCTTCCCGTTTTTATCGATAAAATAGTTTTTATCTATTTTTGCTTGGGTTAATATGGCCTGTGTGTCCAAGCTGGGTTGGTGGTACGGTATATCCAAGGCCGTTGTAAAATACGCTTTGGGTATTTTACTTGATTTTATTTCATGCGCATTGGGAAATTGAGAGCTAGGGTACCGCAGTGAAAATTTATGGAAGTTTATTTTCTCCTCCAGAGGAGGAAATTCAATGGCTTTAATAGCTGCAACTTGGGGCAAGTGTTTTGTGGTTTTGGTTTTTTTGGTGGCTAACTTTGAACTTTTATGCGGGTGCCAAGTAATAGGATACCCGGAATTATATCTTCGTTTTTCTAGGGTGCACTAACTAAAAATTATGGCAACAATCAGAAAACTACCAGTTGTTTTCAAAAAAAAAACCGAAAGAGTGATAAGCTTGAAAAATCTTTAAATGATCTCATTTTGATGTGATTAACATGAAAAGCCGAACTATTAAAGATAGATTATATGGACCTCATAGACGCTTTGGTAATAGGAAATAAAAAGGGAGGCATACATAAATATATTTTATTGGTGCTTTTTAGAACATAAAAAACAATGAAATTAAAATGATAATCCCTAATAGAAATAATATACCAAGACCTATTATCGTCAATATAACTGCGATGACCCTTCTATCGGTTTTTGCCTTTTTCTGTTGCTTGGAGGTTAAATTATGGTTCCCTTTTTTGGGATGTCGCAGAAATAACCCTGTCATGAGAACTGATAGGCCCAAGGGTATTAAAATGAGGGTCGCTAATACTACTCCTAATAAAAGGAGTATTACTCCTCCGATAATTAAAGTTAAACGAAGCGTACGGTGGTACTTTACCTTTTTTCCATGTTTATTTACGTAATAGTTATGATCACTCTCCCATGGGGTAAGTACTTCCTGAGTGTCTAATGTTGGTTGGTGATACGACAAGCCCAGATCCATTTCTATATCCCTGTTATCCACAGAGGTTTTTTTTCTATCGGGTTCATTTGCAATGGTGAACTGTGTAGTAGGGAAATTTTTAGTGAAAGCGTTTAAGTTTATTTTTTCTATCAATTGGGATGTTTTAATAGACTTACGATGAGTTTTTGTACGATGAGTGGATAGGTTTGGGTTGGGGCTATTATGAGCGAAATTGGATTTGTTTTTATGGTGCCAAGTAATATGATACCCGGAATTATATCTTCGTTTTTGTACGGTACAAGATCCTAAAAAATAGAGGGTAATAAACGAAAATAGCACTAATTTTATTAACTGTTTCATGGTGTTTTGGTTTATTCAAAACTCCCCTATTTGTTTGTTTTACACCATGAACTCGGGTTAAGAAAAGCACCATGCATCAAGGAAATAAATTCAAATGGGGTGTATTGCAAAAAACTGCGACTACTATTTCCAGTTTTGTTTTAGAACAAATGGGTAAATAAACAGGATTGAAAAGCCTAGATTATTTCTGGCTATCTGATGAATTGATAGTGGATGATTGATTTAAATTAGTATTTCGTTTTAGATCGTTTCTTTTAGCAATAAACAAGTCTAAGGCGGTTTTAAGTAATTTAAGTCCAAAGACAATAAGGAACATGCCAAAAGCTAAAAAAAGGAAGCCCAACATTCCGGCCTCTGCACGGATCACTATCAGCTTTCCTTTTTTGAAGACGGAGGTTGTGGGAATGGAGCCAAGTAATGTAATACCCGGAATTATATCTTCGTTTTTGTACGGTACAAGATCCTAAAAAATAGAGGGTAATAAACGAAAATAGTACTCGTTTTATTAACGGCATCATGGTGTTTTGGTTTAGTCAAAACTCCCCTATTTGTTTGTTTTACACCAGGAACTCGGGTTAAGGAAAAAAATGGCAAAATGTTAGTATTGTATTTTTTAGTACCTATCCTAAAACCTACTAATAAAAACAGCGACAAAAACCAGGCCTGCACCTATCGCAACACCCACAAATCCAGCCGTAGTTTTGCCAGAATTTGCACCTTTATAATGATCGAGTTTTAAAATTTGATCAAAGGGAATAGTGATATGGGTAACGTTATCAATTATAGGCTCGTTTATATAAATATGCACTTCCTTATAGGGCATCATAAATCCGGAAGATTTGGAATATGTGTTTTTTACTCCAGATTGAGAAACCCTGTATATTTTTCTGTTTTCCGGGAGATATTCAATAATTCCAACAATACTTTCCTGCTTCGATAAAATCTCCGGATTAATTAGATGATAGGTCTCGTTATGGTAATGGAGAATAAGAAATAGGTTGGGGTTTATTATCTTACCAATGTTTTTAGGGGTTATGGGTCGTTCCACTATTTTGTATTGATAAGAACATCCACTATTTAAATTAATCACAGCGAAAAGCATCAACCAAACAAGACTATTGAAAGTAGGTTTGCGGAATTTCTTAAAAGCACAACTCATTTTAAATTTTTTGTGTGGTGGAGGAATATAATTTCAATTATTTCTTTCTCTTTAACGATTGGTTTACAGCTTGATTAAGCCACAATCCGTGCTCTAATTCTACTTAAAGCTTGGGGGGTTACGCCTATAAAAGAAGCCACATATTTTAGCGGCATCGTTTTAATAATGGCAGGTTTTGAAGAAAACAATTCCAAATAGCGTTCTTCGGCACTCTGTAAAAGTAAGGACATTTCGCGCTTCTTTTTTCTAATAAACGATGCTTCAGCCATTTTACGACCAATGTACTCTCCATTTGGATACGTACGGTACAATTCGTTTAAATCATCTCGATGAATTTTATAAATGACGGTTTCCGAAATTGTTCTTAATTGATACCCGCACGGAGTTTTTGTGATGTAGGAATCATAGGCACTAAAAAACTCATTTTCAAAAGCAAATCCAAAAGTTAAATCTTCCTCAAATGTAGGGATGACAAAGCGAATATCTCCGGATTCAATAAACCAGATGTGATTCTCGATCTCACCGACTTCCAATAGGGTGGTTTTTTTAGGATATACGACTCTTTTTAATTTTTGGGTAAACGCTTCAAAAAGCGTGGTGTCAAACTCTTTAACATCTTTGAAATACTCTTTAAAAATTTCCATCTTGTTTAGCTTAATTGGTGCCCTCCAAAGGTGAAACGGTATCCACGTAAAATCGCTTAATGAAGGTTAACTAACGCGTGACCTAATTCGACTAAGTGCCTGTGGGGTAATTCCAATATAAGATGCAATGTATTTTAGAGGTATTTCCTTAATCAATTTGGGTTGGTATTTGAATAAGCTATAATACCGTTGTTCCGCAGTTTTAGTGAGTAAACTGAGCTCTCTCTTCATTTTCCCAACGAAGAATTGTTCGGCCATTTTTCGACCGATGGAATTGCCTTCACTTATGTTCTCAAATAGGTTGTTTAGGTCATGGTGAGATAGCCGCCAAAGCTTAACCTCGGTTAATGTTTCAATTTCATAGGCGCATGGACTACGGTAAACAAAGGAATCATACGCACTAAAAAAGTGTCCTTGAAAGGCAAACCCAAAAGTGATGTCGTTATCCGAGTGGGGTACAAAAAGACGCACCGCACCAGATTCTAATATATTTACATAATTTTCAATTTCACCTTGTTTTAAAATGGACTCTCCCTTTCCATACTCTTTGTATTCAAGCTTGTCCGTAAAAAGGGCCCATAAATAATCATTTAGGTCGACAAATTGTTCAAAGTATTTTCTGATATTCTCCATTTTTAAGATTTAGTGAAAAAGAATTTTGGGTAAGGTAAGTCATAACAACGGGTAACGGCTATTTGTTAGGGAATTCAAAATACCTTGAATTTATGAAGGATAGTTTAAAAAAATGGTTTGCTTTGTGACTAATACTCAAGTAAAATAAAACTGAATGATGAAGAATTGGATGTTTCTAGGTGTATTTATGATTTCTGTATTAACGGGGTTTGGCCAAAGATTGGAGGTGGTTTCCAGTAGTACCCTAAGCTCTGAAGTGGTTTTAAATTCTTCCGTATTGGGAACGAATGAGGGACTCGTTTATGTCGGGGATATTCAAAATGGAGATTTGGATCTAGGGGTTTATTCTCAAGAAGCAAAACGGTATTTGGTCTCTGAAAAAATTAGTTTATTTAATGAAGATGGTAGAAGAATTGAGATTTCAGGTGTATTAATGACCGATGGAGGATTGGTTGTATTGGGGAAATTAAAAAGTGCAAAGGGCTATTCGTTCTATTGGAGTAATGTGGGGGAAGGTGATGAGTCTAAGGTAAAAGGGCAATTGTTTTATGAGGTAACATTAAAACCACTAGAGTCGATTCACCAAGTTTCCTTTACTGTTGCTACCACAATGGATAGAATTGGATTGTCATTTATTAAATCGGTAAAAGAATCGAATAAGCTAGAAGGGCATTTATTGGTAGTAGCACCGAATGGAAAGGTATTGCAGGATAGTAAATTTTCTTTCCGATCCAATAATATTTTGGAAGGGAAATCGGTGCTTTTTGAAACCTATTTGGATCGATTTGAAGGGGGGGTTATTGTGGTTAATGAACAAGTCAATTTTAATGACCCAAATAGTTGGGTCACTAGCGTGGTTAGGCTCAAGGATAATGATTTGGAGGGTAAAAAAACCATTATCTCGAAGAAGGGACTGTTTTTTAGCGAATGTGATTTTGGAAATATGGTAGATGGAAATTTTACTATTGTAGGTTATCCTTTTAGAAAAGAGAATCTTGATGAACCTATTGAGGGATTAAATATAGTGAAATACAATGTGGATAAGGAGAAGGTAACGCATATTCAAAAAATCATCTTTGCTGGTTTTGAGAAAACTCAAATGGAACATGTCGAAGATTTTTCACCCGAAGAATTGAAAATAAATTTCAAGCATAAGATTGTTGGCGTTCGGACTTTACCCCGAGGGAACACCTTGGTTATTATTTCTGGTGAAGGTTTAAATAAATCGAAGGCTGGAATTATGTATTCTAGCGATTTCGTTGCCTTAAGTATTCATGAAGATAATGGACTTAATTGGAATACATGGATTCCAGTATATCAAAGAGTAGATGTTTATTCTAAAGAATTGAACGATTTATTTTCTCCGGATTTTCATCCCCGTAAAAACGTCCTGGTTTTTAGAGGAGAAGAAAATGGAAATATGCTACTTAGACGTCCGATGTTAAATAAAATTGGGTCCGGTTTTCATCAGGTTCCATACCAATCATTTTGGATGACTCTTGATTTGAAGGATGGCCAATTTGAGGAGCCTACTCAAGGTGGAGTCAATAAGGACGGGAAGTCCGATGCTTTTTTAAATCAGTATATTCAGTTCTCTAAAGAAGAAACTAAACTTGATCGTTAAATCGTTCTTCTCCTCTAAGTATTACGCTTAAACGTATTCAGAAAGTTCTAGCCACCGTAATTCCATTTCGTCAAGCTTATCTACAATTTCGGTCAATTGGGCCGAAATTTCAATAACCTTTTCGTGGTTATCACTGGCTAAAGTTAGTTCTTCCGAAAGTTTGACTTTTTGTTCCTCCAACTCAGGCATTTCCTTTTCTATTTGGTTAAACTCCCGTTGTTCATTAAAGGATAGTTTTGTTTTCTTTTTATCCGTTTTAGTCTTTTCCTGGTCCTCTTTTACCTTAGCTTTCTTTTCTTCCTGCTTTTGAATCGCTTTCCACTCCTCATACTGGGTGTAATTCCCAGGGAAGTCTTTGATTTCCTTTGCGTAATCTAAAGAAAACACATGTTTAACAATTCTATCTAAGAAAAAACGATCATGACTCGCAATAACCAAACAACCTGGAAAGGATAGAAGGAATTCTTCCAATACATTAATGGTTAAAATATCTAAATCATTGGTCGGTTCATCCAAGATTAAGAAGTTCGGATTTCTCATTAATACTTGAACGAGGTGAAGTCGTTTCCGTTCGCCTCCACTTAATTGATCCACACGTAAAAAATGGGTGTCTCTAGGAAATAAAAACCGCTCTAACATTTGAGCGGCAGTAATACTTTTACCTCCTTTCAAAGGAAATACTTCGGCTACTTTTTTGACCACCTCAATAACACGTTGATCCATGCCTCCTTGAAGTCCATCTTGCGAATAGAGTGAAAATTTAACGGTTTCACCTACCACTACTTTACCCGTATCTGGTTGTAAATTACCCAACATCATATTGATTAATGTGGATTTTCCACTACCATTTCTGCCTACTAATCCCACAAAATCGTTTCTTCCAAATTTGTAGTTGAAGTTTTCAAAAAGAACTTTGTCTCCGTAAGTTTTTGAGGCATTATGAAATTCCAAAATCTTACTCCCCAATCGTTCCATTTGAGTGGTGATTTGGGCTTTCTCAATTTTGGTGACCACCGAGGCGGCTTTTTTGATATCATCAATTCCGTCAATTCTTGCCTTCGACTTCGTGGTTCTTGCTTTGGGTTGTCTTCTAAACCACTCCAATTCCTTCTTTAATAGCCCTTCTGCTTTTTGTTTTTGAGAAATAATATTTACGTGACGTTCCGCTCTTTTCTCTAAAAAATAGCTGTAATTGCCTTTGTAAAAAAACATATTACCATTGTCAATTTCCAAAATTTTGTTGGTAACCGCATCCAAAAAGTAACGATCATGGGTGACCATGAATAGGGTAGTATTACTAGATGATAAATAGCCTTCTAACCAGGAAATCATCTCAATATCCAGGTGATTGGTAGGCTCATCCAATATGATGAGATCCGGGTTTTCAATTAACTCCTTGGCAAGTGCAATTCTTTTTTGTTGACCTCCTGAAAGGGTTCCTACCTTGGCATCAAGCCGGTCTAGACCTAATTTACCTAAAATTTCTTTTACTTGATTTTCTAAATTCCAAGCATTTAAACGTTCCATGCTATCATAAAGGTCCGTCAGTTTATCCTGGTCTTCTTCAAGAACGGCTAATTCGTAATTTTTCACGACTCTAAATAACTCTGAATCGGATGAAAAAACGGCATCGAGTACGGTTAAATGAGACTCAAATACAACGTCCTGCATCAAAAGCCCTACCTTGATGTCTTTACGGAAAACAACACTACCGCTATCGGGTACCTCTTGGCCTGCTAAAATTTTTAAGAGGGTGGTTTTACCACTACCGTTTCGAGCAATAAGTCCTACTTTATCTCCTTTATCCAGGCCAAAGGTGAGATCGCTAAATAGCACCTTTTCACCATACATTTTTGAGAGATTTTCAATGGATAGATAGTTCATGTTCTTGGAGAATTTAAGGCCGCAAAATTACAATTAGTTAGCCGATCGTGGTTACTGTAAAACAAATATGGCATGTTTTAAAACAGAGAAGGTAAAAGTATAGTGTAATCCCAAGTTTTCACCATCTGCTTGTACTGGCATTTTTGAATTGGAAGTGACCGTTACGGATTTGGAATGAAACTTTTCTACAAAAGGTGCAGCTTCAATTTTGCCATTAAAAAGTTTTCCTAAATGAGGGAGAATGATCCAATTCGAATCATCCTTCACTAGGGTAATATCAAGGATGCCATTGTCAAATAGAGCTTTGGGACTTATGAGCATACCACTGCCAAAGTACTTACCAATAGAAGCTGCCGTGAGTAGTATTTCCCCCTTAAACTGCTCTTGATTATCAATGGTGATTGTACCCATTGGGGCATGGTATTTGAACAATGCTAGGAGGGTTCCTTTTAGATAGGAAAAGGAATTTCGTTTTCCGTTTTGAACCAAGTTTTCTATTTCTTGCGCTACATGTCCATCCAAACCTCCGCCAGCCACATTAATAAAATAATGAGGCGTATGACCATTGGGGAGTGAGACAAGACCGACATCATGAAAGGCTCTGTGGGGTGTGGAAAGCCTTTCAATACAATTTTCAAGGGTTAACGCCTGATGGTTTTTTATCCAATCATTGCCGGTACCTATAGGGAATAGTCCTAGAGTACATGGGGTACTTAATGAAAATTGTTGGGATCGAAATATCCCATTCACTATTTCATTAATAGTTCCATCACCTCCTAAACCAATAAATTGACGAATACCCTTTTGATATTGCGTCTCAACCAATTCTATGGTGTGGGTATGGTATTCTGAAAATCCAAAGGAAAATAATACATCTGACGCTTTTAAAATAGGAAGAAGTGTTTTCCATAATTGGAAACCTTCTCCCTTTCCTGAATGCGGATTAATAATAAAATACCACTGATTTTTCATGTAAGCACAAAGAAATTAATTTGGTGAATACAAGAAGTAAAACTTTTACATTTATTGAATAATTATTTTTCGTCTGTAAATAGTATCCTTCATGGATACCGTTACTAAGTAAATTCCGGGTAATATTCCAGTTGGACTAACTTGAAATTCTTGGTTTTTGCTAGATACGGAAACGGATGTTTTATACACGTTTTTACCTGTCAGATCATAAATATTAATAGTTCCCAGACCCAAATCTGAGTTCATTCTAAACGTGAAATTTCCATCCGAAGGATTGGGATAAATTTGTAAAGACTTGGTATTCATTTGGAGCTTGAAAATGCTAGTGGTGTCGTCTGGAACAAACATATTAGAGTCCATTTGAAAGGCCAATATGCCGCCTTGTTGTTCTCCTACAAAGAGCTCTAAACTATCACTGTGATTAATGTTAACTACCGCTGGAGCAATTGGATTGTTAGATACTTTTATACGATCTACTTCGGTGTATGCGCCTAAATAATCTGCGTCAATTCCTTCATAAAATAAAAGTAAACCATCCGCATTCCCTACCATAAATATGGTATTTGAATCCCCTTTTAAATCACCAATACTGGGCACCATACTATTATCAAATCCGGGTTTGTAATGGTAAACACCACCTAGGGTATCGGTAATAGTAGCGGTGAAAATTGGGTTTGAAACCGTGCCTTGATTCATATACAATTTTACATGGCCATTTTTTTGACCTACCAATAAATCAAGCTTATTATCTTTATCAATATCGTACAATAAAGGACTGCAATTAGGACCGAAATTTTGCCCCATAAAGTGGTCGGTTTGGAATACGAAAATGGCCTCATCACCAATGGAGGCTATGTTTTTGTAATAATGAATATTTCCATTTGTCTCACCAAAGAGCAGATCCATATCTCCATCTCCATCTATATCTCCAAGTGTCGGAGATACGCGTACTATTTCAGTAGTATCTTGATTTAAAAGATCAATAGTTTGTAGTGCAAATTCGGGGAAATTTTTGGTTCCAACATTCTTGTAGTAACTGATTTGAGATTTATAGGAAGTTTGAAAAATGGCGGGGTCATAACTTTGAAAATAACCCGTGTTTCCAATGAGTAAATCAGGGATACTATCACCTGAAATGTCACCAAAAGTTGGAAGCGCTCTAGTTCCCACATCAATTTGGTTCTCACCTAAGAAACCTGTACTTATTAACTGAAAGTTTGGATTGTCGTCCGCACCAAAGTTCTTGTAATACCATACAGCACCCGTGTCTGAACTACCTTGATATTGGTTTGGCGCAATAATTAGATCTCTTCGGGAGTCTTCATTTACATCTAAATGAAAAGCAATATTAAAACTACTTAGGTTAATGGAATTACTGGTAGGTCCTGGATATTGGTAGTTTACGTTATTCATATGTGCGGCAGTAGGAGTGCCTCCATTTGTGACCATAATCATATTTTGACGATCAGGATCACCCAATAAAGCTTCCTTTATCCCATCTCCATTTAGATCCAAGGTAGTAATGGATGATCCAGTGTGCCTATTTGGACTTCCGCTAGAGTGACCTCCTTTACATGTACTATTTAAATGAACAGAATCGTCTGTGCTTTGAAAAAACTGTCCCCAACACGCCTCTCGATAAACGAATTCTAATGAATCATGAGTGGATGAAACGTTTTCGTAATATTGAAAGCTAAGAAAGAAACTTGCTGCAGCTACGATATCTAGATCTCCATCACCATCTATATCGTCAATGGAAGGGTAATCGAAGGCTAAGCTGTACACCGTACTTAGGTTAGACCCATACATGGCGGGTAACATAGCTGTAATGAGTTCGAATTTTAAAATGGTGTCACTTACGTTTTTGTACACCTTCATCCCATTTCCATGGTTGAAATAGGGGGTGTTGTTAGTGAAAATGTCTTGTTTGCCATCATTGTTATAATCTCTCAATAACAGGTAATCATTTACATCATTTGGGAAATATTTTCCGGATTCATGACTGTAATAGTAGTTTTCCGAACCAATAACCGAATCTTTTAGAAATACTTTAATGGTTTGACCGTCACGGTCAAAGATGACAATATCCATTTTCCCGTCTAAATTCACATCCATTTTATTGAATTGGGGGTTATTTAAACCTCCGGCCCAAGGATCTGTTAACGGAATTTGATTTTGAGTCACTTTTGTTTCGTTAGAATGAGCGTATTTGAAGGTCTCCGTTTGTGAAATGCCTAGAAATGAAAGGGTTGATAAAACGACCGAAAGAAAGATTTTTCTCATATGATATGATTTTTCTGGAGGGCAAATTAAGGTTTAGTTTTCGAAAGTTGAAATATTTTTTGGCCCTTTCAGTTCTAGACGTACATGATCGAAGGGAAGTTGTCTGATAAGGGAATTCTAGTCATGAATTTTTAAGCACAATTACTTAAAATTCTATAAAAGAAGTTAAGGATAAATGAGAGTGATAATTAGTGACGTGATCGGTTTCAATTAATTGTTTAGACTTGCTGTGCTAAGTTGAAATGGGTACTTTTGCCCACTTAAATTCTAATCATGAAACAAGTTTTTGTTGTATTTGCTGTGTTTGTTATGTCCTTATCTACTGCCCTAGCGCAGGAAGGTGAAAAAAAGGAAGCAAGAAATAAACATCAAGATCATATGTTGATTGATTTTGGATATGAAACTTTTACGAGTCGTCCAAATTTCACAAACTATGAGTGGTATAACAATGGACTGAATATTCAGTTGTTTTATGATAAACTTTTTGGACAAAGTGGATTTAGTGGAGCCATAGGAATTGGCTTTAGTACACAAAGTTATTATTCGGATAGTCAAATTAGAAGAGATACAAATGCATCTTCGTTGTATTCAAATTGGTTACGTACGGATAAAGCCTATGAACATAACAAAGTAAGTACCTCATGGGTGGAGGTTCCTGTGGAGTTTAGATATAGATCAAAATTGGATGATTTAGGATACCGATGGAAATTTTCGGTAGGGGCTAAATTGGGGTACTTATTTGATACCCACGATAAATTGGTGGATAAAAATAATGTCAAATACAAAACGTACTATTTCCCGGATATGAATACGGTACGATTTGGACTGGTAGCTAGAGCGGGTTATGGGAAGGTGAATTTTACGACATTCTTTTCCCTTACAGAGTTTTTTGTTCCTGGAAGAGGTCCTGAAATGAAACAAGTGTCCATCGCTATTTCCTTGGTTCCTTTTTAAATCGTTAAGTCGACCAAATAAAACATGGAAACATACGAAATACTAAATCCCAAAACCCAACCCACAAGTATTTGACGGAGGTTGTGCGAATTTTGTATTAGGCGTGCGGTTCCTACCATTCCAGTAAGTATAAAAAGTAGGAGAATAAGAACCAATGGTGCGGGAACGAGCAACTGTGATAAGGCTAACACCACTCCGGTTATTCCAGCTATGCCCATCATATGGGCACTAATTTTCCAAAACAAAGTAATTATTAAAGTACTCGCAACACCTATTACGGCAACTCCCATGGTGGCCATTACCGGCCGTGGAAGGTTAAATCGTTGCAGAATATAAAATAACCCAAAAGTATAAGCGACCGTGATCGCCATCGGAATAATACGTTCCTTGCGATGGTATAAGTAATAATTCTCCACTTGTTTTTTATACACCAAATAGGCAATGGAAGATACCGGTGCTCCAATAGTTAATAGGATGGAAAGGATTAGAAACATGATCCGTCCTGCTGGTGTGATGCTGTAATAAACATAACTCTCTTTTTGAAAAAGGACGTAGGCTAACAGTAAAGTGCTTGTAAAAATAGGATGGGTGAGATAGGAAATAATTTTTGCGTATCTCATGCTATAATTCTTTACGTAATCTAGCGACAGGAATATTCAATTGTTCTCGGTATTTGGCTACGGTTCTTCTCGCAATATTATATCCCTTTCCTTTTAAAATAGCCATTAACCTCTCATCGGTTAACGGTTTTTTCTTGTCTTCTTCACCAATAACTTGGGTGAGAATGTTTTTTACCTCACGGGTAGATACCTCTTCTCCATCTTGTGTAGTTAGAGATTCGGAGAAATAGTATTTTAATGGAAATGTACCGTATGGGGTTTGGGCATATTTACTATTCGCCACCCGCGATATGGTGGAAATATCCATTTCTACAATATCCGCAATATTTTTCAAAATCATGGGCTTCAAGTTCGTCTCGTCCCCAGTTAGGAAATATTCCTTTTGGTAATCCACAATGGCGTGCATAGTACCTAATAACGTGTGTTGCCTCTGCACAATGGCATCGATAAACCATTTGGCCGAATCGAGCTTTTGTTTCACAAACATCATGGCATCCTTTTCCGTTTTGGTTTCCTTTCCTTTTTTGCTTTGATAGTCAGATATCATTTCAGCATATTGATGACTTACCTTTAAATCTGGTGCATTACGACCGTTTAGGGTAATGTTGATATCTCTATCATCTATGACAATATGAAAGTCAGCGACCACAACTGTAGCTGCAGCTCCTCCTAAATTCCCTGTACTTCCAGGTTTTGGGTTTAATTTGGTGATTTCCTCAATGGCCTCCTTTAGTTCTTCTTCATCTAATTCTAGCCTGTTTAAGAGCTTTGCATAATGCTTCTTGGTGAAGGTGTCGAATTCGTCATTTAAAATGCGAGTCGCGTCTAAAACAGCATTGTTGTCTTGTGGTTTTCGCTGGAGCTGAAGAAGCAAACACTCTTGTAACGATCGGGCACCTACCCCTGCAGGATCTAAATCTTGAACGATATCCAAAATGCGTTCTAAATCGGTTACCTCCACCATGACATTTTGAGTGAAAGCCAAATCATCCGCAATGGCTTCTAGATCCCGTCTTAAATACCCAGATTCATCTAAATTGCCAATGATGTTTACTCCCATGATACGTTCTGTATCATCTAAATTACGGAGGTTGAATTGAAGATTTAATAGTTCGGTAAAGGTCGCACCAACAGAAATAGGGGTGCTTTTGTCTTCATCGTCTACACTATGGTTGGAGGTGTTTAATTTATAAGAGGGAGTTTCGTCATCATCTACATAGTCAGAGAAGTCAAACTCTTTTTCGGCCTCATCTACCTCATCGTATACATCACTGTATTCATCTTCTTGTTCCTCTTGATCGTCTTCGCGGCCTTCATCCAATGCTGGATTTTCTTCCAACTCTTCCTTTATTCGCTGTTCAATAGCCGCAGTAGGCACTTGCAACAATTTCATAAGTTGAATTTGTTGCGGTGACAGCTTTTGCTGTAATTTTAAATGGAGTTTTTGACTGAGCATGTACGGTGATTTCTGTGTGACGAATTTAAGGGAATTGAAGAAGAATACTATGAATTATTATGCCAAAAAAAATCCCGGTACCTTTCGGTACCGGGATTAATAAATGGCGTGTAAACTCTAATTATTTTACGATAACTTTTACTACTTCACCTTCAGTGGTTTCAATAATATAAATTCCGTTATCTAAAGTAGAAACATCTACCCTGTTCACTTCGTTTTGAATCATTACTTTTTGACCCGTAATGCTGTACATAGTGAAAGAAACAACTTTCGTAAAGTTGATGTTACCTGTAGTTGTTGGATTTGGATAAACGTTTAATCCGTTTACAATATGTGCCTGGATGACAGATAAAACAATTCCGTTTGCATTGGTAGCATCCGGAGTAGATCCTTCAAAGCTTACAATTACACCAGAACCATCGGTATCATGACCTAAAGAAACATCGGTTAAAGCAGAATCCCATTCAAGGGTATCTAAGATAACCAAGTTTTTAGTGGCTAAACCTAAGTCATCTTCATTTGAAAGTTCAAATGGTAAATGGGTTGGACCATCTGCCATTTCATCATCTGCCCATAATAAAGTAAATCCATTAGCAGGAACGAATACAGGAGGCGCACATCTTGAAAAACGGTAAGGTTCTTCCGTACCAATTAATAACCCTGTTAAATCTATTGGATTTGAAGTTGAATTGTAAATTTCAATCCATGAATCAAAATCACCTTGTCCATCTGCAATAACAGTTTGGTTATCTACCATCACTTCATTAAGGAATAAACCAGTAACTGTGGAAGGAATAGTGTCAAAATCTGTTACAAACATTGGGAAAATTTGATATCCATCAAGAGCAGGTGAGTTGAACGTGAACTGTCCTCCAATTCCAATTAAATTAAATGTAGCGGATGGTGCATTGCTAATAGAATCAGCAATATCAGTATCTGAGTCGATACGCATAGTTAACGTATCTCCATTTGCTGTAATGAAATCTACATTTCTTGAACCTGAAGTTGGCCATTGTGATGGGTCAGAAATAGTTACGTTTATGAACTCAATATATTCTGACTCGGTACTTTCACCTAATGAATCTACAATGGTAGGATATGAAATACAATTTCCGGTGGACAATACAGTGATAGAATCAACTTCGATTTCTATTAAACCTCTGTATGTTGTGATTTCACCAACTACTCTAAGTTCATCTCCTTCGGTAACAACATAATTGTCAACCGCAGTGTTGTAATTAAAGACATTTATACCTTGAGTCTCATCAATAATAAAAAATGACAATCCTCCACCTTGAATGTTTACACCATGTACAATACCTTCCAAAGCACAATAAACACCATTTGAATCAGATTCTCCATTAGCATCAATAGTTCTAACCGTAGCAATGGCATAGGTAGAGATTATTGGAAGTGCAGCACATGAGTTAGCAGAACCTGGAGTTCCATATAACATATCAGCTACCGTTGAAGAAACAGTTCCTGCGTTATACCAATTTGCACCATCTGTATTATCTGAAGTTAAATCACATAATTCGGTAGATTCCGTACCAGAATAACCAGGCCAAGGAGCAGAAGTCATGTACGAAACAGACTCAACAACAGCACCTAAAATATTTGATATTTCGATTGTTTCACCACCACCCGATAATGAACCTCCGTCTACACCAATTACATTGGTGATGGTAGGGAATGCCAACATAAATGAATCTACATCTTCCGTGAAAATATAGTAATCACCAGCTGCTAAGGTAATAGGAGTATTGATGTTTAAATCCATCCCACTTGTTACCGATAATCCAGCTAATGGAATGGAAGTAGTACCTGCATTGTAAATTTCAAAATAATCGATGTCTTGAACACCTGAACCATTTTGACCATACATGATTTCAGTAATTTTAATGTCACTACCGCTGTAAGAGTTGTAATAAAATTGGATAGCAAATGGATCCATAACGTTGGCGTTTCCAGAAGTATCCGTAACATTCATAACTGCTACTGAGTATTGCGTTCCGTCTACAAAACCTGGAGCACCTAAAGAAAGGGTAACCATGTCCAAAGAAGAACTTAATACGGCCGATGAAACGGTAATACCTGGAGCAATAATGTAGTTGTTTACATCTGTAGCGGAAGCGGAAGTTACCGGTTCAGAGAAAGTTAAAACAAGGCTCGTTGCACTAATGAAATCACCATCTATGATTTCTGGATTGATGGTATCATTGGAAGTGGAAGCTGCACAAGTAGAGGTATGCATTCCAACATCTGTCCAATCATTTGCAGGCATTACAATCCATTGAGAGTTAGCAACAGTTGTACCCGCTGTAACACTCCAATTAGTGTCTGGAGAACATACGGTACCTTTTCTAATTAAGGTATGGTTTTGTGTTCCTGTTGTAGTTCCTGCAACGTCCCAATATGCTGCAGTACCTTGTTCACCAACAGCATCAATTAAGACAAATGTTCCTGAACCATTATCTTTCGCTAAACCGATGGCATCATTTCCATTGAATTGCATCATTGTATTACTTAATGTAAGGTCAGCAACAGCAAGAATAGAAGCATCAGCCTGATTATTACAAATTACGAATACATCATTATCAAGTAACCATCCTGATAAAGGCTCTGTAGTTCCAGGCCAGCTTCCACCGTTTGATATTTTCCAGATTTCATAATCTGCTAAATCAACCGAGGCTCCAGTGGCATTGTAAATTTCGATGTATTTGTGATTTCCACCAGCGGGTTCTCCATACTCCGAAATAAATAAATCTGTTGCTTGCGCAAACGAACTAAAGGAAAGTCCAATAGTTGCGACAAGTAACATTGTTAAACGAGTAAATTTTCTAATCATAATCTGATTTTTATTAGGTTTTAATAAGTTGCGAAATTAAATAACATTTGTTAATTAATATTATGCATGAAGAGTTTTAACATTATCAAATTATTATTCGAGTATTTCGAGTGGTTTAAACTAAGTAGTTAGTTATGAGAAGGGTGATGTTGTAATTGGTAACATCACCCTAATTTTATAAGAATTAAACTACCTGACTATTAAGGGTAGTGATTTTTTAAATCCATCTGAATTTATTTCCAGAATATATTGGCCTGATTTAAACGAAGTCATATCGATCACTTTGGTCAATTTTATTCCTGAGTATTTAAAGCCTGTGGTATAAAGTAATTTCCCGGTAATGCTGAAAATCGAAATTTGGTAATCCCCATTGTCAGGAAAGTTTGAAAACCCTAGGTGTAAATAGTCATCCATTGGGTTTGGATAAATTTTAATGATCCTCTTATCTATTTCAGTAATGGTATTCACAATTAAAATGATTATGGTATCAGAACCCTCACATCCGTTTTGATCTGTGACTAATACTGAAATATTACCTGTGTTTGACAAATCCACAAGGAAGGTTTGATGTATTGAATTGTCTGACCATAGATAGTGAGCGAAACCGGGACCTGCATCAAGTGTATATCCAATATTTTGCCCTCCAGTATCAAAAAGAGTTGTGTCTGGACCTAAATCAACAATAACAGCTTCATATATTTCTAAAGAAATGGAATCAGAATTTTGACAGCCATACGTGTTGGTCACACTTACGGCATAGGTGTAAATACCAGAACTGAGGTTTTGGGCATCAATAAAGATGTTTTCGGTCATTTCGGAGGTATTCCATAAATAACTCATGTACCCACTCGTAACGGAAAGCTCGGTGTTATCGTAGGCACATAAATTGGTGTCACCTGTAAAAGCGAGTTCTATAGCCTTTAAAGTAATAATTTCAACACTATTCATTTGGGTACAGCCTGCAGAATTACTTACGGAAACGCTATATAAAAGTGTATCCGCTATATTGGTAATAACATTCATACTGGAGGCGCTTGATCCATCTTGCCAGAGGTAACTAGTAAAACTATTGCCAGCATCTAAGGTATAGGTGGCATTAAAACAAAGAGTGGTATCTGGACCTAGGTTAACTATTGGCCCAGGAGCAGGAACAAGATGAATGGAATCCATAATCGAACAGTTATTGGAATCGGTAATAGTGATAAAGTTCCAGCCTGAAAAAAGGGAGCCATTTAAGTTGGTGCTATCTCCATTAGACCATAAATAATGGTACGGAAGTGTGCCTCCAGAAGAAAGTGTTGAGGCGCTTCCATCGTTTACGCCCGCGCAAATATTAGCATGGATTAAAGTAATTGCATTTGTAAGTAACGTAGGCTCAATCAATAAAATAGAATCTGAAGTACTGCAATAGTTGGCATCCGTAATCGTAACCACCTGCCAGCCTGTACCTAGAGAATCACTCGTACTTGTGTTTGACCCGTTGGTCCAATTATACACGAAAGGCAATATTCCTCCAGTTGGGTTGGATTGAATTTTACCATTACTTAAACCGAAACATGAAATAGGGTCAATAACCGTTGGGTTGGAGAAAAGTGAATCCGGTTCCGGAATAAAAATGGAATCTACCGTTATACAACCATTGTTATCTGTAATAGTCACCACATGCCAGCCTGAGCTCAAATTAGTGCTTGAATCAGCAGTTGACCCATTGGTCCAGTTATACATAAAAGGGGACGCCCCGGAAGAAATAGAAACTGTAGTTGATCCATCAGAAACGGAACTGCATGAAATGGGATTGCTTACTATGGTGTGTACCGAACTACCACAATTGGAAATGGTTTGTTGTATGTTTAGACGAACCACAGGAATGAACCTAGCGTAATACCAAGTTCCGGAATGATCGGGTTGGAAATACACGGTGTGATATTGGGGTTCTTGGTTAGTGGCAGTAATGTAAACTCCAGTGTCGTACGTGATAATAGTTGCGAAATAATCTCCTGGCGGGACGGTAACACTAGGAATGGGGATGGCTGTAATTGGACCTATTTGAGCAGTAGATAAGGTAACGAAATTAAAGGCTATTTGAGTGCTTAGGTCATTCCAATTATAAAGTTTCACCCCAATGGTTTTTCCTACAGGAGTTTGATTCCCAATTTGAATGGAAATAGATGAAATAGTGGTGCTGTCGTGTAAATGATATTTACAGCCTATTTCAAAGTAATCTGCATTGGGGATGTCAAAATTCCCGCTAGCGGCATAATCTCGTGCAAAGGTGGTATCGGTAACCTCAAAAATCACTGTGTCTGTCGTATTGTTTATTGGTTTTTCATCCGTTGAATCTGAGGCTATTTGAATTTGCCAAAAGTACTGTCCTACTCCCTGACTGGGAACAAACGAAGGGTTTAAGGGAACGGAGTCGTAAACACCTGAAGGCATTGTAATAAGTGTGGAGTTAAGAGTGGTTATCCCAACTGGAGTACCAATGGTATTGCTTACAATGGTATTTGTTTGAGCCATGGCCCCTCTGTTTCTAATATATGATGTAAAACTTAACGTGTCTTTTATAGCCACATCAAAAGGAATCATGGTGTAGTAGTCTGTCATATTGGAGTCGTAGGAGGAATTTATGGTGGTTAATTCTACCGACAAATCATGGTTGGGAGATTGATGAATTTCAATATCATCAATCATGAGGTGATAATAGCCAAGTTGAAAAAAAAATGGGATGGGTGTATTTCCATCAAAATAAATGGCTATCCGTGCATTTGGCGTATTGGTTAGGTAATTAATCGGTTCTGAAATAAGGGTGTTGGTGGGACTGAAATAGTTGATGTTAAAGGTTTCATCAAAAATGGCAATAGTATCTCCCCAAGTGAGCCCGTTGTCATTTGATAAAAGAACATGCCCTGAAGATGCATATTTACCAAAATAGCAACTCAGGTTTAAGGTTAAGCCGGTAGACCCAACAGTAGAAAAGGAGTTGGAAATTAACCAAGACTCGTGTGGTGATATGGCTATTCCTGTCGCAGTTGCATTAACTATACCTCCATTATCTAAGTAATCAGAATCAAAAATCATAAATCCGTTTGAAGCGGTAGGTGAGGTGATAGGTGTGCTACCCGAATATGCACCACGCGAACCTATGGCCACATTAGGCTGGGTGAATGGGCCACGGTATTCCCAAACTGCGTCTGTGTCGGAGATCGAATTAGCATTCCCATTTGTTGTCCAAGAGCCGTTCGAAATTCCATTGGTGGTTCCTCCGTTAAATCCGTTAGAAAAGTCTTCCTTGAAGTATTCTGTGTATTGACCAAATCCGAAGGAAACGGAACAACAAAGGAATAGACTCAGTAAAAATTGGGTGGCGTAAATATGCATAAGGTATGTGTTTGATTATCAACGCATAAAAATACGGTAATTCTAAGGCATAGCCAAAACCAC
Source organism: uncultured Flavobacteriales bacterium (assembly GCA_913062955.1). GTDB lineage: Bacteria > Bacteroidota > Bacteroidia > Flavobacteriales_G > Salibacteraceae > CAJXZP01. The sequence goes on along the minus strand of CAJXZP010000012.1, from coordinate 13,108 downwards.
TACATTTTTATACACATGTTGTTCGTTATCCAAATTGAATACTCTAAACATAACAATGTAGATTCCTGTAGGCAAAATTTCGTTATTCTCGTTGGTACCGTCCCATGAAATTTCTCCTTGTGCATTGATGCTTTCATTGTTCATCAACATCTTTACCTGTTGACCTTGATCATTATGAACGGATACCGTAGCTACAAAACCACTCGCATCAAAATTATAGGCAATGGTGCTTACGTCTTTGTATCCGTCATTATTGGGAGAAAAGGTTTTGGGGGTGATGGTCACTTCTTGATGAACGGAGGTGCCAGTAATGAATTGAGAATTTTCTAATCCTGGGGTTCCATAATAAGAAGTGGATGCCGCAGAATGCCAATTGTCTCCCGTGTTTGGTCCTAAGGTGTAATTAACACGCTCTAACGAAACCCCTTTTGGATCTGTAATTAATTCAAAATGCATGTCTTCGGTATAGGCAAATTCATCATTGAGTAATCCCATTTGGTTTAATACAATGACGTGTCCGGATGCATTGGAATAAGTGGGTAGATCCATCACTAAAAATGTGCCCTCACCGTGGTTGGGGTATTCAAATTGAATGTTTCCACTGTCTTCATTTAGAACGACAAATTCGCCAGGCTCAATAATATAAGTATAGGGTGTTAATGTCTTATAAGCCGAGTCGCCTGCAGAGTTGTAGTATAATAAACTCCAGTTTTTTAAATCAATGTTTGTGAGGGTGCTATTATACAGCTCGATATAATCACTTCCTCCCACAATGGGATTAAACAAGACCTCATTGATTAACATACTTTGTATTTCAGGTAAGAAAACAATTGCCGTAGAATCTAGAATTGATTGTCCGGAACAATCCAAAATATGGGAGGAGGTGAGTGGGTATCGTTCGCCACTTTCTAGTTGCGGTGAAATGGTTAACATTACGATGTTAGTCTGAGTCGGGCTTACGGTGGCAGAAATGGTCGTTAATCCGTTATCCCAAGTAAATGCTTGGGGGAGCACCGTAGTTGCATCTAGTAATTTACTAAAAACTAATTCAATTTCTGTGTGGCTTAAAGCGGAGGCAGAAATCAAATGGAACGCTATAATAAAACTGGGATCATACACACTGTTTTCCTGTCCTGGAGTTGCTTGGTTGATGCTGATAGAGGCATTCCAATTGTTTTTTCCAACACACGTAGTGTTTGGGTTAATTATTTCTAACGACCAGCCTGATTTTTTATCATTGTCATTATACCAGGTATTGGAATATTGAACCCTATCAATTTCTGTGGTAGCGGTAGCTAAAGTGATCAGGTCTTCACTATTATTTAACGATGGCCAAGAAGTTAATGCAATCACTCGACCGAATGAATCAAAACTAGGGGCATGAATGTCTTCGCTGAGGATAACAATCTCTTGGGGTAATAATACTTCACTGGGTAAATTAACCACGGTAGTTTGATCTGCAAACGTGACTCCATTCAACGAAATAGGTTCGGAAGTGGTGTTCATGATTTCTACAAATTCAGCATTTGGAATAAATGGATTATCTAATGTTGGGCTGGGGAAGATTTCATTGAAAATTAGATCTCCTTTTTGGGGCTGTTTGCCAATGGCAATAAAAAAAGACGTGTCCGAAATAGCGTTTCCATTACAATCAGCTATTCCAGTAATATTCAGTTCATAAATAAGATGGTTTTCTAAAGTTGGGTTTACATGTAGAATGACCGTTTGAAAAGAGGGGGAGTTTACCGAGGAAATTCCTATCCCGTTGTTCAAAGTAAAATTAGCGATGGAAACGGTGTTGGAGTCCAGCGCTTTACTCATAGTAAGTTCGATCGCTTGGGTGCCGTTAATTTGATACGTTGTTACCCGTGGAATAGAAGTGTCAGGCGTATTGTTAAATACACTATTGATAGTTCCTGGAGTTCCTCCACCGAGGTGATTGGAAGCCGTCCAGTTATTGGCATCACTACACGTAGTCATGGGGTTAATTCTTTCTAAAGTCCAGCCACCAGCAGATTTTGATCCATCGTTATACCATGTTGTGGTGTACGGAACGGTATCAATAAGATTGTTTAAAGGATCTCGTAATCCTAAAAAATCCCCTCCATTATTGAGTGTGGGCCAAGAGGGTAAGCCAACCACATCACCCAAGCTAGTGAACAGGCTTGTATCGTTTACACTACATAAAATGACATACGCATTAGGTGCTAATGAAAATGCCGGTAGGGAAACCCTTGTGGAGGCATCACCATAGGTCCATTGCAATAAATTGATAACCGTATTGGTGGTGTTGGTGAGTTCAATAAATTCTTCTTCAGGTAAACCAACACTGGGGGTAGGATCTGGAAAAATTTCGTTCACCACAAGGTCACCATAAGTATACCCCATTGGAATATTTACAGTGAACGATTTGGTGGCATTCGAAGTGACATTTCCAAATAGATCTGCTACGTTGTTCACTGTTAAGATGTAATGGGTATTTGGAATTGTATTGGAAAATGTAAGATGAACCAAACTAGCATTTGTGCTATTCAGAACTGCGTTGATGGGTACGTTTATTCCGTTATTTACGGTATAGTTGGAGGTGTTTTGAGAGCTTATGGATTCTACATTTTCATTGTAATACACATCTAATTGGGTCGCTGAAATTACTGCTACACTATCAATAACTGGAGGGGTAAGGTCTAGAATTGGACCACCCGTTATTATAAAGTGGTCAAAGAAAAATTTGTCACTTCGAGTAGACGTATATTTACAGTACACCCCAAAATAAGTGGATGTGGATGTGGTCGAATGAAAGATGGTTCCTTCCGATATATATATGCCTGTTAATGCGGTATCGATAAGGAGTTCCCAATTTCCGTTCATGTCACGAGTAACACGGATGTTCACATTGGGAGTGGTAGCCACTGTTCCGTCAAAGCCATCAATAATTTTGGTGAGGTTTGTACCACTTTGATAATATAAACTCACGTCATCTAAAGTTCCAGTTGCGCCACCAATTTGTACAAAATAACCATTTAACGTTCCGGATAAATTGCTAGATGATGAGGTGAGATATACTCGGGCATAATTGGATGTGGAAGGATTAAAATCTAATTTCACATTAAAATCGTACTGCGCATTGCCTATGGCCTGATTGGCAGTGATTAAATAAGAAGAGCTGGTGGCCGAAGGGGCATTTAGTTGCAACTCAAAAGTGGGCGAAATTTGAAAATCAGATACGTTCCCTGTCCATACTGGGTTTTGGGTGAAATCGCCATCCGTAAAATCATCGGTAAATTGAGCGAAAGCATTTATACTCGGTAAAATGGTAAGCGTTAACGCAAAAAGTAGTAAGAATTGTTTAGACATAATTAGGTCAAAAATAGTCTAAGAATTATTTATGGAAAGATTTTCTATGTTTTGAGCTAGTTTTTTTTAAAAACAAAAAAGGTAGGGGCTAATTTTACAAAAACACCCTAATTTGCCATTTCATTTGGTAATTATGGGGAAATTAAAAAAGATAGGGGTATTAACGTCAGGTGGCGATGCGCCTGGAATGAATGCTGCTGTACGTGCTGTAGTTAGAACCGCTATATATTATGATATAGAGATTGTAGGTGTATTTCAAGGCTTTGATGGGTTGATTTCCGCAAAATTCATTGATTTGGATAGTCGTTCGGTGAGTAACATAATTAACAGAGGTGGAACTATTTTAAAAACCGCTCGTTCCGAAAAGTTCAAAACAAAAGAAGGTAGAAAAATCGCCCATAAAAATTTACTAGATCAGGGGATTGAAGCTCTGGTGGTTATTGGGGGGGATGGTTCGTTTACAGGTGCTCGAATTTTTGAGCAAGAGTTTAACTTTCCGTGCATCGGTATTCCTGGAACCATTGATAATGATATTTACGGTACTGATTTCACCATTGGTTTTGATACCGCTGTGAATACTGTAATTGAAGCAGTCGATAAAATTAGAGATACCGCAAGTTCGCATGATCGATTTTTTTTTATTGAAGTAATGGGCCGTGATTCTGGGTATATCGCCCTACATTCTGGAATCGCCTGTGGGGCCGAAAAAATTATGATCCCTGAATTGGAAGGCGAATTTGAATCCTTAGTAGAAACCTTAAAAGAAGGGACTAAGCGTAAAAAAACGTCCAATATTGTTATTGTAGCGGAGGGTGACCAGGAAGGTGGAGCCTATGAAATTGCCAAAAAAACCAGAATTGAGTTTCCGGAATTTGATGTGAAAGTGACGGTACTTGGACATACTCAACGTGGCGGATCTCCTACGTGTTCCGATCGTGTAATGGCAACCCGTATGGGAGTTAAGGCGGTGGAATGTTTGATGTTAAATAGAAGCAATGTCATGGTGGGAATTGTAAATAACCATATCGTGACTTGTAGTTTACTGGATGCCATTAAACAACACCCTAGTTTAAATCCAGAATTATTAAATGTGGCTCTAATTGCTTCTACCTAAATAATAAATATGATTTTAATTGCAGATAGTGGTTCTACCAAATGTGATTGGTCTTTAATTCGGGACCATCAAATGGTAGCTGAATATAGTACCATGGGTTTTAATCCATTTTACCATAATCAGGAAGCGATTGCGAAAGGCATCTTGGCGAATTCCGAGTTAGTTGCTATTAAGGATGAAATTAAGGGAGTTCGTTATTTGGGTTCCGGGTGTTCTGATTCTCAAAAGAGAACGATCGTTCATCAAGGATTGATGTCCGTTTTTAGTCAAGCTGAAATTGTGGTCGAACATGATTTATTGGGTGCTGCTTACGCCACCTATGATGGAGAGCCAAGTATTACAGGTATCTTAGGTACGGGTTCAAATGCGTGTCTGTTTGATGGAACGAATTTGATACAGAAAACCCCATCGCTCGGATTTATTATGGGGGATGAAGGAGGGGGTGGTTACTTTGGTAAAAAACTGGTCACTGCCTATTGTTATAATACCTTGGATGTGGAAATCGCAAAGGATTTTGAGAAATCATATCAAATGTCTATTCCGCAGTTAATTCATCGGGTAAATTCAGAACCGCATGCCAATGTTTTTCTGGCTGGTTTTATGCCTTTTTTTGCAAAGCATAAATCTAATCCGGGGATTCATAAAATTTTATTGGAAGGTATAGAAGCGTACTTTAATACGCATATATTGCCCTTTGATTTTCCGCAGAATTTAAAAATTAACTTCATTGGATCCGTGGCGTTTTTCTTCCAAGATATCGTCTCGGAGGTGGCGCATCGCCATGGTTTACAGATCGGTGTAGTAATTCAGAAGCCAGGATCACGTATCGTAGATTATTTTTTGAAATACGTTTTCGTGTAGAATTGAATTTAACACGGGGTGTTTTTTGAACGGGATCGGTGGGTTATCATTCCAGAAACAATTTGGTAACATAAACTTAATATTTGTGGAAGTCTGTTAGTATTTACATACTACATATTTGCAGCAAATTCAAACAGGTGTCGGAGCTTGTTCGAATAAACGTAAAAATATTAGGGATGAAAAAAGTACTTGCATTATCCATGCTTGTTGTTTTGAGTACAATGTCTTTTGCTCAAATTAATTACAATGGCTCTTTTGGTAAAGGAATCCGTTTTGAAACGGAAGATGGCTCGTTTGGGCTTAAAATTGGTGTCCGTGTACAGCCTCGTTGGGACTTTGTAGTTCTTGAACAGGATGGTGTTGATCATTTTGAGCAGCAAGCTTGGGTGGCCCGTGGACGGTTAAAATTTGACGGGTTTATGGTAAATCCAGACCTTCGTTATAAAATTGAATTCGATGTAGTAGGTGGATATGTACGGGATGCCATGGTGAAATATCGTTTCTCCAAACATTCAGATTTATGGTTCGGTCAAGGAAAACTTCCTGGGAATCGCGAACGGGTTGTTTCTTCTGGAAACTTGCAATTTGTAAATCGTTCCATTTTCAACAATCATTATAATATTGATCGGGATGTGGGAATACAATTCCATCATTTCTTCGAAATAGGGGAAAAGTTTATTATTAAAGATATGTGGGCTTTAAGTTCAGGTACTGGAATTCGTAATAAACAATTTAAACCAGAACCTTCATTAACCGGTAAAATTGAACTTTTGCCAATGGGTAAATTTAAGGGCCTATACGTAAGTGGTGACCTGGGACGTGAAGAAACTTTGAAAATGGCCATTGCCTTTAGTGCCGATTACAATATGGGCTCGTACAAAACATTGAGTCATATTGGATCTACCGTAAATGCCAATAGAGATCTACTTACCTTGAACGCGGATATTTTATTAAAGTTGAAAGGATGGTCGTTTATGACCGAATGGGGAATGCGTTCGCTACCTAATCAATCTGAAAATGCCGTGATTTATGATGATGCCATGCAAGGAACTGCCGCTTATTATACAGGGTGGGGATTAAATGCACAAACGGGTTATTTGTTTAAAAACAATTGGGAAGTATCTTTAAGATATGCCTTTACCACACCCGATGATTTAGTTTCTACTGAAGGAAGTACCAAAAACTTTTATGAGCAACAAATAGATCATACCATTGGTGTCAGTAAATATATTGTTGGGCATAAATTGAAAATTCAAGCAGATGTAACGTATCGTGATAAAGCAATTTCTCCGAATGAAACGATTGGAAGACTGCAAATGGAAATACATTTCTAAACCTATTTTCGTTTAAACTTAAAAAGCCTCGTTAGTGGATACTAACGAGGCTTTTTGTTTTTGAGATTTTTGATGGGTGTCCATTCATTAAGTAGATACACCTAACTTAAAAAAATGGGTGATATTACCCTATTATTTTGTTTTGTCCTCGTTCATCTTTGAGGAGCTAAAATAGTAGTAATCAGAAATTTTGCTGATTATTTTTAGTTTAAAATAAAACTTATGGAAGGAACAATTGGAGAGATCCGAGGCTTTGGAGGGAATTTCCCACCTAGAGCATGGGCGTATTGTAATGGACAATTAATGTCGATTGCACAGAATCAGGCTTTATTCTCAATACTGGGAACAACATATGGTGGAGATGGAAGAACCACTTTTGCATTACCAGATTTACGAGGAAGAGTACCTATTAGTGAAGGTACGGGGCCTGGGTTAACTCCTCGAAAACTGGGGAGTAGATCAGGTGTCGAAACGGTGATTCTCAATGATTTGCAGATGCCAAGTCATACCCATTTTGCCACGGCTACCGGTTCAGGTGGAACGGGTTCTATTACTGGGGCAGCTAGCGCAAAGATGAGTATTAGTAGCGATAGTAATGATAATGGTACGGATGGTTCTGATGGAATTCTTGGTATGGCCGATTCAAGTTTATATGCACCCATTACAGCAGAAAATGCCGCATTAAATATTGGTGCTATTGAGGTGGATACTAGCGGGTTAGGGGTTAATGTATCTAATCTTAAGGTGGCAGTTACCAATTCAAATACAGGCGGTTCACAACCTCACGGGAATATGCAACCGTATCTAACTATTCATTGGGTTATTTGTTTGCAGGGAACATTCCCTTCTAGAAATTAAAAATTTATTTTCTTTTAACAAGACGAGTTCCATCTTGAATTCGTCTTGTTTTTTAGGTTTGTATATAAGCTTCAACATCCTAATACTGGTCCAAGGATTGGGTTATTCCAAATTGTAACGGTTGGGAGGTTCAATAGTTGAACTTCAAATCAGATCGATATTAATTTTGGTGGGTGGAGTGTTTTGTGATAACTTATATTCTATATTAATGTAAAGAATTAATCTATGGGAAAACAGAAGGTTTTTTCGCTTCTTTTTGTTCCCTTTATTTCGGATAATAACTGAATAGCGTAGAATTACGTATTCTATAAAACAGGTGTTTTTGCGTATAATAATTTAAACTCAAACTTCCATTTTTGTGAGGGCTGTAACTTATTGATTAAAAGACCTTTTGATTAATTCTCGGTCAATTCAATTTTTTAATCATTTAGAATTCAAATTATGGATGGAACAATAGGAGAAATTAGAGGCTTTGGAGGGAATTTTCCTCCTAGGTCATGGGCGTTTTGTAATGGGCAGTTATTGTCAATTGCACAAAATCAAGCTTTATTTTCAATACTTGGAACCACTTATGGAGGAGATGGTAGAACCACATTTGCATTACCAGATTTACGAGGAAGAGTACCCATTAGTGAAGGTACCGGGCCTGGATTATCTCCTCATAGATTGGGAAGTAGATCAGGTACGGAAACGGTGACCCTCAATACTTTACAAATACCAAGTCATACGCATTTAGCCACAGCTACCGGTTCAGGTGGAACAGGTTCTATTACTGGATCAGCTATGGCAAAGATGAGTATTAGTAGCGATAGTAATGATAATGGTACGGATGGTTCTGATGGAATTCTTGGCATGGCCGATTCAAGTTTATATGCACCCATGACAGCAGAAAATGCTGCATTAAATATTGATGCTATATCGGTAGATACTAGTGGGCTAGGGGTGGATGTTTCTAATCTTAATGTGGCAGTTACAAATGCGCCAAATGGGGGTTCACAATACCATAATAATATGCAGCCTTATCTCACTATACATTGGGTTATTTGTATGCAGGGAACATTCCCTTCAAGAAATTAAACTAACATTAAATAGTACGGTAATAGAAGCTTCTTATTTTAATGATAGGATCTTAAATACCAAAAAAGATGAAAATGAATCCAACCATTGGAGTCCTAGTACCAAGATCAAATATATACCCGAAATTAGCAAGACAATTCCTAGATGGAATTCGTCTTGCTTTTAAAAATTCGAATTTGACCATTGAAATTATCGTTGAGCCCATCGGGTTTGGAGAGTCAACGAGTGTAATTTCTGATAAAATTCAAAAATTGGAACTTCAAAATCAGGTCGATTTTATTATTGGCTATGTTGGGAATTTTGGCGTAAAGTCTATTCAAGACTTAATTATTGAAAGTGAGATCCCATTTCTATTTACCAATATTGGAGGACAAATGGTGAATATAAAAAAATCAGAATTTCTTCATTATCATCGGTACGGCCTAGAGCAATGCAATACGCAGTTGGGGGCGTATATGGCTAAATATCACGGAAAGAAAATTGCCGTCATTACTAGTTTTTATAATTCTGGCTATAATCACTATAATAATTTTGAATTAGGCTTAAAACAATATGATGGCGAAATAATACACCTTCAAATAAATAAAGACGACCTTCAAGAGCAGGATATTTACCGATTCTATGAATCGGTAAATGACGTTTCATTGGATGGAATCCTTGTTTTGTTAAATGGAAAAGAAACGCAAGCATTTTTACAAGTTTCCAATCAATTAAAATTGGATAAAACATTGATCTTTTTGTTACCTGAATTTTCCATGGAGGGATGGAAAGAAAGTAAGGTGGATTTCGACAACCTTTTCATGGTCTCAGCTTCATCTTCTATTCAAATAAATGAGCTTCAAAATGGAGGGAGGAATCCGGATTCCAAACAAAAAAATGTAAATCAACATACGTGTTTTTCTCTTCTGGGTTATGAATGTGGTTTGATTGTGAATTATTGTATCGAAAGTATGGGACATTTTGGGCAATTGAATAAATTCGATTTGTCAGCAAATGCAGGGGAAAGAATTTTAAACTGGAATTCAAAATTGCAGGGATTTGAAACCGACATAAGCATTTACGAATACCGGCAATTTAAGGGTTTATTCACCACCAATCCCATGGAGCATGAAATTGAAAAAATCACGGAAACGGAAATAAATAATAATTCTGTTTCAGGATGGTTAAATCCTTACATGTGTATATAATAATTGTAAAGAAATAAAATTAAAATATTTAAACTCCTAAACTCCAGCATTATGAAAGTTCAAAAAATGACAACTAATAAAATTCCAATAGGGATTTTTCTTTTTATGTGCCTCCTATGGGTAGGTAATGCTTTTGGGCAAAGAGTAACTACGCTTGGGGCTTCCAATCGCTTCGAAACGAATCCTACTTATTTGATGAGGTCTACGCAATTAGATGATAATCATGTAATTGTGGTGTATAAGTCTGCTGCTTCGCCTTCAACTGCTGCTGCTGACCTTTTTGCAATTGTTGGAGCTATTGATACCGCTACAAAGTTGATTACTTGGGGAACTAGGGTAGCGGTAGAAACAATTGACTGTTCTCGACCTGTGGTGGTTTCAATTTCATCAACCTCTGTATTAGTGGGATACGAAGATGCTATTGGAAACGATATTGGAAAAGCTAGAATTTTAACGATTTCAGGAACAACTATTTCAAGCGTTGGGTCCGCAGTTTCTTTTTCTGCGGGTGATTATACCACGATTGAAGGGGTGCATTTGGGGTCCGGAAAAGTGGCTTTGGTATATGATGATTTGGAAAATGGAGCTCAAGGTACTGCTGTAATCGGTGATGTTTCTGGTTCAAATATTACCTTCGGAACTCCCCAAGTTTTTGTAGCATCTCATTGTGACAAACCGTCAATTAATAAGGTGTCTTCTACAAAAATTGTAATTGGGTACGAAAATGATGGGGCTACCATTGACAACGGTGAGGTAATTATCGGAACGGTTTCTGGTACGAACTTTACTTTTGGTTCTCCTGGTATTTTCCATTCAAATGGGGCTACTTCAGCAGTGAAAGAAGTCTCTGTTTGTGTATTGGATGCCTCCACAATGATTGTTGCGTATACTGCCGATGATGATTCGGATAAAGGGAAGCTTATTGTCGGAAATATTTCAGGAACGACTATTAGTTTTGGTGGATCAGCCGTTGAATTTGAGAATAGTTTTAATGTAACGGATAAAGATGTAGAGCATTTAAGTGGGGATGAATTTATCCTAGCTTATAATGGCTCTTCAACCGCCAATAAAAGTTACGTAATTGTTGGGGTAAGGAGTGGTAATAATATTACCCTTGGAACAAAAAAAGAATACCTCGCTTCTCAAGGAGATGACAATAGACTCGCCATTTTTAATGAAAATTCTTTTACGATTGCTTTTACAGATGATACGGGAACTCCCACTGATCATGGGGATGCAATAATTGGAACCTTACCACCCGTTTCTTCAGGTGTGGGTATTGTTATTTCAGCAACAACTCCTATTAATTGTAATGGAGGTGGCACAGGTAGTATCACTGCAACCGCCACACCAGGTACTGCAAATTATAATTATCAATGGTCCAATGGGGCCTCAACCACAAATACGTCAAGTTTAACAAATACTATAACAAGCCTGGTTGCGGGAACCTATACCGTAACCATTACGGATAATTTGGGTTCTTCAGCTACTGCTTCCACTACGGTATCAGAACCGGATGCTCTTGTAGCATCTAGTTCAGTAAGCTCGGCAATTGATTGTAATGGAGGCACCGATGGCCAAGTAACGGCAAGTGAAACTGGAGGAACCTCGCCCTTTACCTATGCCTGGAATACCGGAGGAACTGCATCCTTAGAAACGGGTTTAGGAGCTGGAACATACTCGGTAACGATTACCGATCAAAATGGCTGTACCGATTCATCCTCAGTTCTTGTAAATGAACCTGTAACTTTAATGGCTAGTGCAGCTATTTCTACTCCTATTTCAAGTCATGGTAATACGGATGGGCAGATCACGGGTTCAGCTACTGGCGGAACTTCACCGTTTACCTATACCTGGAATACCGGAGGTACTGCCGCTTTAGAAACAGGAATAGGCGCAGGTACGTATAGCATTACCATCACTGATCAGAATGGATGTACGGATAGTGCCTCAGTTTTAGTGAACCAACCGCCTTCTTTTACTGCTTCTGCGGTAGTAAATGCTAATGCCACTTGTAATGGGTTTGCCAATGGATCCGCAACAGCTTCCCCTAATGGAGGAAATTCTCCTTATACCTATGCGTGGAGTAATGCGGCAACAACGGCTTCTATTACGAGTGTTGTTGCAGGCACGTATACCGTTACCATCACCGATGGTGGTAGTATTTCAGCGACTTCCTTTATTACCATTACCGAACCCTCAGTTTTAGTCGCTGGGGCCATCGTTGATTCTAACACGACATGTAATGGATTTGCAAATGGTGGAGCCACCGCTTCCGCAACTGGGGGAACAGGCGCATATACTTACTCATGGATTAATTCAGCCACTACCGCTTCGATTACCGGAGTTGTAGCTGGAACGTATTCCGTAACTATTACAGATATGAATGGGTGTTCGTCTACGAATTCAGCTACCGTTACCGAACCTGCAGCGGTGGTGGCTGCAGCGATTGTAGATTCAAATACTACGTGTAACGGATTTAGCAATGGAGGTACTACCGCTTCCGCTATCGGAGGCACAACACCTTATACCTACTCTTGGTCTAATTCGGCTACAAATGCATCAATTACAGGAATAGTGGCAGGAACTTATACCGTGACTATTTCAGATGCGAATGGATGTAGTTCAACCACTTCAGCCACTATTACAGAACCAGCGATGTTAATGGCTACTTCTATTGTAGATTCGAATACTACGTGTAATGGGATTGCAAACGGAGGTGCAACATCTGCTGCATCCGGTGGAACGATACCTTACAGCTACGCTTGGTCTAATTCAGCCACTACCGCTTCAATTACTGGAGTAATAGCTGGAACTTATACCGTTACCATTACAGATGCGAATGGATGTAGTTCAACAACTTCATCTACTATTACAGAACCAGCGATGTTAGTGGCTTCTACAAGTGTAGATTCAAATTCTACGTGTAACGGATTTAGCAATGGGGGTGTTACCGCTTCTGCTTCTGGGGGAACAGGACTGTATATATATGCATGGAGTAACGCAGCTACCACCGCTTCAATTACAGGAGTCGTTGCTGGAACATATACCGTGACAATTTCAGATGCGAATGGATGTTCTTCTACGAGTTTATCCACCGTCTCAGAACCAAATATTTTAGTGGCCTCGGTCAATGTAGACTCAAACGAAACATGTATTAACACCCTAGATGGTGGTTTGACGGCTTCGGCTATCGGAGGAACTTCTCCGTACACCTACGCTTGGAGCAATTCTGAAATTACCGATACCATTTCTGGATTAACAGCAGGAACCTATACCGTTACCGTAACGGATGCCAATGGCTGCTCCAATGTAAGTTCAGG
>CAJXZP010000011.1 GCA_913062955.1 uncultured Flavobacteriales bacterium | reverse complement strand
TCCAATTGTTCTAATTCTAGCCCTTTCAGATGCTTTACATATGTTATCTGGATATGTCAAAAACAAAGAATCAATCCCCAAGGATGAAAAATTAAAGTCTACCATTAATCATTATCTAATCCCCTCCTTTTTCTCCTCCTTAACCACTGCGGCTGCATTTTTATCTTTTTACTTTTTTAACGACTCCAGCTTCATTCAGGAATTTGGGTTAATTACATCCCTAGCCTTAATGATAGAATTTGCTATTGCATTCCTGATGGCACCCTTTTTATTAGATAAACTCCATATTCAAAAGATACATGATCAACCCTTTATTAATTTCGCCTCTTTTTTAACCGACTGGAAGAATCCAATTTCCGTATTCTTAGTCATTACATTACTTATATCTCCCTTAATTATTTCAAAGCTAGAGTTCAAATCAAGTAACGAACTTTTCTTTCCTGTAAATTCCCAAATAGAGGAAGTTCACAACGAACTATGCCAAAATTACTCTTCTAATTTACGGCTAGATGTATTGATCAAAGGGGCTGCTACCACTACCAAAAACGACCTATACTCCTATACCAAAATCCTAAGTGAACGTTTCAGAAATGAAAATACGGTAGTCCACGTAAATTCGGCTACTAATAACTTTACGGTGCTATCAAATACTGGATTTCCGGTTAATTTATTTAAAATATTGGGTGCTAATAATCCGTATTATAACCAAAAAGAAAAAGTATATCGGGTAGAATTAGAATTCCCAAGAGCAGATGACATTGTTGCGTTTCAACAAACCAGATTAGACAAAATTTTAAGAGAAACACCCCCAGGGATTTCGACTACCTATTCTAGTTTAGCCATTCTAACGAATGAGGTCAATAAAAGCGTTAGCTCCTCTCTCATTAAATCTTTATCCACTTCAGGAATCGTGATTTTTATTATAATGCTTTTTTTTACTCGAAGTATAAAAATGGCCTTTTTCAGCTTAATTCCAAACCTAGCTCCCATTTCATTCATCCTACTACTATTTTATCTTTTTCACATACCCATCAATATCGTATCGGCCATTGCAGTGGTTATTTCCTTAGGTTTATTAGATGATGACACTATCCACATTCTTTACCGTAAACTTTGGCTTAAACAACCCTTAGAAGAACTCCAATTTAGCATTTTATCCTCTGCGATTATTTTGGTTGTCGGATTCGGTTTTTTCTTAACCAGCAGTTTCACGCCCATTCAGGTCCTAGGCTGGGTAAGTGCGGTAATTTTTATCATTGGGGTAATTAGCGAATTCACCCTGATGCAATTGGTTTTAAATCAGACTAAAGATGACGTTTAAATCGACTCTACATATTAATAGTAATGAAGCAATTGCATGGGCGGCTATTTCGGCCCAAACAAAAATGGTGGCGCATTATCCTGGATCTCCGGTTAATCAAGTGGAGCAACATATTAAAAAAATAAAAAATAGGTTTAATACCGATGTGAAATTTAATGATTCGTTAAACGAACATGTAGCAGCATTAGCCGCAGCTGGGGCTAGTTTTTGTGGCGCCCGGTCGTTGTTAATTATGAAACATGTGGGTTTAAACATTGCAGCTGATCCGCTAAATTATATTGGATATACGGGGGTAAAAGGCGGCATGGTCATTATTGTGGGAACCGATCCAGGAGCCAATTCCAGTACGGGAGAGGAAGATGTACATTGGTATGTACCGCAGTTCAATTTTCCATTATTTGAACCTAATACGGTACAAGAATGCTACGATTTCACATTGAAAGCGTATGCATTATCCGAAAAATATGAAATTCCGGTTTTAGTTTTTCTTCCCGGTCGATTGGCTTACAATTACGCACCGGTAGAAATAGAAATAAAAAATGATCAATCCCGGTCCATTCCATATTTCCAAAAAGATGCTTCAAAGTATATAAATGTAGGAGCTCAAGCAGTAAAAAACCATCAAAAACTCCTACAAAAAATAACCGAAATTGGAAATCAGCAGAACCATTCCAAAAGGTTTTACAACTCAAAAGCATCGATTGGAGTGATTACACGTGGACTCTCCTATTCTATTACCAGAGAATGTGTTGAAACCCATCAATTGGAAAAAGAAGTTGATCTATTAAATTTAGATCTGGTTTATCCCATAAATAAAGGTCTGATCAAAGAATTTACAGCTGGAAAAAGTGAAATCATTTTTATTGAAGATCAAGATGGTTTTGTAGAAAACCAGGTAAAAATGGAGTGTTTCGAACATCTTCCACGAAAAATAACAGGAAAAAGCATATTCCCTAAACACGGAGAAATATCATATGAGCAAGTTTCCGATTTCTTTAAAAAAAAATTCTCCCTACCTAACATCATCCTTCAAGGAGAAACCATCCCGGCAATTGATATCCCGGAAAGGCTAGGTACCTTTTGCGAAGGATGCCCACATACCGGCTCATTTTTCGCCATCGATATGGCTCTCAAAAATATGGACGCCATAATTGGAGGTGACATTGGATGTTCATCACTGCCTCCCTTTAGAGCCGATTGGTTATTATGTATGAATTCGGGGATTGGCATTTCTCAAGGAATGGCTCAGGTACTCAACAAGCAAACCATCATTTCTACAGGGGGCGATGGCAGTTTCTTTCATGCCGGAGCTTTGTCTTTAATGAACGCTGTTCAAAATGAGATTAACTTAATTCATCTTGTTTTTGATAATGGTACCATAGCCATGACTGGGCATCAAGACTCGCCTACCTCCAAACCTTTTGACCATGTTCGATTTTTAACTGCGATGGGCGTAGATGGAATTATTGACGTATCTCCTTATCAACCCAATGACTTTATTGAAAAACTAAAATCAGAATTACCAAAAACGGGAGTTCGCGTTTTTTGGGTTAAAGGCGCCTGTGTTTTAAACGGAAATGAATTTATTGAATCGAGGCGAAATGTAATTTACCCAGAAATAAACCCGGAGAAATGTGACTCTTGTTCCTTATGTTATGAAGAACTGGCTTGTCCGGCAATTCTTAATTTAGGAGATCATATGAATCAAAACCTAAAAATAGATTTAAACCGTTGTGTTAGATGTGGCGTTTGCAACGAAATCTGCCCAAATGATGCGATAACTATACATAAGGTATGAAAACTCGAATCTTAAATATATTAGTTTGTGGTGTTGGAGGACAAGGAGTATCCACCTTAAGTAATTGGCTGAGACAACTTTCTTCTTTATCTAATTACATCTGTGAAGGAGCCACCTTTAAGGGAGGAGCTCAAAGAATGGGGGCCATTTATTCAGAAATTAGAATAGTTATTAATCCGAAACCCAATACCATTATTTCCACTCAAATTCCAAAAGGAGCAGTTGACATCCTTATCGCTTTAGAACCATGGGAAGCATTGAGATACGCTCAAAAATGTAATTCAAACACTCTTATCGTTGTTAATAGTACCATTGAGAAATTGTATGTAGATCGGTTCCATAAAAACGAAAGAATACACCCAATAACCCAAATTCAATCCATTTTCTCCAATGTCATCACACATAACCACACCCCTTTAGAACAAAGTATTCAATTAAACCAATCCATTCTGGAGCATACTATTTCATGTTCAGAATTACCCTTTACACGACATCAATTAAAATCAATCTATCATGAAAAAAATTAAGCCAGAAAACTGGAGACAAGAATCAGTCGTTGCCAGATATTGGCAGAAGAAAGGCGATAAGATCCAGTGTAATTTATGTCCACGGAATTGTGAATTAAAAGAAGGGCAAAAAGGGTTTTGTCAAGTTCGAGGAAATGTTAACGGTAAACTTCACACCTATAATTATGGTATATCTGTTCAAGCCACCATTGAAAACATTGAAACCGAAGCTGTAAACCATTACAGTCCGGGAACAAAAATACTGAGCATGGGTAATGTGGGTTGCATGATGTCGTGTTCGTATTGTCAAAATTGGCAAACCTCTCAAGTCAAACATTTGAATGATAAAAACGTAAATGTGTATTCACCTCAAGAGGTGATTGATTTAGCTTTAGAAAACAAAATCGACATTATTTCGTGGACCTATAATGACCCCGTAGTTTGGCAAGAATTTGTGGTTGACACTTCTCTTTTAGCTAAAAAAAAGGGTATAAAAACATTATACAAATCAGCTCTTTACATTGAAGAGGCACCATTAAAAGAGCTTATTGAAATTATCGATATATTTAGTATTTCGTTAAAAGGCATGGATCCAGTGATGTATAAGAAACAAACGAAGGGCGAATTGGGGCCGGTTCTAGATAGGTTAAAATTAATTGGGCAATCTGACAAACATTTAGAAATTAGCCAGCTTATTGTTACCGATTTGAATGACGATGGAAATGATGCCACAAAAACGGCCGATTGGATCGTAAATAATATTGGTTCCCATATTCCACTCCATTTAGTGGCCTATCATCCGGCATACAAATACACCAAAGAACGTACGTCCTTAGACACCTTATTAAAATTGCGAAAAATTGTACTTAAAAAAGGGTTAGAGTATTGTTACTTAGGAAACGTATATGCAGATAATGTGAGTAATACCAACTGCAAGAGTTGTAACACTCAACTGGTTCAAAGATTTGGTTTATCTATTAAGGTAGTTGGTTTAGACCAAAAAGGGATATGCACGAATTGCGGAACGCAATCTCCAGTGAAATATGCTCTTGACGGAATTTCAGACGAATTTGAAACAGACCGTTTTAATGAGATTCAGAAAAAAACGATTGAATGGAAGAAAAACATTAATAGTATTCATATCACCATTGACAAAGACCATACCGGTACTATTCTGCAAATAGAACGTTGCCCAGGAAACCGTAAAGAACACATTTTAATAACCGAAGGATTGGAGCGAATCATTATTTCTAAAAGTTTCACAAAGGAAGAACAAGTTGTCATTTCATCCAACAATGATTCACCATTAGAGTTCCTTCCCGTTTTAGATAGAGCTCACTTCCCCGTGAAAAACCCTTCCGTATCCGCAAACAAATACCTAAACTAAAATGACCAACACTACAAAATCAATACATACAAGGGTGGACATTTCAAACGCTCATCCCGCAATGACTCCCTTATTTCAAAACTCTGCTTTTGAGTCGGAATCTGACTTTTTTTACTCGAGGAAAAACAATCCCAATGTGGAAGAATTTGAAACCGCAGTAAAAATCCTAGAGAGAACCAAATTCGGAATTGCTACTACAACAGGTATGTCAGCTATCTCATTAACGCTCTCCCTTTTAAAACCTGGACAAAAGGTATTGGTAAACACCTTTGTTTACGGTTGTACCTATAAATTATTTCAATGGTATTGCAACCATTATGGATTAGAGTTAATAGTTAAAAACTTGAGCGATTGGAAACCCGAATTAGTCGAGTTTGTAGATTTCATTTTCTTTGAAACGCCAACGAATCCTTTTCTATATTCCATAGATATTCAACTAATAAGTGATTCCTTTAAGGAGGTCAATCCCAATTGTGTAGTGGTCGTAGACAACACTTGGGCTACTCCCCTTTATCAAAGCCCATGCGAACACAATGCGGATATATCACTTCATAGTGCAACTAAATACATTTCTGGTCATAGTGATGTAATGGGTGGGATTATTTTAACCAACAACTCCACACTAGAAAATAAACTACGATCTCAGCGATTCTATACCGGGGCGAATTTAGACCCACATAGTGCCTGGTTACTACGAAGGAGTTTGTATACATTAGATATTCGAATACAGAAACAATCGGATACTACTTTAAAATTAGTGAAATTTTTAGAGACTCGGTCCGAGATTAAAAAAGTGTATTATCCTAATCTGAAAAACAAACAGTTAACCCAATATGCCACCTTAATATTTTTTGATTTAGAGGAAGATTTAGTGCCTAAATACCACGCGTTTCATTCTAGTTTAAAATTATTTAGCACGGGAACCGGAATGGCGTGTATTACTTCAATGATTGCTCAGCCATATACGGGTAGTCATGCTTCAATGGATGATTGTGAAAAGGAAAAAATGGGATTATTTCCAAATACATTTAGATTAAGTTTTGGTTTAGAAGACCCAGAAGACCTAATCTCCGATTTAACCCAAGCATTTGAAAGTATTCAATAAAATAAAAATTAGCCACAATATAAGAGGAATCACCGTTTTAACTGTGATAAACACTTAAATACAATGACAAAATCAACACGACAAAATTTCCATAATAAAAGTGAAATATGCAAAAGGTGGCACCCCAAAAGGGGATTGCTTTTTTAGTACCATGGGGTTCTTCCTATTTTCTCAATTAACCTGGGTCGCTCATAAACACATAAATTCCACCTTCCCAATAAGCGTTAAATGTTCCCAATAATAACCGCCTTGAAATCCTTAAAAAGGCTTTTTATGCGGCTATATCTACCAATTATTTGGCCTGAACGAAGAAGGTAAATTCAAAGAAAGTTGGAACAAAGAAAACAGAACGATTGTAAAAACTTTCAAACTCAAATTTTTAGCCAAATTTTAATGTGCGAATACCAAAAAACACCCCATGGGCAATTGCCATTTACAATAATCAAAATACATTTATCCTTAGCCAATGAAACTTCCAATCGAGTTGTTAATTATGCACGTAAATTTCAACTATAGTCCTGACCAATAGGACAAGCCCGTTTTATATATCTCGCTCCACATTGCCATCCATAATAATTTCGTTAAGAATGTCCCTTTTAGTGGTTTGGAATCCGCTGTTCCTATTTCTTGGTTCAAGAAATTCAACAAATAAATTTATTGCGTTTGAGTAAGCCGGCAAGTACATTACAAGAACGGTAGGTGGTTAAAAAGACATACAAATTTCAGACAAAACCCGAAGGGAGTTTAGTCTAAACTCTCCATCAAGAAATAAATCCACATCGCACAATTAACCCGCAGTGGAATATTCTTTCAGTCGTATTCATACGCTTATTCACCCTTCATTGTAAACCCGATTTTTATCGTTACTTGCCAATTTTCAATGTTTCCATCCTTTATGGATCCTCTTGATTCAACAACTTCGAACCAGCGTAAATTTTTAATAGAGCTGGAGGCCCTTTTCAATGCTTGCTTTACGGCATCATCGCTTGATATATCGGATGACCCAACGATTTCGATTTTTTTATAGATATGATTGTCCATGATTTATTAATTTAAATAGTGAGTATTACCCGTAAATTACAAAAAACCAATGACTTAATATTCGTTTTCATCGAATTTAAAATGCTAGAATCGGCAAAATATTTCAAAAATAGTGGTCTCCGCTTTTAGTACTGAAGAAGGATTCTAATAATTCGGATGGTTGGACTAAATGAATAAATAGATCATTTCTCGTTGGTTAACCAGTAAGTTATCTTTTAAAAAAATAAGTATTGACTCGTGGATCCCTCCTTTTTTAAGGGAAAGGAAACACGTACTTTAAGACCCCCATGGTTTTGTTGTCCTAAATTTAAAATTTTGAGTCAAAAATTCATATTACAATTTCCTGAGAATAAACACGATTTTCAGAAATAATGACCAATTTTGAATGTTCAAGGACTAACGTGATCACACAATTTTTCAACTACGAATAAAACAAAATCAAATGAACATACAGGAAGCTACCGAATTATTAAATTCTTTACTCTCTCAAACGGATAAAAAGTCGGAGAAAAAAGTTTACACCTGTTTTATCCGAACCTTATCCTCTTTGACTGAAAAAGATTTAACAGAAAGCCAATCGCTATTAATAAATGAAAAACTGGCTGCCCTGAATTTAATGGTACCCACAGAAAACAGAAAAAAACACTATTCCAAAAAACTTTCGGAGTTTAAGGAATTTCTAAAAAATGAATTTTCATTTACAACAGAAAAATATTATACCGAAATAGGAATGGCATATGGGATAAGTGTCGGAACAGCTATCGGTTTATCTCTTGGAGTTGCTATTGATCCCGTTCTAGGAACGAGTCTAGGTCTGTCTATTGGAATTGGGATTGGGATGGTATTCGGAATGATGTATGGTGCGAGACAAGATGCGGATGCAAAAAGACACGGAACAGTAATTTAAACTAGCTAACTATAAAGACACCAAGTAAAACGCATTTTTCACTATCCCTTAGTAACACATAAAACAATTTTCATGAAAAAGACATTATTTTTTTTAATCGGCATATTCATTTTGTCCTGTAATCCGGAAAGAAGTAATACAACGGAATCATTAGAGGATAAGACGGAAGTTAAAAACCTAAAGGATAGCACTAAAAATTTTGATTGGTTAGTTGGAAATTGGAAAAGGCTAAATAATGATACCGAGAAAAACACCTTTGAAAACTGGAAAAAAGAAACCAATAATAGGTATTTAGGACATGGTTTTATACTGAAAGGATCGGACACTATTTGGCAAGAAAAAATGATTTTAAGTCTACATGATTCGGATTGGGAATTAGAAGTAAAAACACCTGGGAATAATGATTTAGTCAAATTTACATTGACAGAACACGATTCAAATTCGTTCCTTGTAGAAAACCCAAAACATGATTTCCCTAAGAAAATTAAATATTGGAAAAATGGAGCGAAACTGAACGCCTTAGTTACCGGAAATGAGAATGAATTACATTTTGAATTTGAACGTTTAGAGTAGTAGTGAGTTACCAATGGAATAAACAGCTGACGATCAAATGACCGCCAGCATGCCTCTCCCATTTCTATGGAGCTTTGCCCCAATAACACCGACCAAACAGCGCCTATTTGCCAGAAGACAAATTCATGGAGTAGCCCGTGGCATTCGCCTCCATATATTTAGCTACTCATGGCAATCTGCCATGACTTTTTAAACGAAGGTCCCCTTGGTCCATTTCATTTTATAAAATGCTAAGTTTTTGTTTCGCAATGAGTTCATTTTCTTGAATAACCATTAACAGATAGGTACCTGGCAATAAATCTTTTTTAGTCAAAAGGTATTGGTCTCCAACGAAGTTTTTGATAACCAATACCTTCTGGCCCATGGTATTGTACAGATAAAAAGTTGCATTATTCAACCGCTCATTAAATTTAATTGTGGCTTGATCTGTGAAGGGGTTAGGGTAAATAACGGAGTTATTCTTTTTCCTAATTTCAATGCCCCCAATAATTTCATCACCCAATTTTGAAAGAAAGATATCTCTAGATCCCAAATTTGAAATAGTTGGAATATTAGGACCAAATTGAAGCGTAGGACTCGTATAAAACCCGGAAATAAAAATCTCTCCATTTAAATTAGAACAAATACTTTGTGCCCATTCCGTACCCGTACCACCATAACTTTCGGTCCAAAGAAGGTTTCCATGCATATCGTATTTGGTCAAAAACAAATCATGCGAATGTGTGTTTCCTCCCGCATTACTTAAGCTTGTTGTATCAAAAGAGATAAACTCACTTGTAAAATCTCCTAATACATAAACGTTTCCATCCACATCTTCCACGAGGTCTTTTACATTATCATTAAAAGTTCCTCCTCCATTCCGTGCCCATTGAAATCCACCGTTAGCATCGTATTTGACAATAATAGCGTCCATTCCAACTCCGCCAATGTTAGTTAATGTACTTCCATTTATAGTAATACTAGCACTTTGAAAAGAACCTGAAATGATCACATTGTCGTTTTTATCTAGGGTTAAGTTGCTACTATATTCTTCTTGATTCCCTCCTACTTGACGTAACCAAATTACATCTCCATTCGGATCAAATTTGGCGACAAATATATCGTTAGTACCCATACCGGAATTAGTGACCGATACCCCATCAATAGGTAAATTAATATACTTAAAATGTCCACAAATAACAGGGTTGCCATTCGTATCCATTTCATTACCGGAAACAAAATCATCAAATTTGCCTCCAAAACTTTTAGCCCAAGTAACATTGCCATTCGGGTCATATTTCACCATGAATACATCATGTGAAGAAGGATTAGAATTAAATAATATCGTGCTTCCAAAAGTAATATCAGGGCTATTGAAAGAGCCCGTCATCACCACATTTCCTAAAGGGTCAACCGCTAAACTCCCCCCCGTTACATGATAGGCTCCTCCCGCATTTTTTGCCCAAAGTAAATTTCCATTAGAATCAAATTTAAGAAGAAAAATATCCGTTCCTTGCGAATTGAAAAGCAGAGTACTGCCAATGGTTAATGTGTCACTTTCAAACTTTCCAGAAACATATACATTCCCTAAAGCATCCGTAATTATACAATGACCAATATCTTGTAGTTTACCTGAAATATTTTGAGTCCAAAGTACATTACCCAAAGAATTATATTTAACCACAAATGCATCCGCAGCACCGTTAGTCATTGCATTTGTTAAGGTATTATTTCCAAAAGTAAGGGTTGGGCTACCATATTGCCCAGTCATCAAAATATTTCCATTCAGATCCGTAACCACACTCATCGCCTGATCAGATCCAGTATTCCCTTCAGATTTTGACCATTGCCATGTTTGTGTACTTCCTAAAAAGCTCCATAATGTTAGAGCTGAAATTAAAAGGTGAGTTTTCATCGATTTAAGTTATTTAAATTAGTATAGATGACCCAAGATTTCAATAATGATGCCAGCAATAAAAAACACGTGTTAATGACCTCAACACCCGGTAATTAACAACGCTTTTCGACACGGTTATTTAATGAATTTGTACCCGCAAGTAGGCATGAATGTCAGGATCCCTAAAAAAAACCACCCCATCCTATCAAAGGCGTATAGGAGCCACATTGAAAATTCCAAGCCTCCCTACTCCATATAATTATTCGTCTAAAAACAAAACAGGATACTACATCGTTAGATTATGTTTCCTCCTTTTCCGTTCAATCAGAAATGTTAAGACTTTTGCCGGCTTCTCATCTATTCCAAGGCATGAATGCTAAGAAATGGCCTACTAGCGTATCAAGACAGGTCCAGAGAATGTTTCATCCTTTTGCAAAATAATTTACCTTGCGATTAATTAATGGATGCCCAAAGGCAGATTATGGTTCCCATTCTGACCGTTGCATTAAATATTAGTAAAGCATGAATTGTAAAAACTGTGGACAAATAGTGGCGGGGAATTTTTGCAGTTACTGTGGGCAAAATTCAAAAGTTGGTAAAATCAATCGGGCTACTTTTTTGAAAGAAATTTCGGGTAGCGTATTTCAGGTCAATAAAGGTTTTGTTTACACCCTTATTGAATTATTGGTCAGACCAGGAGCCAGCATCAGAGATTTTTTGAACGGAAAAAGAAAAAGTCACTTTAAACCCATAGCCTATGTACTTACATTTTCAACGCTCTATTTTATCATTTCTCGTATAGTAGGAGAACATACTTGGATGAATGAATTTATATCCGGGTTTTCAAAGGTCTCGAATTCTACCGAAAGCAGGCTCGAAATGCCCTTGTTTTTGACTTGGATTTCTGAAAACTTTGCGTATGCAACCTTGCTTCTTCTACCCGTTTTTTCTTTTGCTTCCTACCTCTCATTTAAAGGATTGGGGCGAAATTACCTAGAGCATTTCGTTTTAAACTCTTATATCACCGGTCAACAGGCAATATTTTATTCGGTATTTATCATCCTCAAATTATTCATCGAAAGTGACTATTTAGAATTAGTACCTCTCCTTATTTCTATTGCGTATGCCCTTTGGGTGTTTTGGCAATTTTTCTCAGAAGGAAATCGAACCATGAATATAATACGCTCCATTGCAACCTACGTTCTTTTTATGGTATTTAGTTCTGGAATTTTATTTGTTCTTTTTGCGATTCAACAGTTGTAATGAAATAAATCTTTGCCTAGACACCGTTTATGAATTAAATGAATCGTTTGATTATCTAACAATTAGATTTTAACGGTAAGAAAGAGCGTAGGATTTAAAATCCAAAACCAAATTTAGGATGAAATAAAACTTCAACTTTTTGAATTAAGTAAGGTTCTTAAGCGGAACATTTCTGTCATCTCTTCCTATTCTATACAAATGAAAGACCGAAATCTAAAATTTGCGAAAGGGAATGCTAACAATTTTTAACTCCTTGATGGTAGGATTTCCAACATTATTACTTCCTATTATTGAATAATAATGTATTTTATTAATCGATATGAAAACGGATAAGAGATTAATCGGAGTCGGTTTACTTACCGCCATTTCAGCTTCCTTATGCTGTATAACACCCGTATTGGCTCTAATTACTGGAACAAGTGGGGTAGCCTCCACATTCTCCTGGATCGCACCTTTCAGGCCCTATTTAATTGGAATGACAATTTTGGTTCTTGGGTTTGGTTGGTATCAAAAACTTAAAGCACCTGAAATTTCGGATTGTGAATGTGAAACGGATGAAACCCCTCATTTTTTCCAATCCAAATCATTTTTAGGAATTATCACTGCAACGGCAATTATGATGTTAGCTTTTCCATACTTTTCCAATAATTTTTATGGAAATACAGAAAAGGCCATAAGCGAAATTAACAAATCAGACCTTCAATCCACTTTATTTAGAGTCAGTGGAATGACCTGTATCAGTTGCGAAGAACATATTTATCACTCGGTAAATAAACTTAACGGAATTGTAAACACACAAGTTTTGTACGAAAATAAGATGGTAATCATTGAATTTGACAAAACCAAAACCAAAACCAATGTAAACGAAATAGAGAAAGCCATTAACGCTACCGGCTACAAAGTAATCGACAACAAAGAAAACGAATGAAAGTCCAACTAAAATCAGAAATTACCTGCCCCGAATGTGGATATAAAAAAGAAGAAGAAATGCCAACTAATGCGTGTCAATTTTTCTATAAATGTGAGCATTGTAACACCGTTGTAAAACCCAAGGAAGGAGATTGTTGCGTTTATTGTTCCTATGGAACCGTTCCCTGTCCCCCTATCCAAGAAAACAAAAGTTGTGGAAACACACCATCTTCTTAATTTTGCTCTTATATTAGCTCCAAATAAAAATAGGATTAGAACCACATACATTGGTCCATATATCCCCAAAAAAAGAAGGATGAATAAAATTAAAATTGAAATAAAGTGGGCTTTCATTTTTATTCTAATGGGCTTGATTTGGATGTTTATGGAACGACTTTTCGGTCTTCACGATGAACATATTTCAAAACATGCGATGTATACCAACTTTATTGCCATACCCGCAATTCTTATATATGTTTTGGCCCTACTCGACAAAAGAAAAAATTATTATCGGGGAATAATGACCTATAAACACGGGTTTATTTCAGGATCAATTATCACCCTAATTATTGCTCTACTTATCCCATTTTCGCAATATATCACTTCCACAATTATAACACCCGATTATTTTACGAATGCCATTAACTATACTGTTGAAAGTGGCGAAATGAATAAAGAAGAGGCTCAGGATTTTTTCAAACTTAATAATTATATTGTTCAAGGATTTATTGGCTCCCTGGTAATGGGGGTTTTGACCACCGCAATAGTCGCAATATTCACGAGAAAGAGGATGGAAAACTAAGGTTCCATTTGCAACCTCCATAACGAAACACCCAACTAAACGATATTTAAATACGATCCTGTTACAGTAGTTTAATTATATTTCAGGTAGCCTTTGTTACCAACAAAGGACTATTTCAAATTTATAAGAAACCCTTTGGTAAAATTTACCTCCCCTTTTTTTGAGGCCAGATTTATTTTTCCTTTCCGGTTCTCTGATCCCTAAACAAAGAGGAGAATCCCCTTCCCTATTCCAAACACATCCTAACCTCATCATGTAGTAAACGAACCATTTAATCCATCCTAAAACCCTCGGGTTGCGCCAAAAAAAAACCTATATCAAATTAATGATATAGGTTTATAATTTTGTTATCCTAAAGGGTTGTTTTTTTTTCAGATTAGACAGCCATACCCCTAATAACCGTATTTCTCACCGAGCTATATTTAGACTTATCTGGAACCTCTTACTGTAATATATCCTTTAGGACTATATACTTTTTGATCTTCACCTAACGCATTAATTAAGTAAAAGTAAGTGCCATCCAAAACTCTACTTCCATTCAAATTAGTCCCATCCCAGTTTTGCATTGGGTTTTCACTTTGGTAAACTAATTGTCCTCCTTTGGAGTATATAGAGATCGAATAAGAGTGAATTCCTTTCATCTCCACAATTAACTCATCGTTACTACCATCTCCATTCGGAGTAATAATATTATGCACCTTTATTTCAGAAACCGCATAAGAATTCTCTTTTTCTCTAAGATCCTCTTTCACCTGAATTACGGCCTTATCCATAACCACCGAACCATCTTTTAATTTGGCCAACATGGTGACAAAATAAATTCCAGGTTCTGTAAATTCATGTGTAGGATTTAACGCTGTACTTTCCGTGCCATCATCAAATTTCCATTTGATATCCTGAATCTCAGCTATTGAACTAAAGGTTACGAATAAAGGAGCAACACCCCCAGATGGATAAGCCTCAACTCGTGATTGATCCTTAACAATAATTGTTTTTGGAGCATTACTAATAATTTCGGTATCCTTATTAACATCTGAAATACTTACTTCACTTCGTATTTCCTGAGAATTAACTTCTTCCACCAGAGATTCTTCCTTTCCAGATTCCACTTCCGCTAATTCATTATTTTTAGAAGTATTCCTAATGAGATCATTATTTGAATCTTTCTTTTCCATGGTAACCGATCCATTGGAAACTTCTGGTTCAACTGGAGTAATTCGGTTATTGGAGTCATCCCCTTCAACAGATAATACATTTTCAATATTTTCATCCGAAATCGTATTCCGTTCAATAATTTCATTTTCAATAGCAATTGGGGTGTTAATATTCCTATCCTTTACCCCATCCGTTAAAGAAATGGTAGCAATAGTTGCCACAACCGTAGCAGCCACCACCAAGGAAATAATAGCCTTAGTAGATAGTATTGACGCACCAGCTATAGGGGCAGAGCCACTGATAGCTGATTCGATACCGCTCCATAATTTTGGATCAACGGGAGCCTCAAAAGACTCAAACCTCTCCTTAAAGAGTTTTTTTATGTTATCGCTTTCTTCCACTATTGTAATATTTTATCCAATTCCACTAATTCTTTCTGTAGCCAAAGTCTTGCTTTTCTATATTGAGATTTAGAAGTGTTTTCTGTAATCCCAAGTTCATCTGCAATTTCCTTGTGTCCATAACCCTCAATGGCAAACATGTTAAAAACTATTCTATACCCTTCTGGTAATCTTGCGATTAGTTCCAAAAGCTCTTTGGTTCTTATTTCGGAAAGCGCATTTTCAGGAACATGAACTTCACTTTCCGCATTTTCAATTTCCACACCAAATTTAAACTTCTTATTTTTTCGAATATTATCTAAACAGGTGTTCGACATAGTTCTATGCATCCAACCTTCGAAGGATCCTGTCCCATTAAATGAGCCTAACTTTTGAAAGATCTTTATGAACCCATCTTGAAGCATGTCATTGGCCTCATCCTGGCTATTAGAGTATCTGATACAAACTCCCATTAATCTTGGCGAGTACCTCTCGAAAAATAGCTTTTGAGCACGTGCATTATTTTGTTTACATGCTTTAATTAATTCTTCCTCTGTCATTCCACTTCTCAGGTTCTACTTATAGATGCATTTTTTAAAAAGAAGGTTGCCTAACCCTCCAGAAATAATGTTCAAATATAGGGGCCTAATTCCTTTCAAATATACTAAGATCATAAAATCATGGATGGAAAAAAGCGTCCAACATTTACACGTTTTTTCATCCAAAATTCGAAAAAAAGCTACGATTAGTGGTTTTTGACCAAATAGTTATAGTTTTTGTTGTTGTATTGATAATAATGGGATGAAATTTTTTCACTCACTTATTATAACAACTAATATTGCAGCATGAAATTAAAGGTATTCTTACAGCTAATTTTTCTTTCAATACCAACGCTATTGATTGTCTCATTTTCTTCTTGTAATAAGAAGGAAGAATCTGTAGCATTTACTGGAAACGTAGTCAGTGTGGACAACACTCAAATTTCTGGAGCCAAAGTGGAGATTTTCAGAAATGCAGAAGATTGGCTCACGGGACTTAATGTTCTTACCACCATGGTAACTGACCTTTCGGGAAGATTCGAATCTGAGGCGATTTACGAAGCTGGAGAATACTATATTTTCATTGAAAAATATGACTCTAGCAACTGGGAAATCAGAAAAGTAGAACAAGGAATATATCCCCAAATTACGGTACCTGAAGAAACGGACCTTACCCATACCATTGAGTTTAATAATATGTCAGCTATGGCTGAAACTGCTTGGAAATTAACGAATGTACACCGAGAATTCACCAAGCCTGGAGCTACTGCGGTAGAGTGGCAGTCCATTTGGTCAGGAATAAATAATTGTAAACGTGATAACCAGTTATTTTTCAATAAAGATTTATCCATGCGTTTTTCTGAAGGAGCCACCGTATGTAGAGGGAATGCGACAGAAATAATTGGAACTTTTGTTCCTCCAATGATCTTTAACATATTAGGATGTGAGACTTTACCATTTACCAAAATTCCCGTGAAGCAATTTGAATATTCCAATTGGCCAGAAATGGAGGCCAAAGGGGCCAAAATGTATCTAAGTTGTAATTCCTCAGTCGGACAAACCTACATTCTATATACTGGAGATAATGGTCTTAAGGTATTGGAAGTGTATACTCGATCGAGATAAGAACATCTATTTTAATAAAATGACCCAATAGCGTATTGTATCATTACTTGACGTTATAGTCGTACATTTTGCAAACTATTACAAAATAAAATCTAAACCTACAACGTAATTTCGTGGTACTAAACACACTACCATGAAGTCACTACCTTCAACAATCACCATTATATTAGGTGCGCTATTCCTATCCATTCCAGTAATCATAACTTCATGTTCCAAAAAAGAGTTCTATAAGATAGAGGGCATTGTGCTCGACCCTACCGGTTCTCCAGTGGTAAACGCGAAAGTGGAGGTTTTCAATAACCCGGACGATTGGCTGACTGGCCTACATGTAGTGGCAACCATGAAGTCTGATTTGATAGGTGAATTTAAGAGCGCAAAAATTTTCGAAGAAGGGGATTATTACATTTTTGTCGAAAAATACGATACAAGCAATTGGAACATTAGAGATGTTGAAAAGGGAATTTATCCGATGATTCATTTACCTCTAGGAAATAGAACGATCCAAAACGTAGAACCCAGTAACATGGGATTATTGGCAAACACTTCTTGGGAACTTTCGAATACCCTAGAAGAATATTCCAAGTCAGCAGTAGGCTCGGCTGAATGGAAATCAAATTGGGTCACCTCTAATAACTGCGAAAAGGATAATTCCATTCACTTTGGTAAAGACTTAAGCATGCATATAGATGAAGGTCAGCTAATGTGTAAAAACTCGCCTAACATCCTATACGGTTCTTTCATTCCTCCCATGGTATTCAACCAATACAGTTGTGATCGGTTACTTCACACCTCAGAAAACGTGAAAATTTTCCAATATGAGGGCTGGACTGAAATGAAGGAAAAGAATGGCGAAATGTATATCTCGTGCAGCCAAAGCACGGGTCAACTGTATATCATTTATGACATTACAAGTACTAAGAAAGGCTTACAGGTATATTCTAGACGTAACTAAATAAAATGACTCAAAAAAAAATCCGATGAATTTCTTCATCGGATTTTTTTTGAGTAATAAATATTTCTAGAACTTAATTTTTCTCATTCTTAAACTAAGCGGAGTCACTTCTAAGTACTCATCATCCTTAATATATTCCATCGCTTCTTCTAAAGAGAATAAGATTTTCGGAGCAATTTTCATGGCATCATCCGTTCCAGATTTACGCATGTTGGTTAATTGTTTTCCTTTCACCAAGTTAATCTCTAAATCATTGTCTCTAGAGTGTTCTCCTACAACTTGACCTTTATAGATAACATCCCCTGCTTCTACAAAGAAGGACCCTCTATCTTGCAATTTATTTAGTGCAAATGAAGTGGCCGCACCTTGTTCCATTGAAATGAAAGCACCTTTACTACGTGCAACGATATTACCTTTATGAGGAGCAAACTCCTTAAAACGGTGAGTCATGATTGCTTGACCAGAGGTTGCCGTTAACATTAAGTTACGTAAACCAATAATCCCCCTCGAAGGGATATAGAACTCTAAATGCTGTAAATCACCCTTAGGTTCCATGATCATTAAATCCCCTTTACGTTGGGTCACCAAGTTAATGGCTTTACTTGAAGATTCTTCCGGTACATCAATAACCATCACTTCATATGGCTCACATTTTACACCGTCAATTTCTTTAACAATTACTTGAGGTTTTCCTACTTGAAGCTCATACCCTTCTCTACGCATGGTTTCAATAAGTACTGATAAATGCAGAACTCCTCTACCAAAAACGTTGAATTTATCTTCCGTATCTGTTTCCTCAACACGTAATGCTAAGTTTTTTTCCGTTTCTTTAAACAAACGATCTCTTAGGTGACGAGAAGTAACAAACTTACCTTCTTTACCAAAGAATGGAGAGTTGTTAATAGTAAACAACATACTCATTGTAGGTTCATCAATAGAAATACGTTTCAATTCTTCTGGCTCCGTCAAATCGGCAATCGTATCCCCAATTTCAAATCCATCTATTCCTACAACCGCACAAATATCACCCGAACGAACTTTAGAAATTTTTGATTTTCCAAGACCTACAAATTCCTGTAATTCTTTAATTCTAACTTTTTTCTTCGTCCCGTCTTTCTTACATAACATGTAATCCTTACCTTCTTCTAAATCTCCTCTGAAAACACGTCCAATGGCAATACGCCCCACGAATGAAGAGAAATCCAAAGATGTAATCTGCATTTGAGGAGTTCCCTCTCTATAAGGAGATTCAGGAATCACATCAATAATAGCATCCATTAATGGACGAATATTATCTGTTTTAATCGTATGATCCGTACTCATCCATCCCTGTTTTGAGGAACCGTAAAGCGTAGTGAAATCTAATTGATCTTCGGTAGCTTCTAGGTTAAACATCAAATCAAAAACTTGCTCATGCACCACATCAGGCGTACAGTTTTCTTTATCTACTTTATTTAC
Source organism: uncultured Flavobacteriales bacterium (assembly GCA_913062955.1). Classification (GTDB taxonomy): domain Bacteria; phylum Bacteroidota; class Bacteroidia; order Flavobacteriales_G; family Salibacteraceae; genus CAJXZP01. The sequence goes on along the minus strand of CAJXZP010000011.1, from coordinate 54,816 downwards.
TACAACGATTGGTTTCAAACCTAACTCTAAAGCTTTACTTAAAACAAAACGTGTTTGAGGCATAGCCCCTTCAAATGCATCTACTAATAACAATACACCATCAGCCATTTTCAAAACACGTTCCACTTCCCCACCAAAATCCGCGTGACCTGGAGTGTCAATTAAGTTGATTTTTACGTCCTTGTAATTTACTGATACGTTTTTAGAAACAATTGTAATTCCTCGTTCTCGCTCAAGGTCATTGTTATCTAAAATTAAATCACCAGTTTCCTTGTGATCACCCATTGCCTGACATTCGTGGATGATTTTATCCATCAATGTAGTTTTCCCGTGATCTACGTGAGCAATAATTGCTATGTTTCTTATTGATTGCATTCTTTAAATTTTGAGCGGCAAAAGTACTATTAAAAACGGATTATTCAGATTAATTTGGGCTTATTCATTCATGAACGAATTCACGGCTAATAGTTTGTATATCAATTATCCATATTGGCGGATCAGTTTTGCCCTTATTCTAGTTCAAATTGTTCCTAAAAAGGTAATTTCGCACCCTCAATTTTATCCTATGAAAAAGCAACAGATCGACTTAAGAAGTGACACCGTAACTAAGCCAACTCCTCCAATGATGGAAGCTATGTTTGAAGCACATGTAGGAGATGATGTTTTTGGTGAAGACCCAACCATTAACGCTTTGGAAGAAAAGGCAGCCCACATGTTTGGTATGGAAGCAGCTCTATTTGTTCCTTCTGGAACGATGTCTAATCAAATTGCGATTAAAATTCATACCCAACCAGGAGAAGATATTATATGTGATGCTTATTCTCATATTTACCAATATGAAGGTGGAGGCATTGGATTGAACGCAGGATGTTCTACGAGTCTCATCCCTACGTTATCAGGCCAATTCACGGCAAAGGATGTGGCGTCATTTATATACCCAGATGATATTCACAAACCGATTTCTCGAATGGTATCTACCGAAAACACCTGTAATAAGGGAGGAGGAACTACCTGGGATTTAGAACCACTACGGGAAATTAAACAGGTATGTGATACCCATAAATTAGATTTCCATTTAGATGGTGCACGGCTGTTTAACGCCTTAGTAGCCCGCAAACAATCTCCGGAAGATTACGGTTCAATTTTCGATACCATTTCGATTTGTTTGTCAAAAGGCTTAGGAGCTCCAGTAGGGTCCTTGTTATTAGGTTCTAAAAAAGATATTCATATGGGCTTACGTTACCGAAAAGCTTTTGGTGGCGGAATGCGACAAGCAGGATTTCTAGCTGCCGCAGGTATTTACGCCTTGGATCACCATGTAGATCGTTTGGCTGAGGATCATGCAAATGCCAAAACCATTGAAGAAACTTTACTTTCCCTGCATTGGGTCAAATCAGTCATTCCGGTACAAACCAACATTGTTATTTTCGAACCAAAGCAGGGTTTTGAAGATACGATCATTACCCAAAAACTAAAAGATCAAGGTATTCTGATTTCAAGTATGGGACCTGGAAAACTTCGAATGGTTACCCATTTAGACATTAGTGATGCTATGTATGACCAGTTATTGGAAACATTGAAAGGATTGTTTTAGAAAAAAAGTTTAAAGCAAAAAGAAAGCGGAGAAATCACCTTCTCCGCTTATTTCGTTCAATAAAACCTATCCCTATTTTATTTCTTTTCTTCTTTTTTCTCTTCCTTCTTCACGATTTGAATTGGATTCTTCACTTTAGTATTTAATAAAGCAAAGTCCATAACTTGCTTCATTTCTTCCACAAAATGGAAGGTTAAACCTTTCAAGTATTTTTCATCAATATCTTCAATATCCTGACGGTTATCTTCACATAACATAATAGTGGTAATATTCGCTCTTTTCGCAGCTAGTATTTTCTCTTTAATTCCTCCAACGGGTAAAACCTTACCTCTCAAAGTAATTTCACCGGTCATGGCCATTTTATTTCTCACCTTTCTTTGGGTAAACAAAGAAGCTAAAGCCGTAAAAATAGTAATACCTGCCGATGGTCCATCCTTGGGAATAGCTCCTGCAGGCACGTGTAAATGCACATTCCATTTTTCAAAAATACTGGCTTCTAAACCTAAGTCTGCTGCATGTGCTTTCAAGTATTGCATGGCTACGGTAGCCGATTCTTTCATCACACTCCCCAATTGCCCCGTTAAAGTGATCAGACCTTTCCCCGGAGTAATAGAAGTTTCAATAAACAAAATATCCCCACCAACGGAAGTCCAAGCCAATCCCGTTACGACACCAGCGATCTCATTTCCTTCGTATTTATTACGAGCGTGTCCAGGACCAATAATTCCTTTTAAGTGATCTGGCTTAACCTCTGTATCATATTCCTCTTCCAAAGCAATATGCTTGGCCGTTTGGCGAATCAACTTAGTAATGCGCTTTTCCAAATTACGTACACCCGACTCTCTGGTATATTCTTCCACCAATTTCACAATCGTTTTATTTGGCGCTTGGAATTGGGCTTTGGTAATACCGTGTTCTTTCAGTTGCTTGGGTATCAAATGCTTTTTAGCAATTTGCGATTTCTCTTCTACCGTGTATCCACTTACTTCAATAATCTCTAAACGATCACGCAATGCAGGTTGAATATCAGCCAAGTTATTCGCTGTGGCAATAAACATGACCTTAGACAAATCATAATCCATTTCCACAAAATTGTCGTAAAAAGATGAATTTTGCTCGGGGTCTAATACCTCCAATAAAGCGGAAGATGGATCTCCCTGCGCACTATGTCCAACCTTATCAATTTCATCCAAAATAAATACTGGATTTGAAGAACCTGCTTTCTTTAAACTTTGAATAACTCGTCCGGGCATTGCACCGATATAGGTTTTACGATGCCCTCTAATTTCGGCCTCATCCCGTAAACCACCCAAGGACATACGAACATATTTTCTGTCTAAAGCCTTTGCGATACTTTTCCCTAATGAGGTTTTACCAACTCCCGGAGGTCCTGCCAAACAAAGAATAGGCGCTTTCATGTCCTTCTTAATTTTCAGGACGGCCAAATGCTCCAAGATTCTCTCTTTTACTTTCTCCAAACCGAAATGATCTTCATCTAAAACTTTTGTGGCACGTTTTAAATCGAAGTTATCTTTTGTAAATTCACCCCATGGTAATTCTAAAATGGTATCAATGTAATTGGATTGAACCGAATACTCCACCCCAGATGGATTTAACCTTTCCAATTTAGATAACTCCTTTTCGATGGTCTCCTTTACGTTTTTTGGAAGTTTTTTCGTTTTGACACGTTTTTTAAATTCCTGTAATTCTTGATCTACTGGATTGCCACCTAATTCTTCTTGAATTTGACGCATTTGTTGGTTCAAGAAATACTCCCGTTGTTGTTTGTCAATATCTACCTTGACCTTACTTTGAATATCATTCTTTAATTCAAGAATTTGATGCTCTTCCGTTAAGATTTCCAATAGCTTTTCCGCACGTTTTACAAGATCTAATGTAGACAGAAGTCCTTGTTTAATATCCACAGGTCTATCTAAGTTACTCGCAATAAAATTCACCAAGAAAGACGGGCTTTCGATGTTTTTAATGGCTACAGAAGCCTCCGATGGAATATTTGGTGATTCATGAATAATACGATTTGCCAAATCTTTTATCGATTCAATTAAGGCACTAAACCTTTTATCTTCAATAATTTCTTCTTTAGGTAAGGCATCTACATTTGCAACAAAATAGGGTTCGGTCTGAACCATTTCTGTAATTTGAAATCTACGTTGACCTTGAATAATAACTGTTTTACTCCCATCGGGCATTTTCAACATTTTAATTATTCGAGCTACCGTACCAATTTCATTTAAGTCTTCTGGTGTTGGGTTTTCGGTCTTCGGATCTTTTTGAGCGACCACACCAATGGTTTTGGTGGATTGCATAACATCCTCAATTAACTTTATGGACATGTCTCTTCCTACGGTAATTGGAATAACTACCCCAGGAAACAAAACATTATTTCTTAATGGAAGTAACGGTAATGATTCAGGTACTTCTTCATTGTTCATTCGGTTCTCGTCATCTTTCGAAAACAATGGAATAAACTCGGTGTCCTGATCAATTACGCCACTCAATCCTAATATATCTAAATTCATTTGTGTCTACTTTAAGTATGCAATCTTCTTACAAGATTCTGGTTTGCCAAAAGTCAATTGTAATGCCATTTCATTTTGGATACCACTACGTCACTTTTATCGGAAATTATGTCCGACTTATTTTAAGTTCTTACGATAAATGGCAGTATTGTCAAAAACAGTTTTCACTATTCCTTCTTCTACCTCATCATAAGATAAACCTCTTCGCCCCATCATGGCTTGCGCCACTTCTGCTGCTTTGTTATATCTAAATTCAATCATTCCGGAAGCTCCGCCCCACGAAAATGAAGGGATGAAATTTCTTGGGAATCCACCTCCAAAAACATTGGCACTGACCCCTATAACAGTACCGGTATTAAACATGGTGTTAATTCCCGATTTTGAATGATCACCCATTATTAATCCACAAAACTGCAATCCGGTATCGGCAAATCTACCCGAATCATACTCCCATACCCTTACTTTAGCGTAGTTATTTTTAAGATTTGACGTATTGGTATCTGCCCCCAAATTACACCACTCCCCAATAACCGTATTTCCAATAAAGCCATCATGCCCTTTGTTAGAGTATGCGTAAATAATAGAGTTATTTACCTCTCCACCAGCTTTACTATGCGGACCAACTGTAGTCGCCCCATATATTTTAGCACCCATTTTCAATCCTGCGTGTTCGCAAAGTGCCAATCCTCCTCTCACCAAACAGCCTTCCATAATTTCCGCCTCTTTCCCTACATATATAGGTCCCGACTTAGAATTCAAAATGGCGCCTTCTACTATTGCTCCTTCTTCCAAGAAAACACGGTTACCTATTAAGGTATTTGTGGAAGAAATGGGTTGAGATTCACGTCCATTAGTTATCCTGGCAAAGTCAATTTCCAAAGCTTCTGCATTCTTTGCAAATAAATCCCACGGGTGCTCAATTATTAATATGGAATCCGTATAAATCACATCCTTGGTAAAGGAATAACTTCCTTCAAAGAAATTACCCATATCATTTTCAGCTATGTGTACCGCAATAATTTTTTCTTCAAAAACTAAACGTTCACCCAGTTTTAATTTTTCAATTTCACCTTCTACCTTTCCGTCCGGACAAAGCCCTCCATGAATTAAAATATTTTCAGAGGACACAATCATTGGAAATTTAGGAGTTAAATACTCTTCCGTTTTATAAGATACCGATGCATTTAGTGTTCGCTCCCATTTCTCATTAATAGTTAAAATTCCGATACGAAGATTCCCTACTGGGCGTGTATATGTTAAAGGTAAAAGTTGTGATCTTACTTCCCCATCGAATAAAATAATGTTCATGTGTTTACTTTTTTCCAAATGTAGTACAGCAAATAGATTTGAAATGTAAAATACTAATCAAATCCTATCAATTTATGATGCATAAAAAAAGCTCCAATCTTTCGAAAGGAGCTTTTAAATAAAATGATTGCAAATTCTTATTTCTTATTGAATTTCGCGTATTTGTTCTTGAACTTGTCAATTCTACCTGCAGTATCAACGAATTGCATTTTACCAGTATAAAATGGATGAGACTTATCAGAAATATCTAGTTTTATTAACGGATATTCATTTCCATCTTCCCAAACCAAAGTATCTGCACTATTAGTAGTTGATTTACCTAAAAAAGTATCTTCAGTAGACATGTCTTTAAACACTACTAATCTGTACTCACTTGGATGAATGTCTTTTTTCATCTTATATAAATTTTATGTTCTATTCTTATTAATAACCCTTTGAGCGATTGGTAAAGTCAACCCGTTTTGGGGATGCAAATATACTCAAATCCCATAGATATACGAATTTTATTAAAAATCTTTCGTGCAGTTATTTACAGCGTAATGTGAACAACATATATTTTAGAAAAAAAACAATATTTATAATGCTTTAACGTATGGAATCCCTGATTACATTTGCAGCACAAAATTGATGAAAAACTTTCTTTCCATACTTCTAATGGCGTCACTATTTTTAGTGATTTCGTGTAAAAAAAACAAATTCACAGAAGACCCTTCGGATAAATTGAACTTCAGTACAGACACCCTGAAATTTGATACTGTTTTCACCACTTTGGGTTCTACCACCAAAAGATTCTTGATTTACAACCAGAATCCAGAATCGATCATTATTTCAAAAATCAAACTAAAAACAGGAAGTAATTCTAATTTTAGAATGAATGTTAATGGCCAACCTGGAGTGGCGTTTAACGACATTGAAATTCGAGGAAATGACAGTATGTTCGTTTTTGTAGAAGTCACAATAGATCCAACCAATCAAAACAATCCATTTGTTATTATTGAAGAAGTTTTATTTACCACTAATGGAAATGTTCAATCTCTCGCATTAACGGCTTGGGGGCAAAATGCGTATTACTACAAACCCAATTTATACATCAATGGTCTCCCTCCTATTTCACATATAAGTGATTATCCGGAGTATTACCCTGTAGGGTCGACCGTTAATTTACCGAACGATAAACCACATGTAATTTTTGGATTCTTAATGATTGATTCTGCCATTACTCTAAATATCCCCGCAGGAACCCAATTACACTTTTACGATCAATCGGGACTATGGGCCTACCGAGGTTCCGTTTTGAATGTACAGGGTGAATTAGGAAATGAAGTGGTTTTTCAAGGAACCCGTTTAGAAGCTGGGTTTGACGATTTACCCGGGCAATGGGATCGGATAATCTTAAATGAGGGACCGGCCGATCATATGTTTAATAACGTTATTATCAAAAATCCATTTATTGGAATTCAAGCCGAAGAATTTTATTTGGATGGCGTACCCGAATTGGCTTCCAACAAGGTTAAACTATACAATACCGTCATTAAAAACAGTGGGGGCTTGGGCATGCTTGTTCGAAATCATAATATTCAAGCGGAGAATGTATTGATTACTAATTCAGGGAATGTTTTAGTAGGTCTACAAGGAGCGGGTACCCATCGTTTCCGACATACCACGATAGCCAATTATTCTTCCGGTAGTAGAAGTGACGCATCCTTATTCTTAAGTAATTATTTTTATTTACCTACTTCGGGAGGTCAGCTGGAAGTTGCTGGTGGTTTAGATGTCGAATTTGTAAATTGTATTATTTATGGTACTTCAGACGAAGAGATCAGTACAGACTCTACTACCTCGACTCCATTCAAATATCTTTTCAAAAATTGTGTTTTAAAAACAACAAAGGATACCTTGGATTCTGGATTAACAGGGAAGTTTGAAAACATAGTTTTAAACCCAAGTAAACCCTTATCCACCCAACCGGATTTAAATGATCCTTTATTTATTGATCCTTACAATTATGATTTTTTACTCAACGATTCTTCACGAGCCATTGATAAGGGCAACCTCTATCTAACAGACACCTTATTAAACGATTTAAAAGGAGATCCCCGTGATCACCTGCCCGATCTAGGTTGTTACGAAAAGTAGGGTACCTTTGCGGGTACTAAAAAACGTGCCATGGCCAAGTATATTCGAGTAAATCCAGAAAATCCAGATCCCAAAGTTATTGGAGAAATAGCCAAAGCACTAAAAAATGGTGCGGTTATCGTATTCCCCACAGATACTGTTTATGGTGTAGGTTGTGATATTATGAACCCCAAGGCCATTGAACGTGTGGCGCAAATAAAAGGAACCCCAGCTAAAAAATCCAATCTTTCCATTGTTTGCCAAAATCTAAGTCATCTCTCTTCGTTTGTTAAGCCAATTTCAAATCCCGTGTTTCGAGTATTAAAGAAATCATTACCGGGGGCTTTTACTTTTATTCTCCCAGCAAATACCAGTGTACCCAAAGTTTTTAATACCAAAAAGAAAGAAGTAGGTATTCGTGTTCCAGATCATAAAATTCCACAAGCTATTGTGGAAGAGTTAGGGAATCCCATTGTGACCACTTCCGTTATTGATGTAGATGAACTATTGGAATACACCATGGATCCAGATATGATTTACGAAAGATTTCAGGACAAAGTAGATATTGTCATTGATGGTGGTTATGGGAATAATATTCCTTCCACTATTGTATTGGTTCAGAATGAAGGTTTCGAGATTATAAGACAAGGACTAGGTGAATTAGTTGTATAGGTTTAAAAATAAGCTCACTAGACTCCTATTTTATTTCATTGGAATATTCTTTAACACACCCTCCGTAATATGGATGGTATCTAAAGTAGTTGCATTGGCTGCTTTAAAATTAAAACTCCCTTGAATCTGAGTTCTTAAGGTATTAATACTCGTTATTTTCACTTCTCCCTCAAAAGCTAAATACGTATTTGAAATACTATCAATAATGGGGGTATAACTGGCATTGGTAGTAATAATATCGATCGGGTAATCACCCACCTCTTTAGCTGGAATTGACAATAGGATAACTTCTTTCCCTTTAGTGGCAGTAATAGCCACGATAGAACTCGTTAGCCCTGCTGCAACGTTGGTTTCCCATTCTACACCACTTAATTTACAGGAAATCTCAGGGGTTATATCTTCAATAATTTCATCTTTATCCTTATCACATCCTTGGAAACTTAAAAAAGTAAAAGTTCCAATAACCAGAATTGCAAGGAAATTTAAGTTCTTCATCATCATAACTAAATAAGGGATTGGTAAATAGGGTGTAAAGATAATTATAACAAAACTACAGGAACATTTTTCACAAATAATTTTACACCACAATTAGTATACTAGGCTAAATATTATGTACACCCCTTTTAGGGGACTACCATTGATTTTGATTAAAAACCATTCCAAATATCTGTAGTATCCTTGCACGAATAGAGAAGCACAAATACGGGCTAAGTGGCCTATTAACTTTAGGGGAAGAAGAGGAGAAATTAACTAAGTTCCTAATATACCTGTGTTAATATTAGGAATAGCAAACTCAAAAAAAACACCGAATTCCATATACCTTGCTCGGACAAATCAAATGCATTTTCTGTGGTTTTAAATTACATTTTTATTGGCTTTTTCGTGATCGGCTTCTTAGTCGCAATTCTTCGTGTTGTTGGATATTTTTTCAGAGATTTCTTTGAAGCTTCTCTTGGGGTCGTTTTCACGGAAGTAGACTTACACGTTTTCTCTGATATGGTACAAAGCACCTTCGATATGGCCGAAGCTTCAATTAGCATAGTATTGTATTTAATGGGGATTATGACCCTTTGGTTGGGTTTTATGCGAATTGGTGAAGATGGTGGAGCCGTACAAAAACTAAGTAATTGGGTCGATCCATTTTTTAGAAAGTTATTTCCTGAAATACCTGCAAATCATCCGGTAAACGGAAGTATCATGATGAATTTTGCCGCCAACATGTTAGGTCTGGATAATTCAGCCACCCCAATGGGTTTGAAAGCGATGAATGGGTTACAAGAATTAAACACCCAAAAAGATACGGCCTCGAACCCAATGATTATGTTTTTGGTATTAAACACATCTGGTTTAACCATTATACCTATAAGCGTAATGGCCTACCGAGCACAGGCCGGAGCGGCTAGTCCAACCGATGTTTTTATTCCAATTCTGATTGCGACCTATATAGCTACCTTAATTGGATTAATTACCGTTTCCATTTACCAAAAGATCAACCTAATAAAAAACGGAATTGCCACCTATTTAGTTGCCATCACTGGAGTCATTTTTGCGGCTGTTTATGGCTTAATGCAACTCCCCAAACATCAATTAGAAAGCGTGACTTCGGTAGTGGGTAATTTTATTTTACTCGCCATTATCGTTTCCTTCTTTTTACTGGCATTTAAGAACAAAGTGAATGTCTATGAATCCTTTATAGAAGGAGCTAAAGATGGGTTTAAAACGACCGTATCCATCATACCATATTTAGTAGGAATGTTAGTGGCCATTGGCGTTTTCAGAGCTTCGGGCACCTTAGATTATGTGGTAGACGGTTTAGGATGGTTTGTTGGCTTATTAGGTATAAACACCGATTTTGTACCTGCCTTACCTACGGCTTTCATGAAACCATTGAGTGGTTCGGGAGCTCGAGGAATGATGTTAGAAACCTATCAACATTACGATTCTATGGAATTAGGCTACCGCGGAGCCGATCATTTTGTTTCTAAAATGGCATCCATTTTTCAAGGATCCACCGAAACTACATTTTATACCATTGCGGTATATTACGGTGCCGTTAACATCAAGAAAACTCGCTATACCGTACAAGCGGGGTTACTCGCTGATTTGGGTGGGATAATTGCAGCCATTGTGGTTGGATACATTTTCTTTCATTAAAAAAGGCACCCTAAAGCGCCTTTTAGTATTCTATATTTTTTCTATTTAACAGCCGGTTTTTGGTAATACCTACCATACAATTTCACTCTTTGTTCATTACTTCCCGCTACATACGGATACTGAGCAAAAATCTCATCTATCATTTTGGTCAATTTCGAATCTTTAATGGAATATTGGTCAAATTCGCCTGTGGCTCCACCTTGCCAAACTAATTTTTTTTGTTTGGCATCCACTAAATCGATCATAATGGTAGTTTGATTATACACATATGAAGTCGTATAGGAATCCCATCCATTATACCCATAGTAACCACCGTAATAGCCTCCATATCCCATATTATTGGTGGTATATCCCACCTTTTGCTGAACTTGGCCCAAAATTGAAACATACAAATCAGGAGTATCCGATTTTTGGTAGCCCAATAAATGTAAATATTCTTCGGTCTGAGACTTCAATCTACTCGCTCCGGGCCCCATTAATGAATCTGCTCCAGGTAGATAATTATATGTTTTGTAGTTAGCGAAATTGGCTGTTCTATCGTAATCTGAAATAATAGTGAATGTACTTGTACATGCAGCAAATGCCATCACGCTTATCATCCACATCATTATTTTGCATGCAAACCTTTTCATATGCAGTTATTTTTATAGTATACGGATTAATTAAATAATTGTTTTGGTACCCTCCTTAAGTCATCGTTTCCATCAACACTGAAATGACCGTATCAATTTCCTCCTTCGTATTCTCCTTGCAAAAAGAAAAACGAATAGAAGCTCCTTCCACACCCAATTCATTTAATACATGTGATCCAGAAATTGCTCCCGAACTACAAGCACTACCACCCGAAACGTAAATACCTTTCAAATCTAATTGAAAAAGGACCATATCATTGTTTGCACCTGAGAAATTTACATTGACAACAGAATTTACCGAACCATCCAGATCGCCACTAGCCCCATTAAACGAAACATTATCGAAGTTGGCTTCCATTTTTTGAATAAAGTATTTCTTTAACTCCCCAATTTCGGAATTAATTTCATCCATTTCGGTCACTGCAATTTCTAACGCTTTTGAAAACCCCAGTATACCAATTAGGTTTTCTGTCCCCCCTCTTGCTTCTCGTTCTTGTTTTCCACCATTGGATTGTGTCGTTAATGAAACGCCCTTTTTACGGTACAAAAACCCTACTCCTTTAGGTCCATGAATTTTATGCGAAGAACAAGAGGCCAAATCGACAGGTAATTGAGATAAGTCTATAGGGAAATGACCAAAACTTTGAACCATGTCTGAATGAAAAATAGCGTCATAAGTTTGACACAAACTACCAACAGTTTTCACATCTAAAATGTTCCCAATTTCATTGTTAACCTGCATTAAACTCACCAGGGAATTCGGATGAGAATTCAACAACTCTTCCAAATGGATCAAATTCACATCTCCATTCGGTAAATGTTTTACCCAATACACCTCAACACCATATAATCTTTCCGCCTTTTTTATGCTATCCAATATGGCAGGGTGCTCAATAGGGGAGGAAATAATAGCGGTCACTTTCCCCGTTTCCACCACCCCCAGAATAGCCAAATTATCCGCTTCCGTGCCACCAGATGTAAAAATAATTTCACCGGGTTGACAGCCCAATAATTTAGCGACAGAACTTCTTGCCGACTCCAATGCCGCTTTTGATTTCCTACCCAAAGCATGTGAACTAGATGGATTCCCATCCAATTCCATAGCCTCCACCATAACACTCTTAACCCGTGTTCCTATAGCTGTAGTAGCTGCATTATCAAAATAAATGGGCGTCATCGTATTATCTCGTTTCTCTTATAATTTCTTTCATATCAGAAATAAGCTTTTCAGCTAAAACTTCTGCTGTGGTCTGATGTTCACTTTCTGAGTAAATACGAATTATTGGTTCCGTATTTGATTTTCTTAAATGGACCCATTCCTTATCAAATTCAATTTTCAAACCATCCTCGGTATTCATGGGATGTACCTTATACTTTTCTTCGACCAAACTTAAAATCTTATCCACGTCAATTTCATCTGTCAGACTGATCTTATTTTTGGAAATATGATAATTTGGATAAGAAGCACGTAATGAAGAAGCTTTTGCATCTTGCTCCGCCATATGGGTTAAAAACAAGGCAATTCCAACCAACGAATCACGACCATAATGCAATTCAGGATAAATAACACCTCCGTTACCTTCCCCGCCAATAACGGCATTAACCGCTTTCATTTTGTCCACTACATTCACCTCACCCACAGCCGATGCATGATGCTTTTGCCCATGTTTTTCTGTTACATCTCTTAATGCACGTGTGGAAGACATATTGGAAACTGTATCCCCTTTGGTTTTACTTAAAACATAATCCGAAACGGCTACTAAAGTATATTCCTCTCCAAAAACTTCACCGGTTTCACTGACTAAAGCCAAACGGTCCACGTCCGGATCTACCACAATCCCTAAATCATATTTTGCCGATTTTATTTCAGAAATAATTTCGGTTAAATTTTCGGGCAATGGTTCTGGATTATGTGGAAACTTCCCGTTAGGTTCACAAAATAATTTCTTTACTTCTACTCCAAGGGCGTCTAATAATTGAGGAACAAAAATCCCTCCGGTAGAATTAACCGCATCTACAACCACTTTGTAGTTTTTACTTCGGATAATATCTGCGTTAACCAATGGTAAATCCAGGATCTTCTGAATATGGATGGCTCCAAATCCGTCCACTTTTTCAAATGATCCCAAATTATTTACATCTGCAAAAACAACTTCATCCGTATCTGCCAGTTCCAGTACATCCGTACCATCTTGTGCACTAATAAACTCTCCTTTCCCATTTAAAAGTTTCAAGGCATTCCACTCTTTTGGATTATGACTAGCCGTAATAATTATTCCACCAATCGCAGCATAATAAGGTACAGCCATCTCCACGGTAGGAGTTGTGGATAAACCTAGGTCTATTACATCTATTCCTAAACCTTGTAAGGTGGAACAAACCAAATTAGAAACCATTTCGCCAGAAATTCGAGCATCCCTACCCACCACAACGCTAGGGCTGTCATTTTCTGAATTTTGCAACAACCAATAGCCAAAAGCGGAAGTGAACTTAACCACATCTACTGGTGTTAAACCTTGATTTGGCTGACCACCAATGGTACCTCTAATACCTGAAATCGATTTTATAAGGGGCATTTATTTTAATTTTTAGGGCGCAAATATATATACAAAATCCACTGAAAATCTAAGTAATAGCAAGTAATTTTCCACTGTTATAGCGTTGTTAACAATTCAAAAAAGACGGCTAAAACCTGTCCATTTGTTTTATTATCTTTGACTAAGCAGTACATTTGCCAGCTTATGGAAGACCATCCTGATTTTCTGCCTTTCGACAACGGTGATATCAACCAACTGATCGAGAAATTTGAAGAAATGACAGCCCAAGGGGCTCAGTATTATTTTGACGTGGAAGAATTTGAGGAACTGATTGATTTCTACTTAGTTGAAGCTAATTTAGAAACCGTTCAGATCCTGATAGAACTAGGTAAAGGACAACATCCAGACTCTATATCTATTCAGTTAAAAGAAGCTGAGTCATTAGTTTACAACGAAAAAGCGGTTGAAGCCATAAAAATCATTGAATCCGTTTCCCTCTTCGCTGATTCCAATCCAGAGCATTATTTCAGTAAAGCCTCTATTTACAGTATGGCCGATCAAAAGGATAAAGCCATTGAAACCCTTCAATATTTGATTAAAATATCGGATAATGAGGATTTAGTAGATGCCAAAATGGCTTTAGCTAAAGAATACCAAGAAATTGGTGATTATCACGAATCCATCCAGGTATATCTTGAAATCATCCATTTTGAGAGTTCGAACGAAGATGCATTAATGGAACTTACTTTAAGTTGTGAACATAGTTTACAATACGATTTAGCCATAAAACATCTGGATGATTTTATAAACAATAATCCGTACTCCCATTTTGCATGGTTCCTCTTAGGAAATATGTACATGACAATGGAGGATTATTCGGAAGCTATTGTAGGTTACGAATATGCTACATTAATCAATGAAGATTTTTCGGAAGCCTTTTTCAATTTAGGTAATGCCCATATGAAAGAGGAACAATTTGAATTGGCCATAGAAGCATATAAAAGTTCTATTCATCCAGAGTTTGTCGATCCCATTACGTATAATTTTATTGGGCATTGTTACATCGTTCTGGAGAAAAACGAAGAAGCTATTACCTATTTTCAAAAAGCCATTGACCAAAGTCCAGAATATGCGGATGGATGGTTAGGATTTGCAGTGGCCTATTCCAATTTAGACAACTCAAAGGAGGGACTATTGTATATAGAGAAGGCCTTAAAGTTAAACCCCGAAAATCAATATTACCATTATTTCCATGCGGATTTGTTGGTGAATATTGGCGATTCGGAAGGAGCTGAAAAAATTTATGAACGTGTTTACCAATCAAAAATGGATAATACCGGAATATTTTCAGATTATGCAGAAACATTAATTTTAAATGGGAAGGTTGAACAAGCTTTAGAAGTATTAATGGATGGTATTACCCAGTACCCAGAAGAGAGCAATTTGTATTTCAAATATGCTGCTGCTCTAATTCAACAAAGTGAAATTTTGGACGCAGAGTCCATCTTATATATAGCACTAGAAATGGATCCGGCATTTAAGGATCAGTTTTTAACCATTTGTCCGGAAGCTATAAATTACCCAACTATTCTGGACTTATTAGAAAATTACAACTAATTATGAATTTTGAATTACCGTTTCTTCCTAGTAGGACAGAAAAACCAAGAGAAACAGGCCTAACCATGATGATGGATAAAGGTTTAAGTAACAGACAAACTGAATACTTCATTGAATCATGCGGTGATTTGATGGATATCGTAAAATTCGGATTTGGAACTTCTTACATTACCAAGAACTTACGTGTTAAGTTAGCCATGTATCGAGAAGCAAACATTAAATGTTACCTCGGAGGTACCTTGTTTGAAGCTTTTGCTGTTCGAAATATGTTTGAGGACTATAGAAAACTATTAATAGATCTAAAATTGGAATATGTGGAAGTATCTGACGGCTGTATACGCATTCCTGAAGATCAGAAATTAGAATTCATTAGAGAATTATCGAAGGATTTCACCGTTTTAAGTGAGGTAGGTTCTAAAACAGATGCGGATTTACTTTCTGAAGAAGATTGGATCCGTAAAATGAAAGCAGAATTAGAAGCTGGTGCATGGAAGGTAATAGCAGAAGCTAGGGAAAGTGGTACGATTGGAATTTTTGATAAAGACGGTAATGCTAAACAAAGTATGATCGAAAACATTTCCAAGGAAATTGGTAATGGAAATGTCCTATGGGAAGCTCCTCAAAAATCGCAACAAGTTTGGTTTATTAATGAATTTGGAGCCAATGTAAACTTAGGTAATATTTCTCCCCACGAGGTAATTCCATTAGAAACGTTACGTTTAGGATTACGCGGGGATACATTATTCAATTTTTTGCCAAAAGAATTGGCCGATAAAATGATGTAATCTAACAAATAATATATGATAGCTAGCTTGGCGATTGGGTCAGCTAGCTTTTTTTTTCAAAAAAATTTACCTACATGAGATCTTTAAAAGACTACGGAATTATTACTCTAAAAGGATTGGCAATGGGAGCCGCGGATGTAGTTCCCGGTGTTTCCGGTGGAACCATAGCTTTAATTGCAGGTATTTATAAGGAGTTAATTGATACCATCTCCTCATTAAATTTTAACGTAATTAAAATTATAAAAGATCAGGGCCTTGTAGCTGGATTTAATGCCATTAACGGAAAGTTTTTGGTCGCATTAATCTCCGGGGTTGCGATCAGCATTTTATCGTTAGCGAAGGTATTTAACTATTTATTAAACACCCACCCCATTTTGGTTTGGTCCTTCTTTTTTGGTTTGATTGTAGCTTCGGTAAGCTTAATTGGTCAACGAGTACCCAAATGGACGGCTGATAATACGACTGCATTAATCATTGGAGCAATTATTTCATTTGGTGTAACCATAGTTTCTCCTTCTCAAGGCCCAGACGCACTTTGGTATTTATTCATGTCGGGAGTATTAGCCTTTGTGGCGATGATTTTACCAGGAATTTCAGGCAGTTTTATTTTACTATTACTTGGAGCTTACCACCTTATTCTTGGAAAAGTAAGTTCGTTACTTGATGGTTTAAAAGCTATGGACTTTACCATCATCCTTACCAATGGATTTGAACTTGGCATTTTCGCTTTAGGAGGAGTCGTTGGGCTATTAAGCTTTTCTAGGATTCTGAAATGGATGTTTGAAAAGTATGAGTCTCGCACCTTGGCGCTTTTAACTGGTTTTTTAATAGGATCCTTAAATAAAGTTTGGCCATGGAAGCATGTAAAAGAGGTTTTTATAAAACATGCTGGTGAGGCGAAAGAAAAAATTATTCCAATTGTAGAAACAAATGTTCTTCCGAGTGATTTTACCACTCCGGTAATTGAAAATGGACAAGTAATTGATCAAATAACATCAAATCCACAAATAGGTTTAGCTATTGCGCTAGGTATTGGCGGTTTCCTTATTATTTTTGTACTTGAACGAATTTCAGTAAAGAAGTAAACTGAATTCTCACAATATTTAAATTTTGAATCACAAAAAAATCACACACTAATGAAAAAATACGGTTTAATAGGACATCCATTATCACATACCTTTTCACCTAATTTTTTTAATGATAAGTTTAAGGCTGAGGGCATCGATGCAGTTTATGAAGCCTATGACCTAGAGGATATCACTCACTTACGTGAATTCATCTTTGATAATAAATTGGACGGAGTAAATATTACAATACCCTATAAGAAAACAATAATGCGATACATGGACCGAATGGATCCATTAGTATCCAGAGCAAAATCTGTGAACTGTATTAATGTAGAAAACGGGGACTTGGTGGGTTACAATACCGATCTTTTAGGTTTCCGTCAATCGTTAAGAGATCAAATAGGCTACAAAAGGGCCGCAGCCATTGTATTGGGAACTGGAGGCGCTTCTGCCGCTGTAAAGGGCGCTCTTGAAGTCATGGGAATTCCCTATTTAGTCGTTTCAAGAAATACTCGTATTGGAGATTTAACTTATGCCGGTTTGACCAAACGTATTTTTGAACAATACAATCTAATTGTAAATTGTACTCCGGTAGGAATGGCTCCAAATGTAGATGAATCTCCAGATATTCCATACGAATTCTTAACGGAGAACCATTTTATTTTTGATTTAATATATAATCCAGAAACAACTAAGTTTCTATCCAAAGCGAATACTCAAGGGTGTAATACCCGTAATGGATTAGAAATGTTGCATATTCAAGCGGAAGAAAGTTGGAAAATTTGGAATACTTAGTACGTCTCCTCTTAAGGGACGTATTCAAGGCTTTGGTTATAAAAGGACTTTAATTTATTATTTAAAATTTTTGCAATATCACTATCCGTTCGTTCTAGTATAGCCAAGCCGGTACGTCTCCGTACAAAATAAGGGTACGGATCTGTTAGGGGTTCAAACTGATTATTCAATACAATTACGCCCTCTTGGTGACCACTCATTTCTGGAAAGTAAATATCTCCGACATCCAATATATATACCGGTACATTTTCTGTCATTTTTATAGCGGTATCTACTATTAATTTTGGTCCCAAAAACACACCTGAATAATTACCCTCCCGAATCATTTTGGAAGAATTACTGTAAAAGAAATGGATTTCACTGAAATCGTATATTCTAGATAGGGCCTCATATGCTTCCTTATTTTTCACACGTAATTCGTCTTCCTTTTTCCGGTGTTCTTTATCCAATCCATGAAACTTCATTTTAGTTAAAACCGCATCTTGTTTATTCAATCGAACCAGGAGAACCCCCTCTTTCAGATTTTGAATGTGTTGATAGGCTACTTCACGGTCATTATTCCCTGAAAACCCCATTAAAATAATAGTTATTAATACTATAAACAACCCGTAATTTTTCATTTTTATAGTTTTCATACTTATGTAAAAATAGCACTTGAATTGTGGTCCTGCAAATCAAACAAGAAAGCACAAAAAAACCCGTAGTCATTACTGACTCCGGGCTTCAAACAAAACTAATTTTCTTAGTTATACTTAGAATTTAAATAGGCCAGAACTTGAGTATATGCATTTTCAGCATTTTCATAGTTGTACTTATCCGAACTTTTATTGGCAAAACCTCCACGGCCTTTATATTCTATTTCTCTTAAATCTTTACCCGCTTCATCCATTTGAGTTTGAAACTTGGATACTAAACCTGGAGTAACCCATGTGTCCATGTCTGCGAAAATAGCTAATACATCCGATTGGATCAGCTTAAGCTTATTCACATCATATTCGGGCATCCCGTAATAAACAACACAAGCCACTTCTTTTTCGCCTGCGTAAATAGCCGTTTGCAAGGACCATGCACCACCTACGCTCCATCCCAGAGAACCAATTTTGGCTTCATTTCCGGCATAACGTATGGCACCTTTGATAATCGAAATATTTCTATTATACTCGCTCGACATTAAAAACCGCATCGCTTGACCACTACTTTTGGCTACTTTTCCATCGTAAAGATCAATGGCTAAAATGTTCACATTCTTTAAGTCCTTCCAAAGGGTATATGCCTCTTCCTTTACTTCAGAACTTAATCCCCAACGGTCATGGTAAATAAACAACCAATTATCAGATGGGGTTTCTGATCGAATTAAATAGGCCTGAGCTGGATGTTCTTCGGGAATGGAAAAATTTACCATCTCTCCAACGCTTTCATCAAATTTTTCGGAAGAGGGAACTACCGATGGATATAAGTTATCTGTTCCTAGGGTATTTTCATCTCCTGCATACATGGTTAGTGCAAAAGGTAAAATACATGCTGTTAGTAAGTGTTTTAATCTCATAGTGTAGTGTATTTGGTGAAACAAAGGTAGCCCTTCATTTAAGCTAACAAACTATAATTTCACAATAGTTACACGTATGACGCTCTAATTAAACACTTTGGCAATAACCAATCGGATTTTCAGAATAAACGAATCAAAAAATTATGATTTACCAAATATATAAAATTTTTGACTTTTTATCTAAACTGGTTTTTAAGGAAAAATCAGCTAAACTCCTAAAATTGAGCCAGACATAAAAAAAGGAGTCCTAAAATTAGGACTCCTAAGCTATTAAAGTAACTATAAAATCTATTTAATCCCTAGCTTCTTTCTCAATGCTTTAGGAATCCCATCTTTATGAATTAAAATGTTCATTGTTTTATACTTTACATATGCCTCAGATGCAAAGAAATAACCATCCGTATGTTTCGTACCCCAAGAGTTCTTTACGATATAATATTTCGTTCCAAATTGATCTTTTGCCATTCCTGTAATATGCATTCCGTGATCATCGGTAGTTTCTTGACTATCGTAAGCAGCCTGACGATTTTCTTGTGTAATAACTAGCTCATCCACCGGTTCGTCAAATGCAGAACCTTTCTTTTCAGCACCTGCATCGCTAAAGTTCTCATTATCTTTCCCTTTTACACTAATATTATCCAAATCCGCAGGAACCACCGCAAGTCTATCTCTAAAAGAAAATCCTTTTTCACTAACATCCGCCGCCCAAGCAATAGACAAATCATTTTCCAAAGCATTTTCCATTACCATCATAAACTCATCCAGAGGAAGATTATAAAAATCTTTCCATAACCAGTTATCCGCAACCGCAATAGGAAACTCGGTATAATAAGGATAATGGTTAAATGAAGTCAAAGCGATGTAATCATCTGGATTTAAACCGGTCTTTTCTAGAAATGATTTAGGCGTATATTTTTTTCCTTCAAAATCAAATTCTTCAGGAAGTTCACCTAAATAAGCATTTAAAGTACCTTCCACCGCAGGATGCCATGCCGTAGATAATTTTTTATTCGGGTTCTCTACAATAACATCAATCATCGCTTTTAAAACCTTATCTAGTTCTCCATGCATGTGCTTTTCAGAACCATAATTAAGCCCTGTATAAACAGTATCAGGAACCATTCCATAATGTTTCATTACATAAACCACATCATGAAATGCCCCTCCAGGTCCAAAATTCAATTCACCATACATTCGAACTGTTTTCGTTGCTTTGTCGGAATAAGTATGCCAAACCACAAACATTTCTGAAAGGTCATACCTAGTACCCGACATTCTTTCAATTTCTGCTTCAAAAAACGACAATGCAGAAAAACTCCAACACGTACCCGAGCGGTATTGGTTCTTTACATCGGTAGATTCAATACTATTTTGAATAGTAAATAAGTAACCACCATCTTCGGTATTTCTTACAGTATCAGCTTCTTGAGCAATTAAAGCCCCCATTGAGGAAGCCACTAAGGCTCCTACACAAGCAATTTTTTTAAACATGGACATTTTTATTTTATTCGTTATAAATTTGGCCGGCAAAATACAGTGATTATGTTTCATGACAAGCAATTATTTGAAAAAGGGTTTGTGCCCTATTTAAAGGGTAGAAATAAAGAACTTTTTGTTCTTTTGGGTATGATATGTATTTCACTTTTATCCTTAGCACCTCACCCCTACCATGTTTCTTATACAGAAATTGAGTACAAAAAAGAATCTAAAACCTTAACCTTTTCCATAGAGGTATTTACCGATGATTTAGAAAATGCTATCAAACTCACCTATCAACCCGAAAAATTCTTTTTGGGATCAGATTCTCTAAAACCAGAAACCGAAATATTGATTCAGAAATATATACTTGATAAAACAACCCTTCTTATAGATGGCATCGTTTTAAAAGGAGCTTCCTTTTTACCATCAGAATGTAATCCAGACCGTACAGTTATTTATTTTCAATACAACGATCTTCCTCCCTTTTCCAGTTTTTCCTTTTATTCGGAGGTTTTACTTACCCTATTTAAAGATCAACAGAACATTGTAGAGTTCAGAAATGGTACATCAAAAGAAAAAGCCTTGCTGAATAGCGATAAGAAAAGTGTTACTTGGAAAATAAAATAAGGGGGCATAAATCCTTGCTATCCCCTATTCCTATTCCATGTCCTTGGAATAGGAGTTATTTACGATGCAATTTTGTTTCGTTTTTTTTATGAATGGTAGACCCCATGTAAATGATAATTTTTTCTTTGCTTTTCAAATAAATCAAAATGAACAAATTTTTCAAGTCAATTTTAGGAATTGGATTCACCGTTTTGGCATTTAATAGTTACGCCCAGACTATCACTAATTCCTCTTCCTATACGGAAGATAAATTCAAACAGTTAAAAGAGGAATTACCGGGCCCCAATCCCTATAGAACGGCTTCGGGAGCTCCTGGATCTGAATATTACCAACAACAGGCTGATTATGTTATTGAGGTCGTATTGGATGATAAAAAACAAACGATTACCGGGAAAGAAACCATTACTTATCACAATAACTCGAAAGAGAGTTTATCGTATTTATGGATCCAATTAGACCAAAACATGCGTGCTCCAGATTCGGATAGCAAAAAAATAAGCCAATCCTCCATTTCCAAAAATGGAATGTCTTTTGGAACGATAAAAAAAATGCATAACCACTTTGAAGGTGGATTCAATCTAACAGAGGTAAAAGCATCCAATGGAAATGACCTAAGCTATTTTGTCAATAAAACCATGATGCGAGTGGATTTAACCACTCCCTTAAAGCCAGGGACCAAAATGAGTTTTTCTATCAAATGGTGGTACAACATCAACAACAGAATGGAAATTGGTGGTCGTAGTGGATATGAGTTTTTTAAGGACGATAGTAATTACCTATATACTATTGCTCAGTTTTACCCCAGAATGGCTGTTTACAATGAGGTAGAAGGATGGCAAAACAAACAATTCTTAGGCGGGGGAGAATTTGCACTCACCTTTGGTAATTATAAGGTAAGTATTACCGCTCCTGCAGACCATGTTATTGGAGCAACAGGCTCCTTACAAAATCCCTCTTCAGTATTGACATCTATTCAACGTAAAAGATTTGAAGAATCAAAAACATCTACTACTCCGGTGATGATTGTTAATCAATCGGAAGCGGAGGAAGCGGAAAAAAGCTACGCCTCAAAAACTAAAACATGGACATTTTATGCAGAAAACGTACGTGATTTCGCTTTTGCATCCTCTAGAAAATTCATATGGGATGCGATGGGAGTAAAAGTGGGTAACAAAACCGTAATGGCGATGAGTTACTATCCTAAAGAAGGGAATCCATTATGGGAACAATATTCTACCCGTGTAGTGGCACATACCATTTCTACGTATTCTAAATACACCATAGATTATACTTATCCAGTAGCTATTTCGGTGCATTCCAAATGGATTGGAATGGAATATCCAATGATTTGTTTTAATGGTGGAAGACCCGAAAAAGATGGCACCTATTCTGAAAGTACAAAACATGGAATGCAATCTGTCATCATTCATGAGGTAGGACATAACTTCTTTCCCATGATTATTAACTCCGATGAAAGGCAATGGACGTGGATGGATGAAGGCTTAAATACCTTTGTACAATACCTCACAGAACAAGAATGGGATAAGGAATATCCATCCAGAAGAGGACCTGCTCAGCACATTGTTCCGTATATGAGTAGCGAACAAAATTCAATGGTTCCCATCATGACGAATTCAGAATCCTTATTACAATTTGGAAACAATGCCTATGCAAAAACGGCTACTTCTCTAAATATTTTACGTGAAACCATTATGGGAAGAGAGTTGTTTGATTATGCTTTTAAAACCTATGCCGAACGATGGGCATTTAAACACCCTACTCCAGCAGACTTCTTTCGAACGATGGAAGACGCCTCTGCCGTGGATTTAGATTGGTATTGGAGAGGTTGGTATTACAGTGTAGACAACGTAGATATTGCCTTAAATGGCGTGAAGTGGTTTAAGGTAAATACCAAAAACCCGGAAATTGAAGCCCAACGCCAAAAAGCAGAAGACGCATCAAAAACTCAAGATATTGGGACGATGAGAGCGCTTGGAGCTCCAAAATCAATTATTGAAATGGACGCTAGTATGAAAGACTTTTATGATCTAGATGATCCCTATGGGTTTGATGTACTGGATCAAAAAAAATACGAGATCTACAAAAACAGTTTATCGGAAGTTGAAAAAACTTTATTGGATACGAATACCAATTATTATGAACTGAGTTTTGAATTAGTAGGTGGATTAGTCATGCCAATAATTATTGAATTTGAATTTGCGGATGGTTCGAAAGAAGTGGTAAAAATTCCAGCCGAAATTTGGAGAAAAAGAAACACCACTGCGACTAAGGTGTTTTATTTTAATAAAGAGTTAGTTCGGGTGGTATTAGATCCTTATTTGGAAACTGCGGATATTAACCGAGGGAATAATTACTGGCCAACACAAGTTCAACCTACTCGTTTTGATGTATATAAAGCAAAAAAGGCGAATAAGAGACAAGCCATTGGAGAAAATCCAATGCAAAAAGCAAAACGTGCCCTGGAAGAAGAGTCTTATAAATAAAAAATTAAAGCAAAAAAAATCCCGGTTCACACCGGGATTTTTTTTGTTACATATATTTTATTAAACCATCGAATTAATCAATTAACTCCACGCTACGTTTTAAGAATGCGCTAAGTTTTTCGCCTTTCAATAAATTTTTAGACAATAGTGCTAAATCAATAGCTTGTTGAGCCAAATTTGATTTCTTTTTAGAATCACCTTCCACCAAAATCTTACTCGTTAATGGATGATTGGCATTTACAACCAAGTTATACATATCCGGGAAATTACCCATTCCCATCATGCCTCCACCGCCCATGGCTTGTTGATCTTTCATTCTACGCATAAATTCTGGTTGCGTAATAATAACTGGGGCATCATTTTCTGTCAATGGCTCAAAATGAACTGTGTAGGATTGTTTATCCACCATAGATTCAATTACCTCTTTCAGTTCTTTTTCTTGATCTTCAGAAAGGTTTGATTTCACTTCTTCTTCCTTCTGAATCAATTTATCAATAGTATCAGAATCCACACGTACAAAAGATGCATTTTCTAATTTTGACTCCAAGAACTGTACGTAATGAGGAGTTAATGGCGTATCAAAAACACAAACATCATATCCTTTATTCTTCGCACTTTCAATAAATACATGCTGGTCAACTACGTTATCGCTGTATAGATAAACTAGCTTATTATTCTTGTCCGTTTGCGTCTCTTTTATTTTATCTTCATATTCTGAAAAGGTAGCAAATGAACCATCTACATTTTTGAATAGTAACGATTTTTTGATACGATCAAAGAATTTTTCATCCGTTAAAGCACCATATTCCATGAATACTTTGATATCGTCCCATTTACTTTCAAAATCAGCACGATCTTTCTTAAACATAGAAGCCAATTTGTCCGCTACCTTTTTAGAAATATGAGCCGAAACTTGCTTTACTTGTTTATCTTCTTGTAAATAAGAACGAGAAACATTTAATGGAATATCTGGAGAATCAATTACACCATGTAGGACGGTTAAAAATTCAGGAACAATGTTCTCTACATTATCTGTAATATACACTTGGTTTGAATACAGGTTAATTTTGTTTTTCTGAACCTGAATATTATTTGCCAACCTAGGGAAATATAAAATCCCCGTTAAGTTGAACGGAAAATCTACATTTAAATGAATATGGAATAATGGTTCCTCAAAGGAACCAGGATACAATTCCTTGTAAAACTTTTTATATTCCGCATCCTCTAAATCCGCTGGTTTTTTAGTCCAAGCTGGTACGGGGTTATTAATGATATTATCAACCTGTTTTTGAATTTGCTTCACCTGGTCATTATCATCTTTCTCTCCACTAGGGTCATCATAAGATTCTGACTTAGTCCCAAATTTGATATTTACCGGTAAAAACTTACAGTATTTAGTAAGGATTCCTTCAAGTCGTGCTTCTTCCAAAAACTCCAAAGAATCATCTGCAATCTGTAAAATGATATCGGTACCTCTTGATTCCTTTTCTACAGCATCCATCGTATATTCCGGATCACCATCACATACCCATTTAACAGCGGAATCCTCTTTATACGATTTAGAAATAACAGTTACTTCTTTAGCCACCATAAAAGCGGAATAGAAACCTAATCCGAAATGACCAATAATTCCAGCTTCTTTACCTTCCTTTTCATACTTTTCTAGAAATTCTTCTGCCCCAGAAAAAGCCATTTGATTTAGATATTTATCCGCTTCCTCTTCCGTCATCCCAATACCTTGATCAGAAATAGTAACCGTTTTAGCTTCTTTATCAATTTTAACCTCAATCTGCAAATCAGCCACATCCCCTGTAAACTCACCTGCTTGTTTTAACGCCCTTAATTTTAAAGATGCATCCACCGCATTTGAGACCAACTCACGTAAAAATATTTCATGATCTGAATATAAGAACTTCTTTATTACTGGAAATATATTTCCAGACTCCACTTTTATTTTTCCTTTTGCCATCTTTCAATTTTTTAGTGAGTTGTGGATGTCAATTGATGTACCAAAACTTTTATTATGACAAGGTGTCGGTCAATAAACCCACTTTTAAAAGTTAGAAGAAAATCCGATGACATATTTTCCGTATATCTGTCAATATCCTTTAAGTTCTACTTTGGGTGCGTATTTAAAAAGAGTTAAGTTTGTTAAACAAACAAAAATTAATCGATAGAAATGAAACTAACAAAATGGATTTCCTTCCTGTTTATAGGTGGGATTATGGCCTCTTGCTACCCTGAAAAAGACCGTACGGTTGCCGATTTAGACTTGGTTGGGACAAGATTTGCTGATGGAATAGATTTCGCATCCTATTCTACGTATACGCTTTACGACTCTGTAATCATTGTATATGATAGCGCAGATGACAAACCAGATTACCCTATAGAGGAAGCTGCACTTATACTCCGTACCATGAGAACTAACCTAGATAATTATGGTTGGATTGAAGCAGGGCCTAACGATACACCAGATGTATATATCGAAGCTTCTACATGGAATAGCAAAATAGTGGGTGCTGTTTATTACCCAGGATACGGATATCCAGGATACGGATATCCAGGTTATGGTTGGGGCTATCCCGGTTATGGAACTTCTTATTACTCCTATACTACTGGTACCGTAATGATGCATATCATGGATGTAAAAAACTACCCATTTGATCATTCTCCTCCTATTGTGATGTGGACCGGTGGTTTAAATGGAATTTTATCTGGATCCGCCACAAGTTCAAGGCTAGAATCTTCCATTAATCAGGCATTTTTACAATCCGAATACTTAAACAAAAACTAAAGATGAAGAATTTATACCTATTTTTATTTGCCTGTGTACTTTCGACAGGTGTTTTTGCCCAAGACAATTTTTTTGGAATGACCTATAACATGGCCGTACCATTAGGGGAGAGTGCTGATTTCATTGATAAATACAGCTGGGGTGCGATGGGATTGGAATGGAAAAAAATGACCAATGAAAATGTGGCTGTTGGCGTGAATTTATCTTGGCAAATTTTCAGTCAAAAAGTAGATCACGGTACTATTGAAATTCCGGAATTAAACGCTTCTATCTCTGGAAGTCAATTACGTTATTTTAACTATTTCCCATTTACATTAACCGGTAGTTACCACTTTAACCCGCAAGGAAAAATCATCCCATTTGTAGGTGCAGGGGCTGGTTTATATAGAGTTTTACAGCGATTTGACATCAGTGGTTTCGCCTATGATCAAAATACATGGAACTTCGGATTATACCCGGAGGTTGGAATTTTAATTCCCTCTGGAGGATCAGCTGACTTCTTTGTAAATTCAAAATACCATTACATTTTACCTGTAGATGGAGGAATTACCCATTCTTATTTAAACATCAATGTAGGGTTTAGTTATTTTTACTAGAACAGATTTCATTTCCTAATTTTAAAAGGTGGCTTTGGTCACCTTTTTTTGTTGCGCTATTTTTATAACTGACAATTATCATGAAACAACCATACCTAATGGTTGTAACTTCGTATCTCATTTTCACAAAAAACATACAAAATGAATCACGAAATATCAATGGAACATCAGGGCGGGATGGCCTTTAATGGCGAGGTAAATGGGCATTCGATAACCATCGATGCAGACGAAAGTTTTGGCGGTTCCGATAATGGCCCTAGACCAAAACCTTTGATTTTAGTCGCTTTAATCGGATGTACTTCTATGGATGTGGTTTCCTTACTTAGGAAAATGCGAGTTGACTTTAAAAGTCTAAAAGTGACCGCAAATGGTCATTTAACCGAAGAGCATCCTGTATATTACGATAAAATACATTTAACCTATTACATCTGGGGGGATAACTTGGATACGACTAAAATAGAAAAGGCGGTTAAATATTCTCAGGAAAGATATTGCGGAGTTACTGCGATGCTCGAAAAAGCATCAGATATAACGTATACGATCGAGTATCTCTAAAAGAAGGGAACAAAAAAAAACGTCCAAAGGCATTTTTTGGGCTATTTTATTTTTTTCTTTCTTGATTTCCTATACCCTTCAGGAGGATGGGCTTCATCCAGTTCATACATATGAGAATCCAATTTATACATTCTATATCTTTTGATATCTATTTGTTCCCTTCCAGCCATAATCATATAAGCCAGAGCAATTCCAAAAATGACATTGACTAAAATCATCAAATACGGATTTCTAACCCGAACAATCCAGAACATTAAGTCATAAACCCCGATCATCATAAAGATGATTACTATTCTATTCATCAACTTTTCATTTCGTTCTTCGTACTGGGCGTAAAACTTACCAAATTTTCTTTTTTGTGCACGAAAAACACTTCTAATCTTAAAATTGTACCAAAATAACTGCACATACCACATTAAATGGGCGGAAATTAGAATCAGTCTAGCGTTAATCTTAATCGAATCTCCCGAGTTTAATCTTTGCGTAATTAATATCTCATTGACCTCCTGTACCGAAAACATGGCTAATCCAATAACAAGAATCAGAACACTAAATATAGAGGGTACAAAATTCCAAATTACGCCCGTCTCTCCAAGAAGCTTGGATTTTTCTCCCATTAAAGACTTTTGATACATCAAAAGAAAGGGAGCCGCCAAAAATGAAAAGGGAAAGAGGACTACAAAACCTAAAATTTGAAATTCACCCATTTCTACTTCTGTCATCAAATTAAAAAGAAAGAAACTGAGAACAGCAAATAAAAAGGAGCTAAATAGATATCTTGAAATGCCTTTATTACGATTGGCATTTATATCCAATAATCCAATAGCGACCGCTCCAACCGGAACCAGAAAAGTAATGAGTGAAAGAATAAATAAATTCAAATGTGCGCAGTTTGCGACCAATTTATAAAAAAAAGAAGGCAATTGCCTTCTTTTTTTTTATCTACTCCTAAATTTATTAATATGGAATATTTTTAGATGAACTCTGCCAAATATTTTTCTGCATCTAAGGCAGCCATACACCCCGTTCCAGCTGCGGTAATTGCCTGACGATAAACACTATCTGCTGCATCACCAGCAACATAAACGCCATCTACATTTGTTCTTGAAGTTCCCGGGATATTTTTTATATATCCTACCTCATCTAAATCAATATAATCTTTAAATATTTCAGTATTAGGATTATGACCAATAGCAACAAAGAAACCATCGACAGAAATATCCCTTTTCTCTCCCGTTACATTGTTAACTACACGCACACCTTCACACACATCTTGACCTAATACTTCATCGGTTTCTGTGTTATATAAAACTTCCAAATTTGGAGTAGAATTCACTCTGTGTTGCATCGCTTTAGAAGCACGCATGGCATCTTTTCTTACAATCATGTACACTTTGTTACATAATTTCGCTAAAAAAGTAGCTTCCTCTGCTGCAGAATCACCCGCTCCAACGATGGCTACGTCTTTACCTTTGTAAAAGAATCCATCACAAGTAGCACATGCCGAAACACCGCCACCCGCTTTTCTAATTCTTTGCTCACTTTCTAAACCTAACCACTTTGCAGAAGCACCGGTAGAAATAATTACGGTATCCGCTGTAATATGTTTTTTCCCATCCACGATCACTTTATGCGGTATACTTGAAAAATCAACTTCGGTTACTCGTCCAAATCTAACATCTGTATCAAAACGTTCTGCCTGAGTTTTTAAGTCTTCCATCATTGTAGGACCATCCACACCATTGGGATATCCAGGAAAGTTATCTACCTCTGTTGTGGTTGTTAATTGCCCACCTGGTTCCATCCCTGTGTACATTACCGGACTCATATCAGCTCTAGCTGCATAAATAGCTGCTGTATATCCCGCAGGTCCTGAACCAATAATTAAACATTTTAAGTGCTCTACTTCTTCTGACATTTTTTTATTATTTAATATCTAAAATCAAATGTATTTCTACATTACCATAGACAATTTAACCTTCAAATTGAAATGCAAATTTGCATTATTTATTACGTACCAAATGTACCTTTATATACAGAATTGTATATCAAAGAATTTAAGATACTATTATAAAAATTTATACTTAATAGAAATCAATAATGGATACGGATTATTTCAGAGAAAGCAATCCATTCTCAATACGCTCAACGATGAATTCAATTTCTCGATCTTCACCCGTAGGGTCATAGATAGACTTTAAATTATGACCAAATATGCGCGCCAATCCTTGCCAAAAAAATGCAGAGAACTTTCCCCTGAGTTCTGTCACCAAAGCATAGGACGTATTTCCTGTTTCTCGATCCAACAACTTGATTAGAATACGCCCTTCAGAAACAGTCAGTTTTTTCAATTCCCCTTCATATTCTTCCTTTATTTCTTGTTCTATTCGTTTATAAAACTTCTTTTTTTCCTTCACCGACTCTACTTGTTCTAACTCTATGGCATATTGCTCCAATTTTTGAGCGGCCAAATGGGCAAAGGGATACACTTTCACTACTTTTTTTTCCAACCTTTTATACCTGTTATACTTTACCTGACTTTTCCAAGTACGTTTTGCAGAAAATTGAAAGTTATCTAAAGTAATAACCGCTATGGTATCCCCATTTTCAACATTTGCTCTAACCACATGACCTTCCTGGCCATTCACAAAAGTGATGGTCAACAAAAAAAATATGGTTAGCGCAAATCTCATTTTCTATTTCAGTAATAAATCTACTTTAGCTAAGATAGCATCATAATCCGGTTCTTCCAAAATATCAGAGGACATCTCAGTATGAACCACCATGTTGTTCTCATCAATAACGAATACCACACGCGCTAGCAACCCCTTTAACGCACCTTCCGTCATTTCCGTCCCAAATTCTCTTCCAAAATCACCATAACGGTAATCTGAAACGGCCATGATATTAGTAATACCATCTGTTTCACAAAAACGCTTTGATGCAAATGGTAAATCTTTAGAAACGACAATTCCCAATACATCTTTGCGCTTACCAATCTCCTCATTGAACCTTCTAGCTTCCGCTTTACAAACTCCTGTATCCAAACTTGGCACAGAAATAACCACTTTAACTTTGGACTCCAAGTCATGTAAACTTACTTCGTTTAAATCATGGGTTACAAAGGTTACATCTTCCGCCTCTTTGCCTGGTTCCGTTACGTCATTGACTAAACTTATTGGAAACCCTTTTAAATTTATTTTATCCATCTTGGTAATATTTATATTAATTTTCTACCTACAAAATTACTGCATATCCGATGCATTCAAAACAGTTTCTTTATCCTGTTTTACATAAAAAAACATAAAACGAATTTCTATCTCTAATCCTATTTCATTTACCTATATTTATAACTTATGAGTTTCAAACACCTTATTAATATCTGTGTCCTTATCGGAATAGTTTTCGGTTATACAAATAATTCATTTGCAACGGATTCCAACACCGTATTTGTTTTTCAAATTGCGGACGAAATTGCGGAGCCCATTTGGCACAATTTACAAATTGCCGAAGAACAAGCCAAAGAAGCAGGTGCCACCACGTTTATTATCAATTTGAACACCTATGGGGGAGGGATTATCATGGCCGACTCCATTCGAACCTCCATCCTACGCTCAGATATTCCGGTATATGTCCTCATAAATAATAATGCGGCTTCGGCTGGAGCATTAATTTCCATTGCGTGCTCCAAAATATTCATGACCCCAGGTTCCACGATAGGAGCAGCAACTGTGGTTACCCAGGCCGGGGAGCCTGCCATTGATAAATACCAGTCCTATTTTAGAAGTAAAATGCGTGCAACAGCTGAGGTTACAGGAAGAGACCCCGATATTGCCGAAGCCATGGTAGATCAAGATATTGAAATTGAAGGCATCACAAAAAAGGGGAAATTATTAACCTTCACGGTAACGGAAGCCATTCGCAATGGCTATTGTGATGGAGAAGTAAAAGATCTACAAGAACTACTTTCTAAAGTACACCTATCGGATGCCAAAATCATTCATTACCAACCCACTCCAGTGAACCTACTTATCAGTTTGTTAATAAATCCAGCCGTGAGTGGCGTTCTTATTATGATTATGTTAGGCGGAATTTATTTTGAACTTCAATCGCCAGGAATTGGTTTTCCAATTGCCGCTTCAGGGATTGCTGCACTCATATTTTTTGCCCCTCATTACCTACAAGGGATGGCCGAGAATTGGGAGATTATCCTTTTTGTGGTCGGAGTCCTTCTTTTAGCCGCAGAAATTTTAGTTATTCCGGGAACGGGAATTGCCGGTATTCTAGGATTCATTTTTGTCATAACAGGACTCACTTTAAGTATGATTGAAAATGTACAATTCGATTTTTCAAGAGTAAGTTTAACAGGTATTTACACCTCCTTTTCGGTCGTTATTTTTTCCATGCTCGTATCCACTATACTCATGTTCATTCTTTTACCCAAATTATTGGAAAGTGGTCGAATGGGAGTCATGGTTTTAAAAGCTCAGCAAAATATACAAGATGGTTTTATTGGGGTAGAAACCAATTTGAACCAATTTATTGGCCAATATGGAACCGTTGCCTCCGACTTAAGACCTTCGGGAAAGGTACTGATCAACAATATTCCCATGGATGCGTCTTCACTTGGCGCTTATATTGAAAAAGGAATTCCTATTATTGTAGTCGGAACCGAAGGTCCACAATTAATAGTAAAGAAGCACACATAATGGCATTTTCAGAAGGGCAACTAAATTTTGCAATCGTATTTTTATTACTTTTTATAGGCGTCATGATTTACGCCTATAGATCAGATATTAAACAACTTGGAACACAATCTGAGGGCGCATTAAAAGTACTTGCCATAATCGTTTTTGTGATGGCTATATTTTACGGAACCGTTAAATTATTAGCTGGATGATAAAACGTTATATTATTTTTTTTATAGCGTCTTTATTGATTTCCTGTAATCCGGAAACCGAAACCGTTGCTGATATTGAAAATAATATCGAGGTAATTGAAGGAATCAGTCTGGACTCAATACTCCGTAAAGGTAAGCTACGAGTAATTGTAAACAATACGCCTACTAGTTATTTCATTTATAGGGGTACTCCAATGGGCTATCAATATGACTTAATGAAACGGTTTTGTCGTGACATGAACTTAGAACTAGAAATCAAAGTAGTGGCGTCTATCCCAGATGCCATTGATTCCTTAATGGCTAAAAAAGCGGATGTTTTGGCCGCAGGTTTAACGGTACTGGGAAACCGAAAAAAGAGCATTGACTTCTCTCTCCCCCTTATTCAAACACGTCAAGTACTTATCCAAAGAAAACCTCCTGGATATGAAAAACAATCGAGGTCCAAAGTTGAAAAACAATTATTACGAGACGTAACTCAATTAGCCCATCAAACGGTTTATGTAGAAAAAGGTTCGGCTTATGTAAAACGACTCATTAGTTTGCAAGATGAAATTGGGGATTCCATTCATGTAGTTACCTATAGTGGTAAAATTGACATGGATAGTATCATGACATTAATTGATATGGGTGAGATTCAATATGCCATAACGGATGAGTATACCGCTAAGTTCTTTTTACGTTATTTTCCTAATTTGGATATTGGAACTCCTATTAGTTTTAACCAAAACATTGCCTTAGCGGTCCCTCAAAACTCCAAACACCTACAAGACACACTCAACCATTGGATACAAAAAAATGTTCATGGGCTTTTTGGGGCAGTGATTTATAATAGATACTTTAAGTACAACAAAGATGTAGTTTCTAAAGTCAAAAGTTCTTATAATATAGAAAATGGAAAAATTTCACCTTACGATGAAATAATAAAAAAGGAAGCCAAAAAGATTGATTGGAACTGGAAACTCATTGCGGCACAAATTGCGGTGGAATCTGGATTTAAACCTCAAAAAACTTCCTGGGCTGGAGCCGAAGGTTTAATGCAAATTATGCCTGCCACTGCAAATAGTCTTTCAAACCACACCCAAAATATGTATGATCCGCATCTAAATATTCAGATGGGTGTAAAATTAGATGGGATTTTATTTAAATACTGGAAAACAGAAATTCCAGATTCTCTGGAGGCTATTCGCTTTTCGTTAGCCTCTTACAATATAGGTCGAGGACATGTTTATGATGCGCAACGATTGGCTGTAAAATTTGGATTAGACCCCTACAAATGGGATGGAAATGTGGCCAATATGATTGTGAAATTATCTAAATCCAGCTATTACAACGATAAAGTGGTACGACACGGCTATTGTCGAGGAATAGAAGCCAAAAATTACGTCTCCCGAATTACTAGCTTATATGCTAACTACACTAATTTTTCGCAAACCAAAACCCCATAAAAAATGAAAGGTAATTCAAGACCTGAGTTTTGATACCTTAATACCTTTTCTCCCAAAAAAATGGTTGAGATCAAACCCATAATAGAGGATACCTGAACCGCTCTCTCAAGTGTGTTGAATGGCGTGTGAGTGACATACCTAAGCCTAATGACTTTTGCCATTAAGTGCCCTTCTTTTTTTCATTACCTAACTTTTTGGGTAAACAGGAAGAAAAATTGCCAGTACCGACTGGATTAATATTCACACTCTTTTTGTATACCGTCCAAAGGATTATATACAAATAGAATTATAAACCTAATTTTGAATCCAAATGCGATCAATATTGGAGCAACTCAAATAAAGAGCTTTCAATTTACGTAATTATAAAATACACAAGCTTTTAAAACAAGGGACCCTTCACCTAAAACTTCAATCCGGACATAATCAATAAATGTTTAAATAATAATTAGAATAGTAACATTTTCAAATTCTACCAAATGCTTAAAGTTATTGACTAAATAGTTAAAATGTAAACGAAAAAGATGAGCGTTATTTGTAGCGCAATTACCAGTACGAATTAATCAAATTTTACGTTTTAGGGGTTTGATAGATTAATTTTCAATGGTTTAGTTTGTTAGGTTCAAAAGAGGAGCTTGTTACTCCTCTTTTTTTATGCCCTAAATTTTGATTTCATTCCTAATAATCAAACTTCCTTTTAAATTCTTAAAAAACAAATCCCTTTCGTTAAATTTGCTGCGTTATTTTTATACATGAGCAATTCAAAATTTTACTACCAATTTGACAACAATGCGCTTGAAGTGATTCAAAGTTCAAGTATTGATCAAATAGTCGCTTCCCATCCCATTTTAAAACCTGTTGTATCTGCAGGTGAATCTATTCAAAGCGATGCCTATGTAGTAGGCGGATGGGTACGTGATCTTTTTTTAAATCGAACCAGTAAGGATGTGGATATTGTTACCTCTCAAAGTGGCATTGAATTAGCAAAAAAAACAGCTGAAATTTTGGGGAGTACCCAGGTTAATATTTTCAAGAGTTTCGGTACAGCGATGATAAAAGACCATGCTATTGAATATGAATTTGTTGGGGCTCGAAAGGAAAGTTATTCTCATAACTCTCGAAAGCCAGAAGTGAAACCGGGAACCATTGAAGAGGATCAAGAAAGACGTGACTTTACGATCAACACTCTTTCTATATGCCTTTCAGGACCAAATCAAGGAAAACTATTGGATCCATTTAACGGAATTGAAGATCTGAAGAATGGCATTTTGAAAACACCCTTAGATCCTATTACCACCTATAGTGACGATCCTTTACGCATGATGCGAGCTATTCGATTTGCCAGTCAGTTTAATTTTTCAATTGACAAAGAATCATTTCAAGCCATCACCTCTCAAAAAGAACGAATCAAAATTGTTTCCAAAGAACGCATAGTAGTTGAATTGGAAAAAATAATGCTGTCTCCCCAGCCCTCCATTGGATTCAATTTATTGGAAAAGACCGGACTATTAAAGATTTTAATTCCAGAACTTACTGCGCTTAAAGGAGTTTCAGAAGAAGATGGGCAATCGCATAAAGAGAACTTTTACCACACTTTAGAAGTGGTGGATAATATTTCAAAAAGCACCGACAATGTATGGTTAAGATATGCTGCATTGTTTCATGATATTGGGAAAGCTCCTACCAAAAGATTCAACAAAAAGGTAGGTTTTTCATTTCACGGTCATGAAGCTGTGGGTGCCAAAATGATTACCAAAATATTTACAAGGTTAAAACTCCCGCTGGATGCGAAGTTGAAATTTGTAAAAAAAATGGTGTATTTAAGTTCACGTCCCATCGCATTGGTTGACGAAAATGTTTCGGATTCAGGAGTACGTAGACTTTTATTTGATGCGGGAGATGATATGGACGATTTAATGATTTTATGTGATGCTGATATCACTTCCAAAAATCCAATGCGCGTAAGAAAGTATCGTCAAAACTTTGTTCGGGTACGAAAAAAAATGAAGGAAGTGGAAGAACGAGATCAAATAGCCAACTTTCAACCCCCAGTTTCAGGGGAAGAAATTATGCAGGCATTCCACCTAAAACCATGTCGAGAAATTGGAGTTATTAAAACTCAAATTAAAGAAGCCATTCTAGAAGGCGAAATAAAAAACGACAAAAAAGAAGCCTTAGAATTAATGTTGAAATTAGGCGTAGAAATGGGCTTGAAAATCTGAAATCCGTAATACTTTTGCCACACAATAAAATTACCATGAGCGCTACATTTAGGTTAAGAGTATTAGTTGATACGGAAGGAGAAAAAAACGTTTTTAGAGATATTGAAATGCCAAGTACCGCTTCATTTGAAGAATTGCACTTGGCTATTCAGGAAGCTTTTGAATTTGATAATTCTCAAATGGCCTCCTTCTACGAGTCGGATGAATCATGGGAACGTGGAGACGAATTGATGTTGATGGACATGAGTATGGATGAAAAGCAACAGGTTCGATTAATGAAGGATACACTGCTTAGCGATGTGTTACAAGAAGCAGGAGACAAGATGTTATATATTTTCGATTTCTTAGTCATGTGGACCTTTTTTGTAGAAGTAGTGTCTTTAGGAAGCCTTTCTTCGGACACCTCCTACCCTACCATTCTTCTTTCTGTAGGAGATGCACCTGAACAAGATTCAAAATCAGCCGAAGATTTATTTGGGGCTATGAAATCAGAAATCATTGGTGGTGAAAACTTCGATGAGGAAGATGAGGATGATTTTGGAAGCTCCAGCGATTTCGGTAACGATGAATATCCTTCGTACTAAAACTTGAAAACGCTAATTGTCATAACTGGTCCTACTGCCTGTGGAAAAACAGCGGTAAGTGTTTCATTAGCCAAAAAACTTCAATCCGATATTGTTTCGTGCGATTCTCGTCAATTCTATAAAGAAATGGCCATTGGTACGGCCAAGCCAACACCCCAAGAAATGAATGGCGTGATTCATCACTTTGTGGACTCTCATTCTGTGTTGGACGATATTAATGCAGGGAAATTTGAACGTTTGGCTCTTCCTGTGATCCAAACCCTTTTTGAAAAACACGATTTCGTTATTTTAACGGGTGGATCTGGTTTATTTATTGATGCAATTACTCAAGGTTTTGATGATATGCCGATCATTCCTACGGAAATAAGAGAGGAACTTAGAAACCAATTTAAAGAAGATGGTTTAGCCATTTTAACCGAAAAACTTCAACAATTAGATCCTGAATACGCCCATAAAGTAGATTTAGACAATCCACAGAGAGTCATACGAGCTCTGGAGATCTGCTTATCTTCTAACAAAACTTATACCGAATTAAGACAAGGTCAACAGGATAAAAGACCCTTTAAGATCTTGAAATTTGTATTGGATAGGCCCAGAGAAGAATTGTATGATAGAATTAATAAACGGGTAGATCTGATGATGCAAAAAGGTTTGGAAAAGGAAGTCCAGGACCTTATGGAATATCAACATCTTAATTCTTTAAATACCGTAGGTTATAAGGAGTTGTTTGATTATTTTAAAGGAGTACATACTAAAGAAACGGCAATTGCTCTCATAAAACGTAATTCAAGGCGTTATGCGAAAAGACAACTTACTTGGTTTAGACGAGATCCATCCTACCGTTGGGTAAGTGCGACTAACCCCGAATCTATTTATGAGGTGCTAAAAGAAGCCAATTCCTAAGAGCTGGCTATAACTCCATATTTTACTTGATTACCATTCCCAACCCAGTCCTGTATTTAAAACATAATCCGTTTCCGGTGCACCAAGAGTAGGTTGGTTATCATAATTAACCGTAAATCCACCTTTCACATAAAAGTCGAACGGCAAATTATATTTTAAATCCATTTTGAAATCCGTTCTAAACCTCCCTTTTTCGGTAATCCCAGGATAAGCTGTCACCTTGGTAAACAAGCTAAAATCACCCATATCAAATAAATTCAATTCTGTTCCCAAAAAGGACTCCATAGATTGCTTGGCTGACTCCCCACTACTGTATTGCTCATCCACAAACGCACCACCTAAAGCCACGTTCCAATACCAGTGATTTTTATGCACCAAATAATATCCCAAACCCAATCTAGTATTGGTTCTTAAATCCAGCAATTGTTCGGTATTAGAAAGGAAGTCTACAGCTCCCAGTAAAAACCAATCATGGGGTAAAAAGAAATTAGCGGAAACAATCCCATCTGTTCTTCGGGTATCTTGAACAGAGTCCTGACTAGAGTACAAGGTATTGATTCGAGTATCCCAAGACCACATTTCACCTAAATATCCCATTCCGGCTGATCCCGTAACTTGTTTTAAATTTTTAGACTTAGTAATACTAAACCCGACATCCACATTTGCATACACTTGACTCCAAAATCCATCTTCTAAAGATTTCAAATAAACAATATCATCCCTCTTAACCGTTCGTGACCCATTGGATGTATTTAAAACTAATCCGAGGGAATCTGTTGAAGAAATGGAACCCGATAACCGCTCTCCATTAGAAAGGGTAATGAGAAAAATAGTAGACGTAGTTAATTGGGATACATCCTCCCATACTATTTTAAAGTCGGAATCACTATAACCGGTTTCAAATTGAATAACCCCCTTATCTAAGGATTTCAATTCGCCCATAATTTGATCTCCATTAATAAAAGAAATAGTATCCTGTGCAGGAAGGTTCAAGACAAGCAATACCATCAAAAAAGTATAGAATATATTTTTCATAATGGTAAATTAAATATTTATTTGAAATAGGAAACATTTCCACTTAATTTTGAGTTAAAAACTCTGCTTGTTCAAGGGTTTCAACTTACTTTTACCCCCAACTATCAATAAAAATAAAATGAAATTATTCAAATCTGTCCTTTTAGGCACTCTATTCGTAACTAGTTTAATTGCAACTTCTTGTTCCAGCGAAACAAAACCAACCGAAACTCCAGAACCTGCTAAAGTAGAAACATCAGATTCTACCCAAACTGACACGAAAAAAACATGTAAGAAAAAATGTTCTAAATCTGCGAAATGTACGGTTAAATGTGATTCTTCATGTGAAATAGAATGTGATGGCATTTGTGGTGTAGACTGTACCAAATGTGATGATGAATGTCAAAAAGCGTGTGCGGATAAAACTGCAGCGTGCAAAAAGAAATGTTCTAAAAAAAGTAAAACTTGTGAAAAAGACTGCAAAAAAGCTTGTTGTTCCAAGGATGCTTCTATGAAATGTGGTGAAGGTAAATGCGCTGAAGCTAAATGTGGTCATGGGGACGCTGACTCCACCGAAGCACACAAATGTGGTGAAGACCAAAACGGTGAGCACAAATGTGGTCACTAAGAAATTAAATTCTTAATTGAAGCCTATCAGTTTTCTGATAGGCTTTTTTTTTGATTTATTTTCCGCTCCGTTCACGCCATTATTACATACCTTATTTACTAAAACACGACATAAATTCTGATTTATAAGCTATTGAATGCCATATCTTCCTAGTATACCCTTTTTTTTTAGTTGGATTAATAATTGACCATGTGCAATCAAATCCTAATAAAAAAGAAATATGAACTTCGATAAATTCACCATAAAGTCCCAAGAAGCCGCACAATTTGCTCAAAACATCACCTTGTCAATTGGAAATCAAGCCATTGAAACAGGGCATTTATTAAAGGCAATTCTTCAAGTAGATGAAAATGTGATCCCATTCCTGTTAAAGAAACTAGGGGTAAATTTTAATCACTTCCAAATGGCTGTTGATAGTATCCTCAATTCTTATCCTAAAGTAGATGGCGGAAAAACCTACCTTTCCAATGACGCCTCAAAGGCACTGGCTTCCGCTGAAAAGAAATCATCAAAAATGGGAGATGAGTTCACCTCTATTGAACACATTCTCTATGGTTTACTTGCAGGTAATGATCAAATTTCTCGTATGTTGAAAGATAGTGGATTAAATGAAAAAGATTTAGCCACCGCCATTTCAGAATTAAGAAAAGGAGAAAAGGTAAGCAGCCAAAATGCAGAAGCAAATTACCAGTCTTTATCCAAGTACGCTATAAATCTTAATCAGTTAGCTAAGGATGGTAAGTTAGACCCGGTAATTGGCCGAGATGAAGAAATTAGAAGAGTTCTTCAAATATTGTCCAGAAGAACAAAAAATAATCCCATTCTCATTGGAGAACCTGGGGTTGGGAAAACGGCCATAGCCGAAGGAATTGCCCATCGAATTATTGATGGTGATGTACCAGAAAACCTAAAAAGCAAAATCATTTATTCTTTAGACATGGGAGCTTTGATAGCTGGAGCGAAATTTAAAGGAGAGTTCGAAGAACGCCTCAAATCAGTGATCAAAGAAGTTACCTCAGCCAATGGCGAAATCGTCTTGTTTATTGACGAGATCCATACCCTAGTGGGTGCCGGTAAAGGTGAAGGTGCTATGGATGCTGCAAATATTTTGAAACCCGCCTTGGCTCGTGGAGAATTAAAAGCTATTGGTGCCACCACTCTAGAAGAGTATCAGAAATTCTTTGAGAAGGACAAAGCCTTGGAAAGACGGTTTCAGAAAATACTTGTTAATGAACCCTCAGATGAAGATGCGATCTCTATACTTCGCGGTATTAAGGAGAAATATGAAAGCCACCATAAGGTCCGAATTAAAGATGAAGCAATTATTGCAGCGGTCGAATTATCTCAACGCTATATTACCGATCGATTTCTTCCCGATAAAGCCATTGATTTAATAGATGAAGCCTCGGCCAAAATGCGCATGGAAATGAATTCCATGCCCGCTGAACTAGATGAACTCGAACGGAAAATTCGACAATTAGAAATTGAAAGGGAAGCTATTAAGAGAGAAAAGGACACCCTAAAATTAAAACGTCTTAATAAAGAAATAGCCGACATTAGTGATTCTAGAAATGCATTGAAAGCCCAATGGCAAGGTGAAAAAGAGGTGGTTTCGGGTATTCAAAATACCAAGGAACAAATGGAACAACTAAAACTAGATGCTACAAAAGCAGAAAGAGATGGAAACTTTGCACTGGTTGCAGAAATCCGATACGGAAAACTGGTGGAGGCGGAAGAACAACTAAAATCCTTTGGGGAAAAGTTTAATGCACTTAAAGAAAAGGGATCTGTACTCATAAAAGAAGAGGTAGATTCCGAAGATATTGCCGAAGTAGTAGCCAAATGGAGCGGTATACCCGTGAGTAAAATGCTACAGAGCGAACGTGAAAAACTCCTTAATTTAGAAAACGAACTCCACAAACGAGTGGTTGGACAGGAAGAGGCAATAGGAGCGGTAAGTGATGCCGTAAGACGATCTAGAGCTGGACTACAAGATCAAGACCGCCCAATAGGATCATTCCTCTTTTTGGGTACAACGGGAGTAGGTAAAACGGAATTAGCCAAAGCCTTAGCTGAATTTTTATTCGATAATGAAAATGCTATCACACGAATTGATATGAGTGAGTATCAAGAGCGTCATTCCGTTTCCCGTTTGGTTGGAGCCCCTCCGGGATACGTAGGTTACGATGAAGGAGGTCAACTTACGGAAGCGGTACGAAGAAAACCATATTCAGTGGTTTTATTAGATGAAATAGAGAAAGCACATCCAGACGTGTTCAACACCTTGCTTCAAGTATTGGACGATGGTAGGTTAACAGATAATAAAGGACGTGTGGCCAACTTTAAAAACACCATCATTATTATGACCTCTAATATTGGTTCAGATACCATAAGGGAAGAGTTTTCGGGGTATACCGAAGAAATCCCGGAAACCATAGTGAAATTTACCCATATTAAGTTGATGGAAATACTGAAAAAAACGTTAAAACCAGAATTCCTAAACCGTATTGATGAAACCGTCATGTTCTTACCTCTTAATGAGTCAAATATCACGGAAGTTGTTCGTTTACAATTTGAGAGCGTAAGAAAAACATTGGCTAAGCAAGATGTAAAAATATCGGCTACCGATGCGGCAATAAAACTATTATCCTCCCAAGGCTTTGATCCCCAATTTGGAGCGAGACCCGTAAAAAGGGTTATTCAAAGAGAGATACTAAATCAACTCTCCAAGAGCATTTTATTGGGCGAAATTCATTCGGGATCCGCCATTTCTATTGACGCTAAAGACGAACAATTTTTCTTCATTAATAAATAAAAGACGCAATTACCCTTATAAAATGCTTCCTTCTTCAAGAAGGCGGCATTTTTGGTTAAAAACTATGTGAATAGTACTCACAATTCACCACAAATAATGATGTTTGGTATTCCTTTTCCATGTAATTTCGCTTCCGAAAAATTGGACGAATTTCCATCCATTTATTCTGAAATATAAATTTGTTTGAAAGAGGTATGAAATTAAACTTAAATCTAACTTGTGCGGTTGAAAACGCAAGTGAACTAAGTATTGAAGATTTCCGTAAGAAATATTTAATTCCACAAAAGCCAGTTCTATTAAAAGGATTAGCTAATCTACAACCTGCAGGTGAAAAGTGGACTATGGATTGGTTTAAGCAAGAAATGGGGGATATAAAAGTCGGTGTATTTGATGATAACAACATCAGCCATACGTATTCTACTACGGTTAATCCCGATTTTAAAATGCCATTTAAAGAGTTTTTGGATTTAATTACCAAAGACGAGCCGACAAGTATACGAATGTTTAGATACGATTTGTACAAACATTTCCCTATGCTTAAAAAAGACTTTTCGTGTCCGAAATTCATTAACAGGGGATTAATGAAAACCTTTGGTTTTATGTTTTTAGGCGGTAAAGATACGGGGGTACGCTTGCACTATGATGTGGATAATTCGAACGTACTACTTACCCAAATTTATGGGCGTAAAAGAGTAGTTCTATTTCCTCCGGATCAAAGTAAGTTTTTGTATCA
Source organism: uncultured Flavobacteriales bacterium (assembly GCA_913062955.1). Classification (GTDB taxonomy): domain Bacteria; phylum Bacteroidota; class Bacteroidia; order Flavobacteriales_G; family Salibacteraceae; genus CAJXZP01. The sequence continues at coordinate 11,658 of CAJXZP010000011.1, read as the reverse complement.
GGTCCCTTTTAACACCCATTCTTTAGCTGATTTGGATAATGTTGATTTGGAAAAATGGCCGGGGCTAAAAAAGGCACAAGGGTATGAAATAATTCAAGAAGCGGGTGATGGTATATTTATGCCAAGTGGCTACTGGCACTATAATACCTATCTAAACGGTGGTATTTCTGTTTCTTACAGAATGTTAGCTAGAAATCCTTTAACCTTATTTAAAGGAGCGATTTTCATGGGGTTTACCATGCCATTTGACAAAACCATGAACATCCTTTTTGGAAAAAAATGGTTTGAACGCAAACGTAAAATGAGTATTAATAGAGTCAATGCTCGTTTATAAAAAATATTAGGAGGTATGGTCGATAACAATCTTCCATTCTCCGTTTATTTTTCGCCATAACAAGCTAAACTTCCCTCCAAATTCGGATGCCTCATTTTTAATATCCCATTGGCCAATTACAATTACGGCATCATTAGCTAGAACATCCACTTTTTCTATTTTAAAGGTCAGTTCTCCCATCAATTCCTTGGAGCTATACTTTCGTTTGTAATTATCGGTTACCTTTTGCCATCCATAAGAAATACGATCTCCACTCACAAACATTAAACTATCGTGCTTCCAATACCCGTTCATAAACGCGTCAATATCTCCATTATTCCAACTCTCTTGCTGTAGAAATAGCTCACTAATCACCATTTCCTTCGCTATAGAATTACCTTCCTCTACCTCTGAAGGTTGCAGCGTACATGAGGTAAAATAGACCACAAATAATAGCGCAAGACCGATAATTTTTTTCATAGACTTAATATTTCACACGAACATACAAAAATTCAATTGGTATACTCTACCCAGCCCTTAAATTTGCACACTTGAAAACACCAATATGGAGAAATATACTATTGAACAACCAGAGAACTGGGACCGTAAATCTACCTTCGAGTTTTTTAAAACATTTGAGGTCCCATTTTACAACATTACTGCAAATGTGGACGTCAGTCGGTTACGTCAGTATTGTAAAGAAAACAATTTCCAATTTCTAATCATGTCCTTGTTTTTATCTCAAAAAACAATTTCACAAATTCCAAATTTCAGATACCGATTGGTAAAGGATCAGGTTCGACTCTATGAAAGAACACAAGCAGGTTGCACCATTTTATTAGAAAACAAATCATTTGCCTTTTGTTATTTCAAGCCTACCTCCGAAGTGGCTGAATTCCATCAATATGGAGAACAAGCCATCACGGAATTAAAAGCGAACCCCGATTTCACTCCCCGTAATGGAGATGCAAATATGATTTTCTACTCCGTTATTCCTTGGATATCATTCACCTCGTTTCAACACGCTCGTAGGTTGGAAACAGAAGACAGCATTCCGAGAATTGTATTTGGTAAATACTTTAAGCAAGGGGATCACCTGTTAATGCCTATTTCTGTAGAGGTTCATCACTCCTTTGTAGACGGTTATCATCTTGGTCAATATTTTGAAATATTACAAAATGAAATAGATTCTCTTCCGTTAAAATAACCAAAAAAAAAGCAGCTAAAAAGCTGCTTTTCTGTACGTAATTATTTTTTACTCTGATGTAATTGTTTCTTCTGCATCCCCTGGAGGTAAAAACAAATACCCCATCATCATCACCACACAACCTCTTACAGTAGTAGATCTGTCCTCGGCTTCTGAAGCAGGAATTGCATACTCCACAAATAAATAAGACTCTTTATAATCCGCTGGTAATTCAAAAGTACTTATCACCTCACCAGGAGTCGATGTAAACAATGCTTTCCGTTTCTTTTCTGTGGAAGCTTTATCGTATACCGTAATTAAAATATCTTGAGGCAAACCCCTTGTACTAAAAATAATCCGATGCTCTTGATCATTGTAAATAGGAACAAGTACCTTCATTTTTTGAGGGTATCTTTTGTAACTAATGGTAGATGTTTTAGCCAAGTTATAACGGTATGGTCTAATTAATAAACGCACCTCTTCTCGTAATTCATTTCTATTTGAACAACTATTACTAACGGGTTTAACGGTAGCCGTAGCTCCTTTAGGTTTATTTTCTTGTTTGGGTGTTTCTGATGGCGTTTTTCCATCATTCTCGTTCCAAAAGTCACCACCCTCCTCTTGGGCCGAAGTGGAAAAAGACACGCCTAATGTAAACACTAGTATAAGTACAGATAGGATTTTAATTTTCATCTTTAATGTTTTTAATGGCATTCTATTATTGAACAATTAGAGCTCTTAATTCAAGTATTTTATTCCCCAATACCTGCATATCCGCAGAAGGGATTTTCACCTCCGAAATACGACCTTCCATATCCGCTATAGCTGGAATTTCATTGAAAAATTTTTGTAGGTCTTTCAATGAAACCAGTACTTGATCTACTCTTTTACTGGAACCTTCATACTTTGTCATTCCAATAACTAACTGATCCAAAATAACCATTTGCTCAATTATTTTCCCAGTTAATTCCGAATGTGTTTCGTAAGTTGTGGTAGAAACACCCAGGTACATTCCTTCAACCCATCCCCCTACAAAGGCAACCAAGGCAAATTCATCCTGATCATTATCATCCACATAGGCGTCCGTTCTTTCATCAATTTCAATTAAAATAGACAATATTGAATCGCTATTATCCAAATTTCTATCGAAACGATTTAATAAATCTTCATCATTAAATACCTCACCAGCACCCAAATCGGTAGAAACCTCCTTGATCACCTTCAAGTATTTTCTAGCCTCCTGACTTTGTCCATTCAAGGCACAATACGTCATATCCGTCCAATAAGCACCAAATGCAAAATACTTATCGAAGGTGGTATTGTAAGTCGATGATTTAGCTGGATCTAACGTATATCCATTAACGTACGTTAGACCTGAGTTTCTAAATAAATCTCCAATTTGAACGGTGGAGGGTAATACAAAATATTCGGTTTCTTCCACCTCTTGAACTACTTCCTCTACCTCCTTTGTATCGGCCACTTTTTCTTGGGGTTCAGAACCACATGAAACCATTAGGGTGGTTCCTATAACGGCACCTATTAATCCGGATTTTATCTTCATCTTTAAATCTTTAATTTGATGTTTTTCACCATAATACACAACTTATGGATACCACACGAAAATAATAATTTCGTGGAACTATAATTACAATTGAATAAATTTTACCGTTCAACATTAGGTTTTCTTCGAATACCTTTTAATTTAGTGAACTAAACCAACACCATAATACCTTGAAACATTACGATTTATGTATCATCGGAGCCGGACCTTCTGGATTTGCCGCAGCTATGCGCGCTATTGATTTTGGAAAGAAGGTCTGTTTAATTGAACGAAAAAAAATAGGAGGTGCAGGAATTTTTAATGGCGCATTATCTTCTAAAACGATGTGGGAACTTTCTCAAAATTACCAAACGATGAAATCTTCCAAATTTGGTTATTATGTATATGATTCCCACCTGAGTTACTCGGCCGTGGTCCATGAAACAAGAAATGCGGTTAATGAAAGGTTTCAACAATTAAAATCACAAATTGATTATTTTGTAAACAGTAAGCAATTAGATTTTTACAAGGGCTCGGCTTCGATGGTTTCTTCTACGGAAATAAAAATTATTTCAGACGATGAACCGGTACTGAATATTAAAGCAGATCACACCATTTTGGCTATTGGTAGTCGTCCTAGATATCTACCCGAAATCCCCATCGATGAGAAAATAATTTATACGAGTGATGGGGTCTTAAGTATGGACCAATACCCCGAAAGTATTGTTATTTTAGGTGCGGGTGTAATTGGGTGCGAATTTGCCACCATCTTTTCTAACTTTGAAAGAACGAAAGTATTTCTTATTGATAAAGCACCCCAAATTCTTCCTTTTGAAGATCCAGATATTTCAGGAATGGTAGCTACCAACCTAACAAAAAAAGGGGTCCATATTCATAAGCAAGCCCGTTTAGAAAGTATGGTTATTGAGGATGGTAAAGTAAAATACACACTCGCCTTTGATGACGGAACAAAAGAAATTCGATTTGTTGAAAAGGCCTTGATCTCCGTTGGTCGTGTACCCAATTTTGAAAACTTAGGTCTGAAAGAAATTGGAATGGAATTAAACAAAGCGGGCTATTGTATCGATACAGAAACTCAAACCAGTATACCAAACATTTATGCGGTAGGCGATTTTACGGCCGACATTGCGTTGGTTAACATTGCTGAATTAGAAGGGCGTCATGCTGTGGAATTGATGTTTAACCCGGACCCGCCAACTCTAAACTACGATAATATTTCTACCATTATGTTCCTAAATCCGGAAGTAGCTTCGGTAGGTCTAAATGAAACCCAAGCTAAAAAAAGAGGTCTCTCTTATAAAGTAGCCAAACTGAGTTATGATTATATAAACCGAGCGATTGCAATGCGACAAAAAGAAGGATTTATAAAGCTCATTGTTACCGATGATGACGAGATGACGATTTTGGGTATGCGGGTTTTAGGCACCCATGCTTCGAGTACCATAGAAGCCATTGCTTTATTAATATCCATGAAAAAAAGTGTACGCGTTTTAGCCGAATTGATTCATGCACATCCGTCCATACCAGAAGGAATTCAAGAGTGTGCAAGGATGTTAATGGGCAATTCAATAACCAAACCGGAGGTGTTTACAAATGGCCTAACTTGTTACGTGGTCAAAGCGGATGGGACCATAAAAAATATATAAATTGCCCCTACCTATTAAACGATCAAAAACCGCCATCGATGAGTGAAGAAATACTTAGGGCACTGATGCAACTATTTGCATTAGCGTCTAATACTGCAGATATTACTCGAGAAAGCAGGGAAATTATTAAGCACTCACTCAACTCTGAACTTCGTAAAAAAAGGGTGGATATTTTCCTAAACATGTATGACGAATACTTGGAGGAGTTTCATTCGGGGAAATCTAGTTACGAAGAAGCACTGAACCCAGAGAATGTTAGAGGTATTTGCGAGAGCATTAACAGTAATCTGACACGAGTTCAAAAGTTCATCGTTCTATTTAGATTGTTAGAATACATTTATGCCGATGGAAACATTTCAGCCCATGAATCTGAATTTGTACTTATTCTAAGTAAAACATTTAGCATTAAGGAAGAGAATTTCATAAACGCGGTAAAATTTGCTCAAATTACGAAAACCTATTGCCCCGATTTAGATCAATTAATGATTGTATCTAAAGAAAAAAACCGAGATTTTAAGAAAGCCAAATATATTTCAGGTGCCAATTTTGATGGCACCTTAGCTGTTCTTCAAATAAAAGATATCAATATGTACGTATTCCGATACGTTGGTAATGATAGCTTATTTTTAAATAGCACCGCAGTTACTCCAGAACGCACCTATATATTTAACAGCGGCTCTGCCCTGCGAGGAAATAAAATGAGTCCCGTTTATTTCAGTGATATCTTAGCTGTTTTTGTAAATGATGCTGCGCCTGAAAAACTAGTCATCCAAGCACACAATGTATCCTATAATTTTCCATCTGGTGATACCGGATTACATGAATTCAGTTTTAAAGAACGAACGGGTAGATTAGTCGGGATTATGGGAGGTAGTGGATCGGGAAAATCCACCATGCTCAACGTTTTGAATGGAAACTATATTCCAACCACAGGAAATATTACTTTAAACGGATACGATATCCATAAAGACAAAGACCAGCTCCAAGGAGTTATTGGATTTGTATCACAAGATGATTTATTAATTGAAGAATTAACGGTATACCAAAATTTATTTTTTAGTGCGAAACTTAGTTTTGCGAATCTATCGGATGAACAATTAAAGCAAAAAGTTCATACCATTTTACACTCTTTAGGCCTATACCGAGCAAAAGATTTAAAGGTAGGTAACCCTATAGAGAAGGTTATTTCAGGGGGGCAACGAAAAAGACTAAACATTGCCTTGGAGCTAATTAGAGAACCTTCCGTTTTGTATGTAGATGAACCCACATCCGGTTTATCTTCTAGAGATTCCGAAAAAATCATGGATTTGATGAAAGAGTTGGCTTTAAAAGGGAAACTCATTTTCATTGTTATTCATCAGCCGTCCTCCTACATTTTCAAACTTTTTGATCGTTTATTGTTGTTGGATAATGGGGGGTATACGATTTATTATGGGGAGCCCATTGAGAGCATATCCTATTTCAAAGCCCACGCACATCATCTAGATGCAGATGAAAATGAATGTGCTACTTGCGGAAATGTCAACTCCGAATTAATTTTTGACATCATAGACCAAAAGGTTGTCAATGAATATGGTAAACGAACAGACCGTAGGAAAACTGCCCCTCAAGAGTGGTTCAAAAAACACAAGAAAAACGAACCAGAAAACGTTCGGAACCCGCAAGTAACCAAAGAGAATAAACCAACTAATCAGCTCTCTACCCCCAACAAGCTAAATCAATTCAAAATTTTTCTGACTCGAGATTTATTATCCAAAACAAGTAATAAGCAATACTTGTTTATCAACTTGATAGAGGCACCCGCATTGGCTTTTTTCATTGCCTATTTTGTTCGCTATTCTGCTTGGACCCGACATGGCCAACAACCCTATACGTTCTTTTTTAATGAGAACATTCCGGCATACATTTTCATGTCCGTAGTGGTGGCTCTTTTTATTGGGATGACGGTAAGTGCGGAGGAAATATTTAAAGATCGCAAACTTCTGAAGCGTGAAAAATTCTTGAACCTGAGTAAAGGAAGTTACCTATTTTCCAAGTTTGTCATTCTTCTAATTATTTCAGCTATTCAAACTTTTCTATTCATTTGGATTGGTAATAATATCTTAGAAATCGAGGATATGAATATCCGATACTGGCTGGTTATGTTCTCTACTAGTTTCTTTGCCAATATGGTTGGACTTAATATTTCAAATAGTTTCAAGTCTGCGGTAGCCATTTACATTCTTATTCCGTTTATGATCATCCCTCAATTAATATTTAGTGGCGTTATTGTAAGCTTTGACAAACTGAATCCAACGGTTGGTTCCCGGATTGTGGTTCCCATAATTGGCGAAATTATGGCTTCTCGATGGTCATATGAAGCCTTAATGGTAAACCAGTTCAAGCACAACCCATTAGAACAGAAGCTTTTCCCGGTAGATCACGAAATTAGTCATATTGGTTTTCTAAAATCCTATTGGGTCACTGAACTCGAGGCCGAACTTCAGTATTTAGACATTCATCTTTATGATGAAAACTCAAAAGAAAAGGTGGATCATTTAGCTCAGATTATTCAAAATGAGTTGAGTACTAATCATGCCGATATTGACTTCCCATCCTACCAGTTTAGCTCAAAATTATCGCACCTCACCTTAACACGAGCCCGGATCGCTAAAATGCAATTGTATTTAGTACAATTCAAAAAGCATTTGAATAAGGAATTTATTATTGCCTCAAAAGCTCGGGACCAAGTGATTTACAGCATAGAAAAAGAACTAGAAGATAACGTCACCTTCAATACTTTAAAGGAGAAATACGTGAATCAATCCGTCAGTGATATGGTGCGATTAAACAACAAGTTTGATAAGGTCATTGTGGTAGATGAAAAACTCGTTCCCATGGTTGATCCTGTGTTTCGGGATGCCAAAGGGATACGATCTCATTTTTATGCCTCTACTAAATACTTGTTTGGAAACAAAATTGAAACCTTTTGGTATAACATAGGAATTATCTGGTTAATGAGCCTAATTATGATGGTTACCTTGTACTTTGATATTTTCAAAAAAGTAGTACAACTATTTGAAAAACAAGGTAAAAACTAGTTTAACCAAGCAAAAGAAATGAATAAAGTGATGTTAATAAGAAAAACCTAAAAAGGCTGTTTTGGTCTCTTTTCGAAATTCAAATAAGGTAATTTTGATACAAATCAATCAAACCTAAACAATGGAACAAAGCAGACTAGAACTAATTAACACCATGCATGTAAAGAGTCCTAAAGATTCTTATTTGGCTTTTGCAGCAGCCGTAGAAAATCAAATGGCCGGTAATCGTCAAAAAGCCATTCAAATTATTGAACGACTTATTTCTTTCGACCCAAATTATTCACAAGCGTATTCCAAGCTGGGAAAAATGTATGAAAACAATAAAAAACGCGACAAAGCAATTTCCACTTATTTAAAAGGACAAAAAATTGCCTATAAAATGAAAGATGAAAAATCAATAGGGGAAATTTCAGAAGCGTTAATGTTTTTAGATGCCGAAGAAGATTCCTGGTAAATGCAAAGGTCCCAAAGGATCAAACGCATTCATTTTCTTTTAGACTACAATTTTATCTGATCTTTAGTACGTTCTAATTGTTTCCAGGCCCAAAACTCATCCGTCCCTTAACCCTGGGATTAAATCGACCCATTCAACTCTATCCCTAACCGCAGGCAATAAATCAGAAGAACACCCTGATTCTGATTTCAAATAAAGCGTACTTACCTTCGATCCATGTATCTTATGTTTATACCGTTGCGTGTATTACATTTGGGACATAATAAAAATTCAACTACATAATGAGAACTAAAACTTTTATGGGAGCTGCAGTAGCTGCTATTATCATGAGCGCATGTGCCACGGATAAAGCAGCCGAATCTCCTGCCAAACAAGAGCAAGAAATGACAAAAGAAGTCGATAATTTTGAATGGATTGTTGAGGATTTTGCAGATCTACGAATTTTGAAATATCAAATTCCAGGTTGGGATCAATTATCGCTTAAACAACAAGAATATGTATATTATTTAACCCAGGCGGGCTATGAAGGTAGAGATATTATTTGGGATCAAAATTACCGTCATAACTTAACCATCCGAAAAGGAATTGAAAATATCGTAAAAAACTATGATGGGGACAAAACTTCTCCGGAATGGGAAAAATTTATGACCTATACCAAACGTGTATGGTTCTCCAATGGTATTCATCATCATTATGCAAATTACAAGTTTACTCCTGAGTTTACTCAAGATTACTTTCAATCTTTGATGACCGCTACAGGTACTGAACTTAGTAATGAAGTGCTAACCGCAATTTTTGATTCAACTAAGGATGCTAAAAAAGTAAACTTAGATTCTAATACGGATTTAGTATTAAACTCAGCCATCAATTTTTACGATCCAGATATTACCCAGGCAGAAGCGGAAGCATATTATAAGTCTATCATTGATACCAATGACAAAGAACCTATTTCTTATGGATTGAATACTAAATTGGTCCGTGGTGAAAATGGAGGTATTACGGAAGTTTCTTGGAAAGCAGACGGAATGTATGGTGCTGCCATTAGCAAAACTATAGGTTGGTTAGAAAAAGCGTCTTTGGTTGCGGAGAATCAAGAACAAGCGGATGCTTTAAAATTACTAATTGAATACTACCAAACGGGAGATTTAAAAACTTGGGATGCCTATAACATTGCCTGGTGTGGAGCTACTGAAGGAGATATTGATTACATCAATAGTTTTATTGAAGTATATAACGATCCATTAGGATACAAAGGGTCTTACGAGACTGTTGTTCAAATCAAGGATTTTGATGCATCTAAACAAATGGCCGTTGTTGCGGAGAACGTACAATGGTTTGAGGATAATTCATCTATTATGGATGAACACAAAAAGAAAAAAGTAACGGGAGTAACCTATAAAGTAGTTTCCGTTGCTGGTGAATCAGGAGATTCTTCTCCTTCTACTCCAATTGGAGTGAATTTACCAAACGCCAACTGGATTAGATCTACACATGGTTCTAAATCCGTTAGTTTAGGTAATATTATTGGTGCTTACGATCATTCAAGTGGGAGTTCATACATTGAAGCTTTTGGATATTCTCCGGAAGAAATTGAAAGAGCAAAAGCTTATGGAGCCTTAGGGGGTAAATTACATACAGCTTTACATGAAGTTGTAGGTCATGCCTCCGGGCAAATTAATGAAGGGGTAGGTACTCCAAAGGAGACTTTAAAAAACTACTCTTCTACTTTAGAAGAAGCCAGAGCAGATTTGGTTGCCTTATTCTACTTAATGAATGACAAGTTGATTGAAATTAACCTTATGCCAACTATTGAAGTGGGTATGGCGGAATACGATTCGTATATCCGTAACGGAATGATGGTTCAGTTAAGAAGATTAAAAGAAGGAGAAGTTCTAGAAGAAGCACACATGAGAAATCGTCAGTTGGTGGCTTCATGGGCGTTTGAGCAAGGTGCATCTAAAAGTGTCATTGAAAAAGTAGTGAAAGAAGGAAATACGTATTTCGTGATTAACGACTACAAAGCATTACAAGTAATTTTTGGTGATTTATTACGTGAGATTCAACGAATCAAATCGGAAGGTGATTATGAGGCAGGTAAAGCTTTAGTAGAAAATTATGGTGTACAAGTGGATACTGAATTACACAAGGAAGTATTGGCACGTTCGACTAAACTAAACGTCCCTGCATTTTCTGGTTTTGTAAACCCAATTATTATCCCTGTATTGGAAAGCGATAAAATTATTGGATTTGAAATTGAGTATGCTAATTCTTTTGAACAACAAATGTTATATTACAGTGCAACCTACGGGAATTTGTAATTAAATCATCCTATTTTTGAGAAGTCGCTATAGAAATATAGCGGCTTTTTTTGTCCTCATACTATTGACCCCAACACCATTCATAAAATTAAATTTCACTAACGATCATTACGCAATACTTCAAACCTATCCACCTAAAGGTATTGACTCAATTTCTAAAACAAACTCCTTTTTTTAAAGCCATTGAATCAATATTGTAAAAACAAATGATATTCCTGACTCATATTTGTTTCAAGAAAAAAGGGGAAAGTTTTAAAGATGATTCTCTCACTAACTATCACCACCTAGCAAACTAAGTCATTGAAAAACGACTGAACTGCTAACCACTTACAACACTAACCACCGTTTGAAGGTCTAACCACCAACAAAAAACTGAAACCAGTTTCGACCACCTCGAAGCTGGTTTTTTTGTTTCTAAAAATAATGGATAATAAAAAAGAGCCGGGAAGTTTTCTTCCCCACTCTTTTTATTAAATAGTCAAAATAAATATGCTACTTAGATCTTATTGGCTTGATCCGATAAGTGTAACTGTTCCTTGTCTTTTGTATTCCGATTTGGTTACATCGTTGTTCTTTCCTGTTACCACATAGAAATAAACACCATCCGGTTGACCTTCGCCATTCCATCCACCACTTGGCTCGGTCCATTCGTAGATTAGTCTTCCCCAGCGATTAAAGATCTCCACTTTGTAATCTGTTAATCCAAATACCGGAACAGTAAACACTTCATTCATTCCATCCTCATTTGGTGTAAAGATGTTATAGAACTGCTCTGAGGCTACACTGTAAATAGCGACATGTGCCGTATCACTACATCCAAACTCATTGGTCACTACCAATTGGTTTACATAAGGTAGAGTACCTAGGATTGGATTCCCATTCTTATCCATATTTGGTAAAATATAATTCCAGTTCACCGTAGATGCCCCACTGTTATTAATCGTGGTAGAGCTTGTTGGTTGTTGCTCCCAATGGTGATACCAAGTAATGGTATCGTTTGGATCAACATTCAATGCATCGAATGTCACATTAAATGGTGTTAATCCAAATATTGGTGAGTTTACATTTGGCTCATTTAAAACCTGAGTCCCTGAGGTATC
>CAJXZP010000010.1 GCA_913062955.1 uncultured Flavobacteriales bacterium | reverse complement strand
CTTCTTGTACAAAATGGCCGCAGGGTAATTTATATACATGTGCCTGGGGTAACCGATGCATCCATTTCTCCAAGTACTCTGGAGTAATGAACGCATCTTTTTCCCCCCAAATTATTAACCATGGTTTGGACTCCAAAACATCCAGTTTCTCCCATTGTTCTTGATACCAATTAGAACTACCTACGAGCGACTTACCAAGATTCAATAACCCAAACCTACTCTCCTTAGTTGGAAATGGCTTAAGGTAGTGTTGGTGCACATGTTTAGACAAATTACTCGGGTCATAAAATCCTTTTTTGAGCAGTACTTTGGGTGAGAAATTCATCCTTAAATACAAGAACTTACCCAAGGAGCTATGTAATATCTTGTTCACTTTTTGTGCCTCGGGATTATTCTTTGTTTCCCATAACCAAGAATTGAAAAGCACCACTTGTTTGATGTTTTCATGGTTTTGAATGGCTGCACCTAATCCAATGGGACCACCAAAATCATGGACCACTAAGGTAATATTGGTCAGTCCCATTTTAGCTATAAACTCGAGTAAATTTTGCGAATGGCTTTCGGGTTTCCCATCAAAACTTAATGGTTTATCGGATAAGCCAAAACCTAAATGATCCATGGCAATACACCTATAAGATTTTGATAATTCAGTTATGAAACCCCGGTATAAAAAGGACCAAGTCGGGGTTCCATGTACAAATAGAAGGATCTCCCCGTTTCCTTCATCTACATAATGCATTTGGCCCTGATTCAAGACGATAAAATGGGACCTAAATGGGTACAGATTGTGATCTACCCATTTTTGTGATTTACTGGTTAAACTCATGATTGTAAGAATTGTAAGAATACTTATTTGTTTCATTTCAATATTTGAAACAAAGGTCTCTTACTCCTAGGTTTACAATCTTGGTTTAGACCAACATCTTTAAATTTTAATAGAATTAATGAGTTTACTAAAGTTGGTCGGATTAATTTTCAAATAGGAAGCGATGTCTTTTTGAGACACCATTTGTAACAAATGCGGACTCCGTTTCACAAAGGTTTTAAAACGAGTTTCCATGTCAAAAGCCAACAGTTCGTGTTGACGCTCCAACACCCCGATTAATAACCGCTCGGTCGCTTTTCGAAATAAAGTCTCAATTTCGCGATGCTTTTGCATCATTTTCTGGTGATTTACGAATGAAATCCGGATAAACTCACAATCGGTTACCGTCTCCAAAAAATACTTAGAGGGTTGTTGAGTGAAAAATGATTCTGGAATACCACTAAAAGAAGGTGCATAAGCAAATGCAATTACATGTTGTTTATTCCCATCTGAATAATATGATTTCTGAATTCCTTTCAGAACGAAATACATGTATTTCTCCGTATCCCCTTCCCAGGTCATAATGGTATTTTTAGCTACTTTAAGTGGCCTCCAATAAGATAAATAATCCGCTAAAATCTCCTCCGAAATAGGATGTATTTTATTAAAAACATCCTTCATAGAAGCACCTTTTTAGTTTATAAAAATTTCCCATTCGCCCCGATTTACACCGGTAAACTAAACGTAAAAGTAGATCCTTGCCCGGGTTTGGTCACATAGGAAATCGATCCATCCAATTTTTCTAATAGTTTCTTTACAATTGAAAGTCCGATACCCGTGCCCATTTCACCGTTACAATCCGTATTGCTAGTCGTTTCAAAAAGCTCGAAAATAGATTTCGCTTCTAATTCATTAATTCCATCTCCATTGTCTTTCACTTCAAAAATGTACTTGCCTTCAATTTCCTGAATGGATAGTACAATATTTCTTTGGGTACTTGAATTGTACTTTACTGCGTTGGTCACCAAGTTCATTAAAATTTGCATTAGTGCCCCTCTATTTACGCGTAATTCTTTAAGAGTACTATCTATGGAAATATGAATATCCTTTTCGATGGTGCATGCATATTTAAGTTCTTTAAATAAGCCTTCCAGCACAACGGTTTCCCGGTTGCTATTTAACAATTCCTCACTTTGATAGAAACTTAAAATTCCATCAATATAACTGGCAATAGAAAAACAAGATTTTTGGATTAAGCCAAGCCAATCATTGGTTTCCTCATCCACTTTATCTTTTAGATTGGTTTCTAATATATTGGCAATATTGGTAATTCCTGATATAGGTGATTTCAAATCATGAGAAACTATATTCGCAAATTTTTTCAAATTTTCATTACGCTGTACCAATTCCTTTTGTGCTTTTTGCAGTAAATGGTTCTGAAAATGACTTTCCATTACAATCATTACTTGCTGGGCCATGTTCACCAAAGCTTGCACTTGGTATTCCGAAATTTCCTTGGGCTCCACATCAAAAACACATAAGGCACCAATTTTGAAACCTTTATCATTAATTAAAGGAGATCCGGCATAAAAACGCACCCCCATCTCGGTCACTAATGGGTTATCTGCAAAACGATCATCTTTAGAAGCATCCGGGATAATCATGATCTCTCCTTCTTGCATAATGGTATGTCCACAAAAAGAACGATCGCGAGGATCTTCATTAAAGGGAACACCATGATGAGACTTCAAAAAATTACGTTCCCGATCCAAAATAGAAACTAACGAAATAGGAGACCCAAAAACATAGGCCATTAATGCGGTAATAGAATCGTAATTTTCGATAGGTAGTGTATCCAGTATTTGATACTTCTCTACTTCTTTTTGCCTTTCAGCCTCATTAGCTGGATATCCTGGTACTAGCATATAATGTGTGATTGGAATATTTTGAATAGAAAAATCCCCCTTCACAAAAAGAGGATTTAAAATTTAATTCACTGACTTTATCGGTACAGTAAAAAGTTCAATAATACTTTAATTTAGGTTAAAATTAATGATTTTTCGATCATTTGAACTTATTACCATATACATTAGTGTAATGTACCCAATTTAATGAAAGCTTCCGTTTGGAATAAATGCCATCAACTACTATACCTCTTTAGATCAAGCCCTTGCATTCTTCTCAAAAAAAATGTGATTTTTTTACCTAAACCACTCTAATAAAATACTTTAACTTCCCTAATTGGTAATTAAAAAAGAGATGGACTCACTTAGTCCCTCTCTTTTTCCCACTAAAATTTTTCATTCTCATTTCCCATCCCTTCCTTAGCATAAGGCGCTTCATTCAATATCCATCAACCGAATACTTTGTACTGAAAAAACAAGAGCTATTGTTCCAAACAGTCCATTTAAGTGATCGGCTCTTCTCCCTCCTTTCTTACCGGGATCATATTAGAAATATCTACTGGGAAACTATCATATTTATGATACAGTTTTAAATATTTCTGAGGGTCAATAGGCACTTCCATCAACGTTTCTTGAAGCCCTCTAAAAAAACCTTCCCTATTGGAGGAGGGATTAAAAATCAACATGACTTTCACTTCTTGATCGGTATCATTCCGAAAACCATGGGGTGTAAACCGGGGAGCATAGGCTACAGTTCCGGGTTCTGCTTGAAATATATCATCGCCTAATTGCATGGTTAAAATCCCTTTTTGCACAATAAAGGTTTCGTCCATAAAACGATGGTAATGTAAATTGGCTCCAATGGCTCTTGGGGCTAAAACGATTTCGTAAACTCCAAGTTGGTCATTGGTTACCTCACTCGTTAATTTAAAAGTAAACGAATTTTCACCTACAAGATATTGTTCCCCTTCATTTGGGCGTACCAGGGTTCCTTTATTTTCAAGTACATCTTTAAAATAATCCATCTTCATTTGATTGGTTTTTGTTAGAATACCGCAAAAATGAAGCTTGTTCAAATCAAAAACATATACATATGTTGATGCTCCCTTATTTTAAATCTTTCCGAATACGACTGAGTTGCGTAGGTGTAATACCCAGATGTGCCGCAATATGATGTTGTGCTATTCGTTTATGCAACTCTGGTTTTTCACCAATTAATTGTAGATAGCGATCGGTCGCATTTTCGGTAATTTGAGCAATTTGTTTTTGTTCATTCGTAATTACCCAGTTCTTTTGCAAGTACTGCATATAGAAATTTTTTAAATCTGGAAACTTTTCACTTTGTGCTATAAATGCATCAAAATTAATATGGATAATATCAGAATTCTCAAGTGCTTCCACACATAAATAAGAGGGTTCCTTCTTTAAAATGGAAACTAAAGAGGCCGGAAATTCACCTTCAAAAAACAAGTTTTTAGTATATACTTTTCCTGATGTATCAATAAAATAAGTTCGGGAAGCCCCTTTACAAATGAAATGAATATCTCGGGCTACCTGACCAATTCGCACCATAAAATCACCCTTTGCTATCTTTTGAAAACGAATGGTAGGTAGCATTCCCAACCAAGCTTCCTCTGTTACAGTCCCGTATTTATTAAATGCCTCTTTTAATTGCAATACATATAACTCCTGATCCTCTTCTGGAATAAGCTTTTGATGCTCCATGGATCAAACATACACCTAGCCGTTGATTTGATATCCATTAATCCAGTAAAGGTTCAATTTGAAAGCCATGTTTTTGGAGTAAATCGAGTACTTGATATTCCTTTAATTGGGTGGTAGAAGCAATCCTAAAAACATGATCACAATCTTCTAAATCAATGGTCCATGTAAGAGTATCTGGGTGTGTTTTTAAAACCAGGCTCAAAGACTGAACCTGGTTTTTAGTGCTAATATCCGTTTTAAAAATGAGCCAATTTATAGGCTCCGAATTCTTTACCAACCGGTTATTGCGCTGCATTTTCATCCGGCTTAGGTTCTTGGGTTCTTCGGATATAATCTTGATAAGCAGCATCCCCTTCCTCTTTCCAGAACTGATCGTATAATGCCCATTTAGAAAAATCATTTTTTGCGTTTCTTTCCGTTTTTATTTTATCTTTTCTATGGGACTTCCCTTTACCGGATCCAAATCCTCCAAAAAGGATTTTAAATAAGATTAATAGTCCTACGGCTTGCCAATAAGTAATGGTAATTAACCCAAAAATATCGGGCATTACGGCATTCCATAGCCACATAGTAATAAAGCCAAATAAGGCAGCAAAACCAGTAATAGCAATAGCTCCAAAAATAATCATCCCTATGATCTTAATAGGAGATTTTGTTCTAATAGCGTGTTTAAAGCAATTCATAATTCGTGTATTTAAAGTGTCTGTATCTTTTTTAGTTGTTGATTTAAAATAGCCAAAGCCCGATGTCTTCGTGACATCAAGGTACCTTCGGCAATCCCATTCTTTTGAGAGAGTTCTTTGTAGCTGAATCCTTCAAAATCTATGGCAATAATGACGTGTTTGTAATGGGGCTTTAATTCAGATATAGCCAAAATCAAAGCCGATTTCATTTGCTCCGAATAGTGATTATCGCTGGAACCGTAAAACAACTCGGCAAACTCCGTCAATTTCAATTCACTTTCATCCTGAATGGAAGAACTGAATTTACGCATACGCATGGTATCAATTATTTTGTTTCTAATGGCATGGTATACAAACCCAGCCACGTTTTCGATCGGTGAAGAGCTATCAGATAGGCTAAACAGTTTCAAGGCTACATCTTGAATCAAATCTTCGGCATCCCGGTCAGCTGTATCAGAAATTCGGGAATGCACATAGGATTTGAGTCGATCGTACTCTTCCCTAAAAAATGCATTCAACTTTCTATTGTTTTCCTTTCCTGACATTTACCAATTTCACTTTTTAAGCTCTTCCCTATTAAAGACGAAGACATTTAAAAATCTTGCATTATTTTTCAATTAAAAAAAACAATTTACCCACAACCCTCTAAACGAAACGGATAACACATGAACTTTATCTCACTTAAAAAAGTGAATAACAAAAAAAAGCACCTCCAAATAGGGAAGGTGCTTCATCTTAATACCAGAAGTAACTTGAATTAACTAGGTTCGTTTTTCCTGATTTCGGAACAAATACATGTTACCAGCCACCATCAATAGCATCACTATGGATAGAACGGGAGGTTTAATTGCCATAGGCAATACTTCCGCAGGGACAGCCGGATGCATATGCACGTACACCGAAACCAATAAAATAAATGCAAGAACAGAATTAGCGATGTAAAAAACCGGTAAACGTAATTTAGAATGCCATTTATCCGGAAAAACCACAAAACTAATTAAAACCAATCCGACTGCTATTTCATTAAACTGCCCCATCCAATTAGCCATTTCCGGAAACGGCAACTCACTTTTTTCAAATTGAACAAGGAAAAAGGTTTTAAAGGGATTAAAAAATTTAGCCATCCCAAGTAGAAAAATAAATAGGCCTAAAAATCCAGTTATTATTTTTTGTGTTCGTTTCATAATTTTTGTTGTTGGTGTTTAATCCCACAAAAGTCTCCCACTCTCCGCTTTTTGAAATGGATAAAAAGACCAGAAATATGGACTTTATACTACAAACAATGTTGATCTCGATACTCCGTAGGTGGAATACCCTCTTTTTGTTAAAAATACGGGTGAAGTAAAGCGGGTCATTATACCCTACCCCAAAAGCCACTTGCGCTACGGTTAAATCCGTCATCATCAGTAACTCTTTTGACTTTCTAATTTTTTGAGCATTAATATACTGAGAAGGCGGTTGTCCAAATGTTTTTTTAAACTCCCTTTTAAATGAGGTCAGACTTAAATTGCACAATTTGGACCATTCATCCAAGCTTAAATTAGAATAGACATGTTGGTCTACTACCTTCTTTAACTGTACCTTTTTGGTAGAAAATAAATCGGTAACTAACTGGTAAATGGAATCCGCATTTTTGGTTTGAATCAATAGCAAAATGAGTTGTTTCATCTTCAACTCCAGAAGATCATCATTCACCAACTCTGGATTTTGAAAGTAAAATTCTAAAGAATCAATAAAGCGAGAAATAACCGAATCCTGTACGACCATTTTGGCAGGATTCGGTTGGGGTTGTCGTTTTAATATCTCGGGTAACTCATCTTTATAAATATCCGTCAGAATTTCAGGGTATAAATGAAAAACAATCACTTCAAAAGTTTTGCTTTCTGCACTTTCTAGAATATCCACAAAATAGGTTCCACCGTTTAGCAACACCGAATTTTGGTCTTTTATCGGAAATGTACCCTCCGCAGAAATCAATTGCGATCCCGTTCCTTTTACATGTATAAAACAACCTTGGTTTTGAAAAATTGATTCCTGTTTATAGGGAGGGGCCACCACCGCCCGTTCGATAAGAACCGTGTTTTTATATTCAAACCTATTTTTCTTTATCACCATAATGAAAATTCCAGAAAACAAGATTAGTCATTTTCAGGTCCGAAAAATAAATATTCGATTTTATTTGGAACAATCGTTCTAAAACAACTATCATTGCATCTGGAACGATCGTTCTTAACAGAAATTAGTAATTTACAACATAAAAACATGAACAAATTAAACGACAAAGTAGCGGTGATTACCGGAGGAAACAGCGGAATAGGATATGCAACGGCAGCCAAAATGAAAGAGGAAGGCGCCACTGTTATTATTACTGGAAGAGATCACGGCAGAGTATCTCAAGCGGCCATTGACCTAGGAGTAACCGGTATAGTTTCGGATGTAAACGACCTCGACTCCATTGATAAATTGGTAGCTGAAGTGGAAAACAAATTTGGAAAAATAGACATCCTATTTGTAAATGCAGGCATCTTTCAACCCGCCCCTGTAGGACAAACTACGGTAGCGATGTTTGACCATCAAATGGGCACCAATTTTAAAGGGGCCATTTTTACCATCGAGAAATTTCTACCAATATTAAATGATGGCGCATCGATCATCAATTTATCTTCCATAAATGCCTATACAGGCATGCCAAACACGGCCATATACGCGGCTTCTAAAGCGGCCTTGAACTCGTATACTCGAACCGCAGCAACGGAGTTAGCCCCCCGTAAAATCCGTGTCAATTCTGTAAACCCAGGTCCCACTTTCACCCCTATATTTAACAAAACAGGGATGCCAGAAGAACAACTCAATGAATTTGCAGGAGCGATGCAAAATAGAATACCACTAAAACGATTTGGGCAACCCGAGGATATTGCCAATTTGGTAAGTTTCTTAGCCTCAGATGACGCTTCGTTTATTACCGGGAGTGAGTACAACATTGATGGGGGCATTAATTTAAATCCAATTTTAAATTAATTTATTGCTTATATTTTGGAACGATAATTCCAAATAAACTAATTTTGCGGGAGTGTTCGCGCTCCCGTAATTTTATTTGATATGCCACGTAACAAACAGTTTGATGAACAAGAAGTACTTACCAAAGCAGTTGATCTGTTTTGGAAGCAAGGATATTCGGCTACTTCCGTTCAAGATTTGGTGACCCAATTGGGTATAAACCGGGCTAGTTTATATACTTCATTTGGCGATAAAGAAAAACTTTTCAATCGCGCATTCAAACGCTATATTGAAACCAACGACATTGGAATGCGTGCATTTTTTAAATCCCAGTCGAATGTAAAAATAGGCTTTCAGAATTTATTTCAACTTGGAATTGAAGAAGCCTGCTTTGACCCAGATCGAAAGGGTTGTTTTGTGGTGAATACCACTACCGAACTTGTGCCTGGAGACCCTGTTATATTGGAAATAATTAAAAAAAGCAAGTCCAACATTGAATCCATTTTCCTTGATTTTTTACAAAAAGGAGAAAATGAAAATCAGTATGCAAAAGGAAAAGATTTAATTTCGTTAGCCACCATGCTTTATACATTATTTAGTGGCATAAAGGTAGTTTCTAAAGTGGAACCGGATAAAAAAGCATTAATCCAAATGGTACGTACTACCCTTACATTATTGGATTAATTGGCCCAAATCACCTTACGTATTTCTCAAAAATGTCGTGTAATTCTTTTTCAGGTTCCTCACATAGACCTGGGTGCGTTTTCGAACTTTGAATAATCGTACTTCGGGAAGCTGCTAACCATCTAAATCGGTCAGACTGTTCGAATTCGGCAATAGCCCCACCCGAAGAATTCCCCGCACATATACAGTTCCACGACTGTAAGTATTTCGTCACATCTTGCACTTCTAGGTCTTCGGTAAAAGCCGCCAATTTGGATGGGTTTACATGAAACCTTACGCCTAAGTATTTTAATCGTTTACAGAATAAAATAACTCCAATATTGAAAAACTCTTCTCGTTCTACTTTAGGTACCAAACGAACAATGGCATATTCGAACGTATATTTATCTGGCATCTTGGGCTTCTTTAACTAGGATATCTATTTTGGATAATCTCGAGATCACAAACTCTTCATAAGCCGCTCTCATTTCATGGGCACTCATGGACTCAGAAGGATCTGCTAACCAATCTTCGGGTACTTCAGATATGATTTTATGAATCACTTCGGTAGTCACCACTTTTTGAATTTCCAAAGCCGCTTCTTTCAATTGAGAGGCTCTTTCTAATAACACATGATCTTTCACGGCTGGAAAGGAGCGATCTAAATGACGTTTCCAATTATCCCAGTCATGATGAAAATAGAAACTTGCACCGTGATCAATTAACCACAATTCGTTTTTCCAATTCAATAGATTGGTATTCTTTACCGTACGATCGATGTTACTCACCATACTATCGAGTAAAACCACTTTGGAAGCCGACATCGCATCCGCTACCGATACCAAAGGGTCGTAGGTAATGGCTCCCGACAAATAATGCAGACCTAGATTTAAGCCCACACTAAATTTCAATAAATCCTGAATTTCTTCATCCGGTTCGGTTTTACTAAAAGAATCATCTAGATTCATCAAAACCAATTCCGGAACATTTAGGCCCAGTACTCGAGCTAATTCGCCACTGATAAACTCTGACACCAATACTTTCTTTCCTTGTCCGGCTCCTCGAAACTTAATGACATATAGAAAATCATCATCGGCTTTTACTATGGCAGGCAATGATCCGCCTTCACGTAATGGCGTAATGTATTGCACCACATCCACGGTACGTAATTCTATATTTTGCATAAATTGAAATGTGGGGCAAAGGTAAATAGAAAGTTAAATCAATGTATAGGTATATCCAAGTTGTATCAGAATACGGATATTTTCATGACTCTTACCCCCCTCTTTTCTCAGGGTCTTCATGGAATCCGTCCATAAAAAAGAAGGCGATAGACTTAACGATGATTTATCACCCCATTGAAAAGCAAAAATACCTCCACAGAGATATTCCTGAAATTTCGATAATTTGATTTGGTACCGGGCCATGAAATCGCTTCATAAACTTCTCGAATCAGGCCCATTCCAAAATAGTAACCTAAGCACCATTTTTTTTACCCGTCCAGGCTCTATGGGTTACATACAATGAAGTAGTTTCGCCCAAAATAATAACAACAATGGTGACGCTTAAGAATAGTATGAATCAAAAACTCGGTTACTTATATTCCATCGGTATGGCTATCTATTTTCTAATCTCCGGAATTTCGGTCTTGTTTGATATTCCTGGAAAACTAAACCGAATTGATTTACACGCTATAAATTCAGATGGAGAAATAGCCTTTGTATTGATCTATACGGGTTTGATGGTTGGAATTGGTATCGCCAATTTAACACTTCAATACTTTAGTAAATCATGGGTGTATTCCGCTATGTTGTCTACCGTTATTATTGCATCATTTATCGTGTTTCGTTTAGTGGGTAGCCTAATGGTAGGAATCTTAAGTTCCACACAAATCGGCTTTCTCGTCTTCGAAATAGTGGAGGTTAGTGCAGGAGTACTTTTGCTTCGGTATCAACATAAACGAAATCCCACTACTTTTTCGTAACAAAAGCATCTATTTCCGGATGGTTCTAGGCAGGTTTTAAGAATACACACCTAAAGGCACATCCATAGATAAACGGATGGGTTCTAATATTTACGCCCCATACTTTCCAAAAAACATTTAGTTTTTAATTACTCGTGCGTTACGAGTTTCTCTCTCCGAACGTAATTCTATAAGGTAAAAACCCGGTTTTAATTTGGATAAATCTACCGCTACCTGGTTATTGATTTTTGATGGGTTACTATTCTTGAAAATCACTTTTCCGGATACATCCCTTACCATTAATTCAATGCTATGTCCTGAAATTTCATCTATATAAATAACACCAGATGTTGGATTCGGATATACTTCCAAAGTCGATTCCGAACCATCCCATTCATGGGTACCGGTAATTAAAAAATAGGCCAACTCAAAATTGGGAATTCCATATCCATAATCATCATTTGGATTCCCATACCTATCGCTACTCTGCTCTATGGCATGGTAAACATCCATATTGGTATAACTAGGTCGAGACTGCCAGAAACAGGCGGCTGCCCCCGCCAAAATTGGCCCCGAAAAAGAGGTGCCATTAATATACGTTATGCTATCCGTGCCTACCGGCATGGGTACATATCCTCCCATAGCCATCACATTGGGCTTCACCCTTCCATCCACAGACGGACCTCTTGAACTAAAGCCTGTAACCGATAAATCAGGCCAAACTGCACCAATGCTTAATACACTATCTCCATCCGCTGGTGCCCCAATATAATGCCAGGCAGAGTTTCCCGAATTACCCGCACTATTTACCACCAGAATTCCTTTAGACGCAGCTATATCGGCTCCTATGGTAACTATGGTCGTATTGCCATCCAAATCCGAATACATATGCGATTTCGTAGAATCATCAAATTCGGTATATCCTAAGGAGGAGTTAATGACATCCGCACCTACGCTATCCGCAAACTCAGCTCCTACTACCCAATTGTATTCTTCAATAATATTTTCGGTAGGGGCATCTTCCGTACGAATTAACCAATAATCGGCATCGGGAGCGGTTCCAATATACACGCCCGGCAAATTGGCTCCCATACAGTTTAGTACTAAGGCCCCATGGTTGGAGTGATTCGCATAATCAACAGGTTGGTTAAGTACCACATCCCAGGTACCTAAAATTTGGTTATTGGTAAACAAGGATTGCACTATCGCTGTGGTGTCTGTTCCGTTAAAACCTGCATCCAGTACAGCTATTACCATTCCAGAACCCGTGTAGCCCAAATCGTGCAGGTAATTTATACGAAGCATTGTATTTTGACCATCCGCATGTCCGTAATTGAAGCCCTCAGATGCATTAGAAAAGGATCCTTCTACCGCAACAGTTTCTCCATTCAGGTCCATCTTATGCGAGCGTTCTCCATCGGGGTTTTCTACACTCTCCGATTGGATCGAGTCCACAAATGGTAAATTCATTATTTGGGCCAAGCCCAAAGTATCCGTTGTTTGAATTAATATCCCATTTAACCATTTAGAGGAGGCCAATACAGTTAGGGTAGCCGTTTGTTGAACATCTAAAATATAGAAAGAGTTGACCGGAAAATCCTGGGATGTCACACGAATACCTTGGGCACTTCTTCGATCAATAGCTCTTTGGCTTAAATAGGCTTGAGGATTGGAAATAGAATACGGACTATTGTTCTTATCGGTAAATTGTATCCAGTACTTTCCTGGAGCCACTTGGGCTCCAAGATGGAGGCTTAGGGTCATAAAAATGATGACACCTAAAACATTAATTCTTTTTAATTCCCAACTCATAATATTCTTTTTTATAGACTTTACCATCCTCATCATAGTACAGCCATTCTCCATCTTTCACGGCATGTTTATAAGCGCCCTGAACATTAATAACTCCGTGCCTATACGTTTTTTGTACCCCGTCCATTTGACCGTCCAAAATAGCGCCTTCACTCAATACCTTTCCTTCTCTATTGTATGTTTTACGAAACCCTGTTTCTACCCCATTAACGAATTCCGTTTCACGCGAAATAGAACCATTCAAATTATAGACAATGTATTGCCCGTGCTTTTCACCATGTTTATACGCTTCCTTACTCGAAATCACTCCCTTTCTATCGTAAAACCGCCAAACACCTTCTTTTTGTTGATTTACATAATACCCATAAGCCGCTTTCACCGAGTTGGTGTGGTAATGGGTAGCAATAGCCGTATCGGAAGAAGAGTACTCTAATATGGTAACGATTACCCCTCCCATATTGTAGTACTTGAAAAGACCATAAGGGGCGTCATTTCGAAACTGGCCTTTATATTTGGTTTTTCCATTACTATACTTCTTATTCCAAAGACCTTGCTTCAAACCATCTGTATCGGTTTGGTTATATTCCTGAGCTAGAGCAGGTTCCCCAAAAGAAATACATAAAACGGTAGTCAAAAAAATTAGGCGACTGGTGATGGATAATTTCATAGAATAATTAATCTTTCAATATTTTTGTTTTTAACTCTGTAAAGAAGCCTATGCCGTACGCATATAACTGAATAAATGATGTGGGGATACTCAATAACCCAATTTTCAGAGATTTATTTTGAATACTTGAATCCAATAAGATAGCGATGTAATATACAAGCAATAAAACAGCTCCAAGAATAAATAACGTTTTAAAAACAAAATAACTGAGTATCCAAGACCATATACACACCACAAAAAAGGCGGGTAACATATGAACAGGTTTCAGCTCAGAAGCGTAAAAGCGCCAAATATTGATTCTCGCTCTACCAAAGAAATGAAGTTGCTTATAGAATTGTCCTAAACTGGTTCTTCGTTTATGGTAAATAAAAGCATCTGGAATCAAAGCGGTTTCAAAGCCCCTATTTAGTATTCGGATGGAGAATTCAATGTCTTCCCCCATTCTGGTAATTACAAATCCTCCTACTTTTTCATATACCTCTCGTGACAAACCCATATTGAAACTTCGTGGATGAAACTGACCCACATGTTTTTCTCGACCACGGATTCCACCGGTAGTAAATAACGAAGTCATAGAATAACTAATGGCCTTTTGGAGGGGTGTAAATGATTCGTGAGCTGCATCTGGTCCACCAAAAGCATCTACGTAAGACGTATTTAGGGAATCCTCAACCGCTTGAAAATAATGACTAGGAATTATGGCATCCGAATCGAAAATGACAAAATACTCTCCTTTTGCCAATTCAAATCCCACATTTCGGGCAAAACCTTGCCCCCCATTTTCTTTAAAGTGATATTGAATTTTTAACCTATTCGAAAACTGGTCTACAATCTTTTTTGCATCCAATTTTGAGCCATCCTCAATGATGACTACCTCAAAATTGGTATAGCTCTGTTTGGTAAGAGATTCTAATAATTCCGCTATTTCATCTGGACGATTATAGAGGGGAATAATTGCAGAAAAAAATCTACCCATAATGTTTAACCGATATTTTTTTCAGCCTCTATTTGATAACTATTTCTATCTGCCGAAGATCTCGATATCATTTCACCAATAAATCCAGCTAAGAACATTTGAGTACCTAAAATCATCATAACTAAAGCAATATAGAATATTGGACTATCGGTAACTAACCGTAAAGACTCATTACTAATTACATAATAAAGCTTTTCCGCACCTAAGAAAAACGTAATCAAAAAACCAATGAAAAACATCAATGTTCCGAATAAACCAAAGAAATGCATCGGTTTCTTACCATACTTAGTGACGAAGGTAATGGATAATAAATCTAAAAATCCATTAATAAATCGTTCCAATCCAAACTTGGTTACGCCATATTTACGTGGGTAATGTTTCACTACCTTTTCACCAATTTTTGTAAACCCACTACGTTTGGCTATCACCGGAATGTAACGATGCATCTCGCCATAAACCTCAATAGCACGAACTACGGTACCTCTATAGGCTTTTAATCCACAATTGAAGTCATTTAACTCAATACCTGATAATTTACGTGTAGCCCAATTAAACAATTTGGTGGGTACCGTTTTGGTAATCGGATCAAACCGTTCCTTTTTCCAACCGGAAATAAGGTCGAATCCATCCGTTACAATTAAATCGTATAACTCCGGAATTTCATCTGGGCTATCTTGTAAATCGGCATCCATAGTGACCACTACTTTTCCTAAAGTGGCTTGAAAGCCTACCTGTAACGCGCCTGATTTCCCATAATTTCTACGGAACTTGAACCCTTTTATACATGGATTTGCCTCCGAAAGTTTTTCCACAATACTCCAGGAAGAGTCTGTACTTCCATCGTCAATAAATAACACCTCATAGGTGTAATTGTTGGCCTGCATAACACGCGCAATCCAATCGGCCAATTCTGGTAAAGATTCCTCCTCATTAAAAAGAGGAATGACTACCGATATATCTAAAGAATTAATTTTACTCATGAAGATCTTCTGGAAACGGATTAGGATTTACTTTTTTGGTAATTGCGGCACCAATAACAACTCCAATAGCTCCTACAGCTAATGTTTGTACATACGTTTTAATAAAACCAGTTAAAGTATACATCGCCAGAACATCCTCTCGAACCTCACCCATGTTTTCATATACCTCATCTAAGGCTTCCTCGGGCATAAACCCTTCCATTAATGCCATAGATTTCTCAATCGTTGCTTCGGCCATTTTTAACGGCAATTCAGGATCAATAACCGTTCCAAGAACATGGTTTACTACCAAATAGATAAAAGAAGCAAATGCATAAATAATCATTATATTTTTAAACCCTTCCCCTAAGGTCATAAAACCACCCAGAGCCTTTCGAACTTGCGTTCCCATAAAAATCATTAAACCTAAACCTAACAATAAGGAAAAACCCATATTGTAATAGCTCATCATAGTATCTACTCCCATGACATAGGTAATCAATAAATATACAGCATTTATACCTCCGTAAATAAGACCATTTTTCAGGTAAAATTGTTTATCTAACATCGTTTAAATTTTAGTCGTGAATTTTAGGATAGCAAATATATTCAAACCCAAAGATTACCGGACCTATTATAGGTGTTAAAACTTCTTGAATTTGATTTGAATTCTATTTTAAAATATTTTTTTTATTTACCGATACGTATATTTTTGGGGCCTATTCCAATTCATGTTTAAACCACTTATTTTATTTATTGCGTTAATTTCCTTTTCCTTCTGGAGTCGAGGTCAAAACCAATACTCTATTGACTCCACTTTAAAAAGTAACACTTCGATTCGGGTAGGATATAGTCCTTCGAGAGTGATCGCTACCAACGATTTTTTACGTACGGAAAATAAAAACGGAAGCCCAATCACTCAAGGCCATGCCATTTCTGCCGAAATTATTTTTCAAACCACCGGCAGAAAATACTGGCACCAGTTGTACAATTTCCCCAAATTCGGTTTTGGTATAACCCATTTATGGTTTCCCCAAACGAATGAACTCGGTTCACCTATTGGGCTGTATTCCTTTCTGGAATCTCCTATTCAAAAATGGAAAAAATCAGATTTGAATTGGGTTTTCGATTTTGGTATTGGCTTGGGCTGGAATGCCTATGATTCACTTACGAACCCTTACAACGTATTATTGGGTTCAACAGGATCCTTTTTCGCAAACTTTTCGGTGGTTTATCATTATCAATTTAACAAGCGTTTTGGGGCCGATGCAAGTATTGGATTTACCCACAGTAGCAATGGGGCTTTGAAAATGCCTAATTATGGCATCAATATTTTGTATCCTAGACTGGCTCTTACCTACCACCTTAAGTCGGTACAACAATTACCAAAACCAAGAAAGTTACCCCCATTTATACCCAATAATGAAATCTCCCTAACCTATGCGCTAGGGACGAAACAAATTGATGTAACGGGTTCGGATAATGACTCCCTTAAACAGGAGTTTAAAAGTACAAACTTCCAATTATATAGTATTATTTTAATGTATCAACGACAGGTATCCCGGTTATCTAAAGTAGGTATTGGATTGGATTTCACCATGGACCCTTCCGATAATGCCGATGGCTTAGTTACGGGTGATCTTTCCTCTGAATACCCTCCCGATTTTGCCGAAAAAGTAAAATTCGCAATCGTTCTTTCCTATGAATTAGCCATTGGAAAACTAGCGCTTATATGTCAGCCTGCATTTTATTTTCATAGAACTACCCACGATCCTACGCCATTTTTTTACCAACGAATTGGGACTCGATATGATATTTACAAAGGAATATATGCAGGAGCGTCTTTGCGGGCTGTAAATTTCGGTCAAGCCGATTGGGTGGAGTTTACAGTGGGATACAAGGCTAAATTTTAATTACCACCCATTCATTATCAACCACATAACTAAACATGATGATCTCATCCATAGATTTCCAATCATCGAAAAACGTACTTCTTTGGAGAGTCGAAGGAACGGAAATCACATTCCTTTCTCCATTCCATATCCTACTATACGGAAACAGAATCGATGGTTTTCACAACTAATTGCGTGGAATTTTCAATGTTTTTTTAGATAATCACCTTACAGGAAGGAATCGAAATAAGCAATAGGAATGGCCATCCTCAAAACCACCTTTCATTTTTGTTAGTATTCGTTTTTTGCATACCGTAATTCACCCAGAATAATTTTATTCGAATATTCCGTTTCTAAGTTTGCAAAATAAATTTCTCCCGTAAATTTTATCGCATAGCCATATTTAGGAGTTCCTTCACTAGATAAGTAAAATAATTGATTCCGCTTATCATAGATCATGACTTGGTAGGGTATCCCCTTTTTACTTTCCACTAAATGCATAAAACCCCCATCCATATCCGAAATAAGATCGTACGAAAAAGAACCCGTAGAAAATCCGTTTAAGCCCACTTTTCCTTTTTCCGGATAATCGAACTTAATCTCATTTTCTAAGTGCTTCTTCTTTTTGAAATTTCCTGCTTTTACGACCTCCAGATTTAAATTTATTAAAAAGCCAAAACCAACATACGCTCCTTTAACATATTTTCCAAAATGTATTTCCCCGTCAAAACCAAGGCTACACCCGAGGCCATTTAATTGATCCTCTTCAAAATGACCTATTCGAGTGTCTATTTCCGATGAATCCTTACCTACCCACCATTCTATTCCTAATCCGCTAAAATTCCCTTGTTGAATTTCGCCCAAATATTTTGACCCATTCGAGAAATGGTACCCTCCATATCCATCTGGATAATTTTCAACAAATGTACCTTCGTACCAAGAGCCATCTATGTAACGGATAACCCCAAGACCATGCGCTAAATCATTTGAAAATTCACCTTCATAAACGAGGTCGCTTTTGGTTAAAATACCCGTGGTTCTACTTCCATTCACAAAATTTCCTTCGTAAACATATCCACAATCACACGCAAACTTTCCAAACCCATTTACGCAATCACCCTCCAAGCATTGACCCACACCCAAGGCGGTATAAAAAATTCCGAATAATAGCCATATGTATTTGTTCATGTAATTTTGTAAATCTACCTACGAAATTAAAATTATGTTTGTAATATAAGTAAGCTAAACTAACGGATATGGATATTAGACAAACACTTTTAGACACCGAAATGATCATGAAGGATTTTATATCCATGATCATTTCTGAAAATTGGGGTAAAAACTGGATGGCTGAGAGTGGTTTAAGCCCCGAACGATTAAAAGAGTTAAATCAGGAACGTTTACAATATGAACATGAATTTAATCCCTTAACTACCGAAGGGAGGCTATTGAACTATTGTAATTTTTTAGACCTAGTAACCATCATTAGCAATCATTGGAATAACCAATTTGAGGTGGCCTTTGGCGAATTTGAAAGTTTAAGCGCCTATTTAAAAACGCTTCAAAAATTTCAAAACCCAGACCGCTTTAACAGACCGTTATTAAGTTTTGAAAAACATTTCATTCTTGGTGTAACCGGAACCATTCGAAATAATATTGCGGTGTATAGAACATGGAAAGAGGTGGGTAAAGATGGATATCCTATCATGGATTCTGTCCAAGATAATTTTGCCAATCTTTGGACCATGGGCTCCCCAAAAAAACTACGTACCCAATTATCATTATCCGTAGGCGATACCTTGGAATTTATTGTATTGGCAAGTCACCCAGCAGATGAAGAATTAGAATACCGACTGTTTAGACAAAAATGGCAAACCGGAAATGTGATTCAATACGAGATAAAAAATAGTGATTTAGGGAAAGATATTTCCTTCCATATTGGAATAAAGGGAAAACAAAAACATCATGCTTATCCTTTAGGTTATGATGACAAAGTGACTTTTGAGTATACTATTTTACCGGCAGCATCCAATTAATTGTTACGTTGAAAACCTTGATGTACCTGAATTAATTTAGGTGCTTATTGGCTTATCCACTTGGCCAACATTTCTTTTCCATTTGGGGTCATTATAGATTCAGGGTGAAATTGTACCCCCACCATATTTAACATTTCATGTTCAAAAGCCATGACTACGTTATTCGAATCCCAACTCAACAGGCTTAATACCTTCGGAAGCTGATCCGTTTTTACGGCCCAGGAGTGATACAAACCTACTTTTTGGATCGGTTTCAAACCCCTAAACAAGGATTCTGACTTTACATGGATCTCTCTTTGGATGCCATGACGTACGGGTTCAATATTTATTAATTCCCCATTAAAAAACTCCACAATAGCCTGAAACCCCAAACACACACCAAACATGGGGATTTTACGGTGGTATTTTTCAATAACCTGCATCATCAAACCTGCTTCGTTGGGTAAAGAAGGCCCAGGAGAAAAAATAATTTTATCGAAGGATGCAACATCACTTAATTCAAACTCGTCATTACGCCAAACAATCAATTCATTTACCATTGGTTCAAGAGCATGAACCAAGTTAAATGTAAATGAATCGTAATTGTCTATTAATAAAACTCGCATTGGTGCAAAAGAATAAAAAACATTGGCTTCCAATAAATATTATGGTCAATTCTTTAAATATTGTTAACAGACCTAATTATTTTTACTACTATCAAAAAAAACAGTAATTTCACATTTCCTAAAACGAACGCAAACTTCTGAACTATGAAAGTCTCATTTTCACTCCTTTTAGCTTTTCTAGCGGTTGGATTCCATGCTGCTGCAAACGACCCCTCATCCAATAATGAATATTTCATTTGTACCTTTAATGAGGAAGTGACGTCTTCAGAAATAACGGAGCTACATCAACAAGGCTTTCAAGTAATTCTAAAGGACAGTAGTACTACGGTAATGGTTATTTCGAATTTAATAACTCCAGCTTTTTCTACTGAACTAAAAAACAAGATGGAACGATTAATCAAAGTAGATGAATTTGGAAACAAAACCAACTTAACCACCCATTGTACCCAAAGCTCACCCGAATTCTTAAAACTACTTTTCAGTTTTATATAAGATGCTGGACAAAACATAAAATAATTTAAAGCGGCTTAAGCCGCTTTTTTTATGTCCAATAAGCAAACCAGCTACCACATAACCCTATTAAAACCAACTATATAGACACATAAATCGAAGCTCCTTCCCTTAAACCGTTCACCCCGTTATATTGACCGCTAGTCCAATTCCTGAAAATATATACTACTATGTTTTGCATAGTACCTTCTTTTACTAGTATATTTGCATAACCAACTAATAGACATAACATATTACTATATGTAATTTATATCACGAAACAACGAAGACATGAAAACACTCATTACCATATTTACAACAATAGCTCTCCTCGCTTCTTCACATCCTTTACAAGCAAAAGGTTTCTCCGAGTATTTTATCTGTGAGTTCAACGATTCCATATCCATTAAAGACATTCAGTCCTTAATAGAAGATGGGTTTCAGATAGTGGAGACCCATAACGTAGAAAAGGTAATTTACGTAAGGACAGTCAATGACTCTCAGTTCAGTTCCAATCTAAAAGCTCGAATGAAGGAAATTATCAAGGTGGACAAAAATGGGCACAAAACGTATGTTATTGAACCCAAAACAGAATCACCAGAATTTGTAAAACTCATTTTCAACTTTATTTAACCTTCTTATTAAAATGAATATTAATAATATAATACCAATCGCATGAAGATAGAAAACACAAAAGCGCAAATGCGAAAAGGGGTTTTAGAATACTGCATCTTGTTATTCATTAAAGATAATGAAATGTATCCATCCGAAATTATTTCTAAATTGAAAGAATCAAAATTAATGGTGGTGGAAGGAACCTTGTATCCTTTATTAACACGATTAAAGAACGCAGGTATTCTGACCTATCGCTGGGAGGAATCTACCTCGGGCCCACCCCGCAAGTATTACTGTTTGACTCCTATTGGAGAAACTTTCACTAATGAATTATCCGGTACATGGAAAGCCCTCGAAGAGGCCGTGACCTTCGCTCAAAAACAAAGTAAATAACCTGCAATTTTTTATACGATGAAAAAGACATTAACAATTAATTTAGGTGGAATTGTTTTCAACATAGACGATGATGCCTTTGTAGTTTTAAAAAACTATTTAGATACAATCAAGGGTTATTTTGACAACTCTGAGGGTCGTGATGAAATCATGACCGATATAGAATCTCGTATTGCAGAAATGCTAACCGAGAAAATGAATGGAGGAAAAGAGGTCATCAATTCCAACGATATCTCTGCGATTATTAAAATCATGGGCCAACCAGAAGATTATATTTCTGATGACATGGATGAACAACCCAGAACCCAATATACGCAATCTTCCCAACACACTTATACACATGCAAACCAAACCACAAGCAGGCGCCTATTTAGAGATACCGAATCGGGTAATGTAGGTGGTGTTTGCGCTGGAATAGGACATTATTTTGGGGTAGATCCAATTTGGTTTAGAATGGCATTTGTACTTTCCGTTTTATTTCTAGGTACGGGAATATTTCTATACATCATCTTATGGATCATAATGCCTGAAGCTCGAACTTCGGCTGAAAAACTATCGATGCGTGGGGAGCCAGTTACCTTCGAAAACATTGGCAAAACCGTAGAAGAGGAAATGAAAAATGTAAAAAAAAAGTTTAGCAACTTTGACAATGAGGCGGTAAACAATACGGCCCACAATGTAAAATCAGGTTTGAACCAGGTAGGATCTTTCCTAGTTAGTATTTTCAAGTTTGCTTTTCAAGCTATAGGAAAAATTCTCGGATTCTTATTTTTGATTTTTGGTGGCCTTATATTATTTGCGTTAATTGTTGGGATTTTCACCCCGGTAGATCAAATATTTTTTGAATCTGGAAGTGATCAATGGGGATATAGTTTGATCGAGCTTTCAAATCTTTTCTTCCCATCTGGAATGGACTTTTGGTTAACTATTACCGGTTTTATTATGTTAATCGCAGTTCCTCTTATTGCCTTGATATTTGCAGGTACAACGATGCTTTTTGGCGCAAAGCCACCGAAGTATACGGGAATTGCTTTAGCTGGGGTTTGGATTCTAGGAATCATTTTAACCGCCATTGGGGGTCTGAGAACTTCCGTAGAGTTTTCAAAAGATTCCTCCATATCCGAAGTCACTACATTGAATGAACTTCCTTCTGATACGATATACTTGGATATTTTGAATGAAAAACAAATCAATTCTAGTTACAAGTACTCCCACGGTAATAGAGAACCATTCCGTATTAAAGATGGCCAATTAACCATTGAGGATGTGGAAGTAAATGTATTGGAAACCAATTCAAAATATCCACAATTGGAAATCATAAAGCAATCCAGAGGTAAAAACTATTCAGAGGCGGATCAAAGAGCCGAAAACATTCAGTTTAGTACACAAATTGACTCCAACACCATTTATATCTCCCCATTCTTTACCGTATCATCTGATGATAAATGGAGAAACCAAAGTGTTCAAGTCAATTTATATTTGCCCACAGGTAAAACGGTATTCCTTCCGAAATCCTATAAGCATATCATATATGATATTAAAAACTATCATGATACCTATGACAAAAACATGGTTAATATGTTCTGGTCCATGACCGATTCGGGCTTAGTTTCTCCAAAAATCATGAAAAGAGAAAAAAAGAGAATGGATCAAGATGCCAACGATTTTGAGAAATTCGAAATTAATATCACTACGGATGACGAAGAACATTCCATAATTATCCAATAACATACCTATTAACGAGCAATAATTACCTAATAAACCATCAAAAAAAGGGAAGTCAAAAAGACTTCCTTTTTTTTTGGGATACGTATGCATTTATAAGCGACTAAAAACCCCGTTAATAGGATTATTAACCATGCGTAAAAAATTAACAACAAGGTCATTTTCAGCCAACTAAAATTTATTAAAAATGCATTACTTTTGCAATCCGTAAAACCTAAAATTTTCGCGTATATGTCAAAGGAAAAAGACACTCCAATGGGGGTAGATGTGATGACTCAACAAGATTTAAAAAATGAAATCTTAACGGATTTTAAAATCGCAAATGAAAGTCGTCAAGCCAGTTTATTAGGACGTAGGGAAGTATTAACAGGAAAAGCGAAATTTGGAATATTTGGCGATGGAAAAGAAATTCCTCAAATTGCTTTAGCGAAACAGTTTCAAAACGGTGATTTTCGTTCTGGATATTACCGTGATCAAACATGGATGATGGCAGCAGGAACCCTTTCTCTGGAAGAGTTTTTCTCCCAATTATATGCGAATCCAGATCCAGCTGCGGAACCCAATTCATCGGGTCGACAAATGAATTGTCACTTTTCCACCCATAGTTTAGAGGAAAACGGGGAGTGGAAAAACTTAATGGACCAAAAAAATTCATCTTCGGATATATCCCCTACCGCAGGACAAATGCCTAGATTGTTAGGTTTAGGATTAGCCTCCAAATTTTATAGAAATTTACCCGATCTTCAAAAAGGGAAATTCACTCAATTTTCGGATCAAGGAAACGAGGTAGCTTACGGATCTATTGGAGATGCCTCTACTTCAGAAGGGCCATTTTGGGAAACCATGAATGCCATTTCTGTATTGGAAGTTCCAGTGGTTATGTCGGTTTGGGATGATGGATATGGAATTTCGGTGGAAAAGAAATACCAAACCACCAAGGCAAGTATTTCGGAAGCCTTAAAAGGATTTCAAAAGGAAGCAGGTACCAATGGGTTAGAAATTTTCAGAACGAAAGGTTGGGATTATGCGCATCTATGTTTGACCTACGAAAAAGCAGCTGAGGTTGCACGAAAAAATCATATTCCTGTTTTAGTACATGTAGAAGAAGTGACCCAACCCCAAGGTCATTCCACTTCTGGATCACACGAAAGATATAAGTCCAAGGATAGACTTCAATGGGAAAAAGAATACGATGGTATTGTTAAATTCAAGGAGTGGATTCTAAGTAAAGAAATAGCTACCGAAGAAGAATTAACGGCCATTGAAAAAGAAGCGACCAAAGCGGTACGTATTGCAAAAACGGCTGCATGGTCTAAGTTCTTCAATCCATTAAAAGAAAGTAAAGCACAGGTTTTAATTCTTTTAAAAGGGGTGGCTCAATCCAGCTCTAAAAAGGTATTTATTGACAAGATCATTACCGAATTAGAAAACGAAGACGAAGCTTTACAACGAGAGATTACCCAAGCGGTTAGAAAAATCATTCGTTTATCCGTAACGGAGAATTCTGACGCTCGCACGCAATTATTGAATTGGTACAAAACCCATTCCGTTAAGATGGACAAGATATTCCATTCTTACACCTACTCGGAGTCCGAAAAATCACCACTCAAGGTAACTGCCGTCCCTGCCGAATATGCATCTGATGCACCAATGGTAGATGGGAGAGAGATTCTACGTGACAACTTCGATTACATATTTGAGCACATTCCTGAAACAATGATTTTTGGAGAAGATGCCGGGAAAATTGGTGGCGTAAATCAAGGCTTAGAGGGATTACAGGAGAAATATGGAAACCTAAGAGTATCAGATACAGGAATACGTGAAACAACTATTGTGGGTCAAGGAATTGGAATGGCCATGCGTGGTTTACGTCCGATTGCTGAAATCCAGTATTTAGATTATATCATGTATGCCATTCAAGTCATTTCGGATGATCTAGCGACTGTACACTATCGTTCGGGAGGAAAACAAAAAGCGCCATTATTGATTCGTACTCGAGGACATCGTTTAGAAGGTATTTGGCATTCTGGATCTCCACTTGGTACCATTGTAAACTCGGTTAGAGGTGTACATGTTTGTGTTCCAAGAAATATGACCCAAGCAGCTGGGTTCTACAATACATTATTAGCAGGTGATGATCCGGCCATTGTTATTGAATCCTTAAACGGATACCGACTAAAAGAAAAAAGACCAAGTAATATTGGAACATTCAAAGTGCCATTAGGACAAATTGAAGTTTTAAAAGAAGGTACGGATATGACCGTAGTGACTTATGGTTCTATGGTTAGAATGGTAGAGGAATCTGCAAAACAATTGTTGGAGTTAGGAATATCTATCGAAGTAATTGATGTACAAACCATGTTACCATTTGATTTGGAACATGACATTGTGAAGTCTGTTGAAAAAACAAACCGTTTATTAATTGTAGATGAAGATGTACCTAGTGGTGGATCGGCTTACATTCTTCAAAAAATAATGGAAGAACAAAATGCCTATTACCATTTAGATTCCAAACCATCTACTTTGGCTGCATTTGAACACCGTCCTCCCTATGGGACCGATGGAGATTATTTCTCAAAGCCATCTTTAGAAGACATTGTGGAGCGTGTATATTCAATAATGAGAGAAAGCGACCCGGCAAAATTTCCAGAGTTGTTTGTCTAAAATCAAATTCGAAAAAAGTACAAGCGTGTTTTCCATCAGGAAGACACGCTTTTTTTGTATCCGTCTGTCCGTTTAACCAGAATAATCACCATCAATCAATCCTTCAACCATTCATGTAAAATAGAAGCACTAACCCCCAAAATAAAGTAAATTTGGGCAAAAATATAAACAACGTAATAATGAAAGGATTACTCACCGGGTTAACCCTGCTGGTTGCAGGAATGAGCGTTTCCCAAGCTCAACAAAAAATAAAGTACGTAGAGTACGACCTACCGAATGGTTTACATGTAATTTTACATGAAGACCACTCTACACCAATTGTAGCTGTTTCGGTAATGTACCACGTAGGATCAAAAAATGAAGATCCATCACGTACTGGATTTGCACACTTTTTCGAACACCTAATGTTTGAAGGGTCTGCTAACATTCCAAGAGGTGAGTATTCCAATTTTGTAGAAAAAGCCGGAGGAGCACTTAACGCCAACACGTCTCAAGATCGGACTTTTTATTACGATTTATTACCTTCCAACCAATTGGAGTTAGGGATTTGGTTAGAATCTGAAAGAATGATGCATGCCAAAGTTGATTCTATAGGTATTGCCACTCAAAGAGAGGTGGTAAAAGAAGAAAAAAGACAACGTGTGGATAACCAACCTTATGGTTCTTTTCAAGCAGAAATTATGAAAAGAGCGTACACTGTTCACCCTTACCAATGGACTCCAATAGGATCAATGGATGATTTGGATGCTGCTGAAGAAGCGGATTACGTTAACTTTTACAAGAAATTTTACATCCCTAATAACGCGTGTCTATCTATTGCAGGTGATTTAGATATCAAAGCAACAAAAAAACTAATTTCAGCCTATTTTTCTGAGATTCCAAAAGGAGCGGACATTGTACGTCCAAGTATTGTGGAGCCAGTAAAAACCACTCAAGTAAGAGATACTATTTTTGACAACATTCAATTACCAGGGGTAATGATGGCGTTTCACTCCCCTGCTTTGGGTACAGATGATGCCTACGCAATGGACATGTTAAGTATGATTTTATCTCAAGGATCGAGTTCAAGATTGAACAAACGTATTGTGGAAGAAGAGCAAAAAGCGGTTTACGTTGGTGCATTTCCTTTTCCATTAGAGGACCCAGGGATTTTCATTGCTCTTTCTATTGCGAACCAAGGAGTTCAACCAAATGAAGTAGAAAGTTCAATTATGGATGAAGTGGCAAAACTTCAAACCCAATTAATTACCGAAAACGAATTTCAAAAACTTCAAAATCAAATTGAAAATGATGTAGTTGGAGGATATTCTTCTCAAGCTGGAATTGCGGAGAATTTGGCACAATACTATATGTATTATGGGAGTACCAAATTAATCAATACAGAAATCAAAAAATATAGAGCAGTTACTCGTGAGGATATCATGGCTGTAGCTACAAAATACTTAACTGTAAATAACAGTGTAGTTCTTTATTATTTACCAAAACAATAGTTAAATATTTAGAACGATGAAAAAGACAATGACCATGAAAAATTTAGTTTTAATAATGTTTTCGCTATTGTTGACCACCGTTGGTGTAGCGCAAATTGACAGAACCAAAGCTCCGGCTCCCGGACCAGCTCCAAAAATTCAATTAGGAGATTACGAAACTTTTACCTTAGCAAACGGACTGCAAGTATTCTTAGTAGAAAATCACAAAACACCAAAAGTATCTTGGCAATTGTACGTCAATCGTGGAGTGGTTTCTGAAGGAGATTTTGCAGGAATGCAAAGTTTAATGGGTAGTGCTTTAATGACCGGTACAACAACCCGTACAAAAACACAAATTGACGAACAAGTGGATTTTATTGGAGCGCATGTTTCTACTTCCTCTTATGGTGGATTTGCATCTTCGTTAACAAAGCATAAAGAAACCACATTGAGTTTATTAAGTGATGTTATTCTTCATCCGACATTCTCAGAGGAAGAGTTAGCTAAAATGAAAAAACAAACATTATCGGGGTTAATGGCCAATGCATCTGACCCAGCTGCTATGTCAAAAAACGTAAGTGCGGTAGTTACTTTTGGTCAATCACATCCTTACGGTGAAGTTGAAACAGGAGGATCTGTAGAAGGAATCACGGCTGAAATGTGTAAATCATTTTACAATACATATTTCAAACCAAACGTTTCTTATTTAATTATCGTTGGAGATATTTCTAAAAAGGAAGCTTTACCCCTCGTGGAAAAAACCTTTGGTTCTTGGACCAAAGGCGATGTTCCTACGCACAAATTTGAGATGCCAATTGCTCCATCAGCCACTCAGGTTGATTTTGTAAACAAGCCAGGAGCGGTTCAGTCGACCATTAGTATTGTTTATCCGATTAATTTACAACCCGGATCGGAAGATGCAATTGCGGCAAGTGTAATGAATTCGATTTTAGGTAGTGCAGGTTTCATGGCTAGATTGATTCAAAACATTCGTGAAGACAAAGCGTATACCTATGGAGCCTACTCCGGTTTATCTAAGGATGAATTAGTAGGCGATTTCTACGCTGGTGCAGAAGTTAGAAATGAAGTTACCGATAGTGCGGTAACTGAATTCTTATTCGAAATGACTCGTTTAACCAACGAATTAGTAGATGCAGAGGAATTACAAAATGTAAAAAACTATATGAATGGAGGTTTTGCTCGTTCCTTAGAAAGTTCTCAAACCGTAGCTCGTTTTGCATTAAACACCGCTCGATACAATTTACCTGCTGATTATTATGCGACTTACCTTGAAAAACTTCAAGCCGTAACCTCAGAAGATGTATTAAGAATGGCTAAGAAATATTTACGTCCAAACAATGCACATATCGTCATTGTAGGGAATAAAGAAGAAGTAGCTTCATCTCTTAAGAAATTTACAAATGCGGGAAAAGTAAATTACTATGACGCCTATGGAAATCCAGTTTCAGATGCAGAACCCATTCCAGCTGGAGTAACTTCCACCACCGTTTTGGAGGTCTATCTAACCGTAATGGGCGGTACCGAAGCCTTAAAAGTTATTACGACAAAAGATGCTACAATGTCTAGTTCTATGCAAGGAATGCCTTTAGCTATACGCATGGTAAATAAAGGAAGCGACAAACTTTTAATGACTGTTAAAAGTGGCGAAATGAATCTTCAAACCATTAAGATTAATGGTTTCACCGGGAAATCCTCGGGAATGATGGGCGAAAAAGAATTAACGGAAGAAGAAATAGCTTCCTACCTTATGGATGCGGTCATTTTTGATGAATTAACCTACACGGAAGCAAATACCAAATTGATACAGATTGAAGAGGTAAATGGTTCTAAAGCCTATAAAATGGAAATCACCGATAAAGAAGGAAATCTATCGTATAATTATTACGATGTAAAAACCGGATTAAAGGTATCATCTATAAAAACCACAGATTCACCAAAGGGGCCATCAACGAGTACAAGCACTTATAGTGAGTATAAATCTCAAGATGGAATCATGTATCCGTCTATGATCATTGAGAACAATGCCGGTCAAATTATGGAACTAAAAGTGGAAGAAATTAAGTTTGGAGGAAAGATCTCTGATTCTTTATTCAAATAAAAAATACATGTAATAGAAAGGCCGGGTAGTTTACTTCCCGGCCTTTTTTATGCCCTATCCTATTCCTATAAAACCCTTCAGTAGCCAATAGTCTGTCCCTAGGCTTTAAAAGCCAGTACTACTGAATTAAGAACCCAATATTGACCAAAGCATACCTAGCTACAAATCAACACATTCCCTTACCCCATAGACTAGAACAAGAAAAAAAACACGGAATAAATCCAGAATCAACATATGTAAAGGCACACTATAGCTTCTCCGTTTAATTTTGCGGTATCCAACCAAACAAAGAAAAAGCATGAAAATATTAAACGGTTTAGGGTGGAGATCCGCCACTATAAAAAATGTTTCAACCCTAAAGTAAACGGCCCATAATTTAGAACGTATGAATAATTATGGATTAGTAGGTTTAGCTTTTATAGGCGGTATTTTTCTAGCCCTACAAGGTGGATTAAATGCGTATTTGGGGGTTTTATTAAAGAACCCATTTTTAGCCAGTTTAATTGCCTTTTTTAGTAGCACCTTATTTGCGTTGCTCTTTGTATTAATTAATTTTAAATCGTTCCCTACTCTTTTAAACGTAAAAGGAATTCCATTTTACCTCTGGTTTACAGGTGGTTTTTTTAGTGTGATCGGAATAAGTTTATATTATTACACCATTCCGAAACTCGGAATTTCTACCATGATCTCTATAGGTCTTTGTGGGCAACTTATCTTTGCGGTAATAGCCGGAAATTATGGTTGGATCAACTTACCTGTAGAACCCATCACGATTAAAAAAACGATAGGAATATCATCTATGATACTGGGAATCATATTACTAAACATCAAATGAAAAAAATAAAGCTAAACATAGAAAATTTAACCTCCCTTTGGCAAACGGTGAGCGAACCTGTCGATTCATTTTTTATGGAAAAGGAATATCGTTACAGTCTTATTGAAAAATCGGAATGGCCCAATAGATTGTGGTTAAATCAAGGAATTTCGCCTCAAAATATTGCCATGATAAAGGCTAAAATGGCTTCCTCATTAACAAACTTAACCCTTCCTATTTGGGATATATATCCAAATAATTCATTGGAAATCTTAGCGAAAAATGGATTTACATTAAAGTTTGAACAAATAGGAATGTCGTTAAATAGAAAACACGTATTTCCAGTACCAGGAACTTTAAATTTGAAAAAAGTAACCACCCAAAAGCAAGCACAACTTTGGTCGGATCTCTTTCGTAAATCCTTTGGCTATTTAATTCATCCCATTTTAATATCCAATTCACATAAAAACACGACCTTCTATTTAGCATTTCATGGAAAAGTAGCG
Source organism: uncultured Flavobacteriales bacterium (assembly GCA_913062955.1). Taxonomy (GTDB): domain Bacteria; phylum Bacteroidota; class Bacteroidia; order Flavobacteriales_G; family Salibacteraceae; genus CAJXZP01. Next base: position 45,764 of record CAJXZP010000010.1, on the reverse strand, counting down.
GTAGGAACAGGTATCTTACACACCTCAACTGGTGCTTCGGGTATTCACTCGGTGGGCATTATTCCTGAACAAAGACGGAAGGGATATGCCGAGCAAATAATGAAGCTTATCATTAATGAGTCACTCCAAACCCAGAACCAACTAATAACGCTACAAGCTTCCAATATGGGAAAAGCGTTGTACCTAAAGTTGGGATTCGAAGAACAATTCACCATTAAAAATTACACCTTAAAACGCCCCAGTAACTAAGGATATCGGAATAAACCAAAAGGAATTTGTTCCATTGGAAATTTTAAACCTCCTATATACCCCCTATTTTGAATTGCTCTCCAAAAAACTATTTCAATTTTCCGTTGATTTTGACTTAGTTTAATATTCTCGGTTGGAACTCTATTTCATCCTACAAAAACAACAGAAGGTGGCTCGGAGTAAAAACTAAAACCGAAGTATTGGAAGATTCAAATATTTCTCCAATCCAAAACGTAAACCAGTTCAATTTACAGAGTCGATACTGGTATGGGCATAAAATATTTGGAATTAGTACGTATTCCATTTATATCTATTTCAATAAGGATAAAGAGAAGAACCTTACGGAATATTAAAAAACACCATTTGCACATTTAAAAAAAAACTATTTTTTCAATACCCAAAAAGCCTTAGCCCGCAGCTCCCATATGGGTATACATTCCATATCCACCGTATCCATATTATCCATACGAAATCCAAATGAATAAATTTTCTGTGATTTTTTAGCTATATATAACTCTTAATCTTAACTTTAGGAAATAAACCAAAATAGAAAATCCAATTAAGCCATGATTTGGGAGAGAGTCTATGCAACAGCAATGACTCTACAACCTGGAACAAAACATAGCATAGACTCATTAAAGCCTAATTGAATTCTTTAGAAAAATTAATACACCTAAAATACGAAAAGTATGTACGGATTAGTTAACAAAGCAGCTCAAGATTTTGTGATAGAAGGGCACGGGGAAGAAACATGGAGAATCATTAAAAAAAAAGCAGGGGTAGGGGAAGAAGCTTTTGTCAGCATGCAACCCTATCCGGATGACATTACCTACAATATTGTGGGCGCAGCATCGGAACATCTTCATATGGATGCCAACGACATACTGGAAGCCTTTGGAAGGTACTGGATCAAATTTACGATGATTGAAGGATACTCCAAATTACTAGATTTAGCGGGACGTACCTTCCCCGAATTTCTGAATAATTTGAATAACATGCACGCGCATGTAGCGCAATCTTATACGGAATTGAAACCACCTTCCTTTTTCTGTGAAGAAATTGATTCCAAAACATTTAAGTTTGAATACCATTCCCATAGACCCGGTTTGGCCACCTTTGTTAAAGGATTACTTTTTGGGTTAGGAGAACATTTTAACATTGAAGTTGAAGTGAATTATATTGGAAACATTGAAAACAAGGAAAATAGTCACGAATACCTTGTTACTTATAGCTAGAATATTTGGATAACAACATAAGTATATCTCCTTTGGAAAATCATTCATTTATGAATGATCTTTTTCCATTTTATGTTCTAGTAGATAAGAACATGAAAGTGGTTAATTTGGGTAGGTCACAGGTCAAATTAAAAATCATTTCAAAGGGAGACGATTTTTTATCTGTACTTTCCATTGAAAGGCCTTTTAACTTATTCAGTTTTAAGGATATCATAAGGCAAAAAAACGCCTTATTTATTCTTACCTCGATCCAGAACCATAAACACAAATTTAGAGGTCAAATATTTCATGATGAAAAGTATAATTTACTCTGTTTTTTGGGAAGCCCATTAATCAATTCATTTGAAGAACTAAAATGCTATGATTTAACCCTCGGAGATTTTGCCGTTTTTGATAATATTAGTCAGTTTCTGTTTACCCTACAGATGCAGCTGTCATCTCTCAACGATTCCAAAAGAATTGCCGAAAAACTACGAGTATATAAGGATCAATTAGAAATTTCCTTAGCCGAAACAAAACAAGCAAAGCAAAACCAACAATCCTTTTTTGCAAAAATGAGTCATGAATTAAGAACCCCCTTAAATGCCATTATTGGTATGGGAGAATTACTTCAGGGCACCGAATTAAATACGGAGCAGCGAAAATATTTAAGAGCAGTTGCATTTTCTTCCAATTCCTTACTGCAAATAATAAATGACATTCTTGATTTTTCAAAATTGAAAAGTGATCAGTTTTCACTCGAAAAAATCAGCTTTAGTATTCGCAAAATAATTGAAGATATTTATCACAGTTTTAAATATCAGGCCCGAGACAAAAATCTTGAATTATCTTATTTCGTATCTGAAGACATTTTTAATTGTATTGGCGATCCACTTCGAATTTCACAGGTCATAATTAACTTGGTAAACAATGCCATTAAGTTTACCGAAACCGGAACGGTAGAAATTCGGGTGGCGTTAAAATCTGAAGATTCCAATTATCAAAAAATTGAGGTTTCAGTTACAGATTCCGGAAAGGGAATTAAAAAGGATAAGTTAGAAAGAATATTCCAAGGGTATACGCAGGAGGATGAAGGAATTACTAGAGAATTTGGCGGTACGGGTCTTGGATTAACTATTGCGCAAGAAATTGTATCTAATTACAATTCTAAAATTAATGTAGAAACAGAAGAAGGAAAAGGAACTCGTTTTTATTTTGAATTGAAACTTAAAAAATCAAATGAAGTAGAAACTAAAAAGAAGGATCCAAAATCAATAGATTACAATTTTAAAGCCGTAAAAATATTACTGGTGGAAGACAATGCCATTAACCGGTTTTATGCAGAAACAATATTAACTCAAAAAAAAGCGGTCGTTAGTATTGCAGTTAATGGAAGGGAGGCAGTGGAAAAAGTACAAAGTGAAAATTTTGACATTATTTTAATGGATATGCAGATGCCTGTTTTAAACGGACTCGATGCAACCCAAGAAATTAGAACTGATCTTAAGAGTAAAACTCCAATTATTGGATTATCCGCCAATACGGTTCAAGAAGACATTAATAACTGTTATAAGGTGGGTATGAATGGGTATATAACCAAGCCCTTCGAACCCATTGATTTACACACCAAAATTGGTGAAATTTTAAATCTAGAACAATTAATTTCAGTAAACCAACCCATCCAAAAGGTTAAAGTAAGCTATTCGCTAAAACAGGTAAAATCTATAACCAACGGAAATACAGAGTTAATCATCAAGATGTTAGAATTATTCAATGATAAAACGCCAAGTGATATTGAACGGATGAAATTCCATCTACAGAAAAAAGAATGGAAGCCATTATTTGAGTTAACCCATAAAATCAAACCAAGTTTTGGAATTCTAGGAATAACTAAAGGCGAAGAATTATGTCTATCTATTGAAAAGTTTAAATCAAAACAGCCCCAACCGAAGCTACTAAAAGGTTACATTTTAGAACTCGAAAAAATTGTTCAATCCATTTCATCAAATTTCAAAAAGGAGATTACAAAAATGAACTAATCCTAACCGTACCCTGACCATTTGGGACGAGCTAAAAAACCATTACCTTAACGTTTTAGCCCCCAAGAAGGAATAGGATCGTTTAATGATCTCTTTAAATTCCTATTCGCGAAAAGTAGTATTGGAGATGTTAAAAAGGTAGCAAATGAAACAAAAAAGCCCTGCCAACTCACGTGAACAGGGCTGCCAACTATCTGAATATTTTTTTTCTAGAAAGTCACTTGAAGTGTTAGTTTTTTTCCATCCCTAACCACGATTACATCTGTTTCTTGCCCTTTTTCAAACTGTCCTAAGGCCTTCATGTACCCCATCATATCTGGCACCTCAATATTGCCCATTTTGATCACCACATCACCGGTTTTAATTCCCGCAATTTCTGCCGGTCTATCCGGACTTGTACCGTCAATACGCATACCTACTCCATCGTACAAATAATCCGGTACAACCCCTAAAGTTACGGAGTATTTAGGTGCTTTTTTTGAATCTGCATCTTTGGTTTTACGGAATTCCAATTTCCCATTTCCTTCCAATTGATTCATAACGTTCTCTACAAATTCCAAAATAGATACCATTCCCTCAAAATTGATTTTTTCAAAATCATCCGTTGGCTTGTGGTAATCTTCATGTTGCCCTGTAAAAAAATGGAGGACTGGATATCCTTTCAAGTAAAACGAAGTATGATCTGAAGGACCTACACCCGATTCCTTCTTAACCAAATGAAACTTAACGGGATCATTGGCTTTCTTCAATACCTCATCAAATACGGGAGACGTTCCGGTACCATAAATCGCCAATTTGTACGAAGCAGATAATCTTCCTACCATATCAAAATTGATCATATACGAAATTTTCGATGTATCAATTGTTGGGTTCTTCATAAAATAGTTAGATCCCCATAGTCCTTTCTCTTCACCCGAAAAGGCTAAAATCACATAGTTATGTTTGGGATTGTTCTCTTTTAGGTATTTCGCCAATTCCAAAATCATGGCTACCCCACTTGCATTGTCATCAGCTCCGTTATGAATTTCCTTTTCCCCCGTATGACGAGAACCCTCGTGTCCGTACCCCAAATGATCGTAATGGGCCCCAATAATAATCGTGTAATCCGCATCATTGTCAATATATCCAATGACATTTCTCCCCGTAATTGGATCCATCACTTTGGCTTGATCCTCGGCCGAACCATGTGGATTCGCTTTTGGAGTATAGGTAAAATCTTGGTAAAACCCTTTTTCACCTTTGGGAGCTAACCCTATTTTCTTAAATTGTTTTACCAAATATTTAGCCGCGGCTTTCTCGGCTTTAGTACCCGTTTCACGACCTTCTAATTTATCACTCGCCAAATATTTGACTACATCCGACATATCCGATTTAGGATCCTGGCCATAACCCACAGTAAGGGTTACCAAGAAACCCAATAAAGCTAAATAATTTTTCATTTTATTCATGTATTATTTGTAGTTTGAAGCTGCGAATTTAAACAAGACCACGTCCAAGAAAAGAAGCTAAATCATGTCTTTTGTCAGATTAATGTCACGAAAATAAATCTAGCTTAAGGGATGTTTATGTACGCCTCGGAAATGTTATTTTTGCAGCCTCAAAAAATTCAATCGGATGAAAAATTTTTTTCTTTCTTTAATCGTACCCGCCTTGGTACTTTCTTCTTGCGGTGAATCTGCAAATTCTGACTCTGCCGAACATACGGACGGAGATTCGGGAGCTACTAAAAAAAGTGAAGTTCACTACCCAGAGGAAACCCACTTTAAAAACATACATCAATTAACCGCTGGAGGTGATATTGCGGAAGCATATTGGAGTTTTGACGATTCCAAATTGGTTTTTCAAGCCAAATATGACAAATGGGGAGCCGAATGTGATCAAATTTTTGTTGCCGATTGGTACCAGGAAGATTTAATAAATAATACTCCCAAAATGGTCAGTACAGGATTAGGAAGAACTACCTGTTCTTACTTTTTACCTGGGGATTCAACTATTCTATATGCCTCCACTCATTTAAATAATGAAAATTGTCCTCCTGTTCCTGAAAAAAGAGCCGATGGAAAATATATTTGGCCTATCTATTCTTCGTTTGACATTTTTATAGCCGATTTAAATGGGAATATTCTAAAACAGTTAACCGATTTTGAGGGATATGATGCAGAAGCAACGGTATCTCCAAAAGGGGATAAAATTGTTTTCACTTCCTTAAGAACAGGTGATTTGGAATTATTTACCATGAATATTGATGGGAGTGATCTCAAACAAATAACACACGAATTGGGTTACGATGGTGGCGCATTCTTTTCGCCAGATGGTTCCCAGTTAATATTTAGATCATCTAGACCAAAAACAACCAAAGAAAAAGATGAATACATGGAATTGCTAAATCAAGGTATGGTAACCCCAACAGACATGGAGTTATATATCTGTAATGCAGATGGAAGCAACCTCAGACAATTAACCGAATTGGGCGGGGCTAATTGGGCTCCATTCTTTCATCCAAGCGGGAAGAAAATCTTATTTAGTTCAAATTACGAAAGTGAAAAAGGGTTTCCTTTCAATCTTTATTTAATTAATACAGATGGTACCGGATTAGAAAAAGTTTCTCATGATGGCGTTTTTGATTCATTTCCAGTATTCTCAAACAATGGTAAATTTGTTGCCTTCTCTTCCAATAGAAATAACGGAGGAACACATGAAACAAACTTATTCATTGCTGAATGGGTAGATTAACAAAACAGAAAGCAGGAGTGGATTCCTTATCCACTTCTGGTTTTTTATTCATCAACGACAAAAGTCTTGAGAAATTGAAAGAAACCAATCAAAAAATAATTTTGTGGCTACAACGTATCGGTTGGATGGGCTTTGCATTCTTTTTAATTAAAGGTCTTATCTGGATAGCTGTTTGGTTAGGATTGGCCAGTTATTTTAACTGGTCATTTTAATTTCTACCCCCCTTCCTTTTTAATTTTTCATCTCTTCCCTTCCACTTCTTGATTCAATTCTTATTTTTACCCCAAACTAATATTTATGAGAAATTCGTTATTGGCTATATCGGCCTCTATTCTATTAGGCACTTTTGCGACATCGTGTTCTGATTCCAGTACACCCCAAACTCCTGAAGCTCCTGGATACGTTATTGATATGCATATATCCAATACTTCAATGGACTCTGCCTTTTTGTATGAGCTAGCTCAAGATGGCTGGGAATTGAAAGATTCTGTAAAAGGGGATAGCGGAAAATTCCATTTTGAAGGACAAATTGAAGGGGCAAATTACCTAGCCGTTGGTGACCGAAAACGAAATTATTCCGTGCGATTAATGGCGGATAATAGCACTATTACAATTACCGGAAATTTTGAAAAACCCGGAGAGGAAACCGTTACTGGCTCACCTGCTCATTCCGAATACTTAGCTATTCAAGATAGCATGACTGTATTTTCTAGTACCATGGAAAACTTAATTGAAAAATACAACGCAGCCGAGGGTACTGATGATACTGCAGCTATGAGTTCGATTGAATCAGAGTATCATTTATATGAAAAACTTAAAGACAAATGGTTAAAGGGTTGGGTACAAGCAAACCCAAAAAGTTATGTCGCTCAGTTTTATATGATTAATCCTCTTTCTTACCAATTGAGTACGGAAGAATTGCGTGAAATGTTTGATGGTATGGCACCGGAGGTTAACAACTCTCAGATGTATGCTACCCTGAGTAACAAATTAGCTATTCTTGAGAATAGTGCCGTAGGTCAAATAGCCCCGGAATTCACAATGAACGACACGGACGGAAATCCGGTGACGCTTTCATCTCAATTTGGTAATTACCTATTAATTGATTTTTGGGCTTCATGGTGTGGACCATGTAGAATGGAAAACCCACATATGGTTGAATTATATAACGAGTACCACCCAAAAGGTTACGATGTTTTGGGAGTATCCTTGGATAGAGATAAAGACAAGTGGTTAGCCGCCATAGCAAAAGACAATTTAACGTGGAACCATGTCTCTGATTTAGGATTCTGGAATAACGCAGCGGCTAAGTTATATGGGGTAAGTTCTATCCCTCACACCGTATTAATTGATCCACAAGGAAAAATTATTGCTAGAGGATTGTCTGGGGATGAATTAGAAGCCAAATTGGCCGAATTATTTGCATCTGAAATACAATAAGCCACATTTAATAGAATTAGAAGGAAAGCCCTTTATCACCAAAAAGTGATAAAGGGCTTTTTTCATGCCCCTCCATTTGAGAATGAATGCTACGTTATTTTAACGCTTTTGAATTTCCATTTATAGATGAGCTAAGCGCATAAAAACGATTGAAACTTGACTTCTTTCCGAATTAAAAAATGGTGGTGCTCGGTAGACAATCATCCAGTTTTGATCCTTTTTTTTTCGGAAGGAACCTGAAATAAAACTCAAAAACGTAAAACTTCGTCTTTCTTCAAGGAACAAACGGGATGATACTCAAATAGAAGCTTTGGAGAATTAAAACTTACACTTCCTTCTATTTGTCATTTTTATACCTACGTTTTGATTTTGTCAACAAAAAAGGGTATCCCCCTTAGTTTACATGGTATATTTACCACCAAAATTTATTTATGCTACGAAAAATCATTGGAGGTACTTTGCTCTCCATTTCTGTTATTTCTGGGAATTCACAAACCCAATCAGAAACCCAAAGTATCATTCAAGGAACCTATTTAGGGATTTCCCATTTGCAAGGAACCGAAGTTCACCAAGATGAAAATGGTATTGCGGATGAATATTATGAAATTAACAACTTTCAGGATCGTCATCGTACCAGTCCGGTGGAGCGAAACCTGTATCCCCAGGTAGATCCAATTTGGCAACAAACAGGATTTAGTAAAAGAGCATTTAAAGCACCAACGAGTACCCTTATTGAAAACTATAACGGTATTGGTAATACAAACGTTAACCCACCCGACCCTTGTGTAGCTGCGGGCCCAAACCATGTTATCCAAATGGTAAATGGTGGTGGTGGAGCCTTGTATAAAATATATGATAAAAACGGGAATGCATTAACGGGAAATGTCAACTTTGATAATCTATTTGCTGGCTATTCTGGTTTAGGCGATCCCATTGTTATTTACGATCAACTGGCCGATCGTTGGTTATTAAGTGAGTTTTCTTATAGTGGAAATTTGTTATTGGTTGCTATTTCGTTAACCAACGACCCTACCGGAAATTTTCATACCTATGTTTTTGCGGCTGATAATTTTCCTGATTATCCAAAATACGCTGTGTGGCCCAATGCCTATTATTGTACGGCTAACGAAAACCTGCCGTCCATCTATGCTTTTGAACGCGACTCCATGTTAGTTGGTGCGCCAGCCCGTTTGATCCGTCAATCCGTGAGTGGACTACCCAGATTTGGATTTCAAACCTTAACCCCTGTAAATTTTGAAGGGACGAATATTCCAAATACTCCAACCACAGCTAGTTTCTGGCGCCATGTAGATGATGAGGCCCATTACCCAAGTATTGCAAACCCTTTTAATGACTATGTAGAGTATTGGCAATTAGAGCCCAACTTTGATTCCCTCACTAATTCTGTCTTTACGGGTCCTTTTCAAATCCCCGTAACAGAGTTTGATTCCGACCTGAATGGCTATTTCGCATTTTCCGCTATTCAACAAAAAAACACAAGTATCCGACTGGATCCTTTACGAGAGGTATTCATGAATCGAATGGCATATCGAAACTTTGGAGCATACGAAGCCATGGTTGCTTGTCACGTTACTGATGTAGATGGGACAGATAGAGCGGGAATGCGTTGGTATGAGTTTAGAAAAACGAATACTACCGATTGGCACCTTTTTCAAGAAGGTACGTTCTCCCCCACATCGGATAGCCGTTGGATGGGAGCCATTGAAATAAATGCGAATGGCTCCATATGTATGGCTTATTCTGTCTCTAGTAATACCATGTTTCCCTCTCTACGATATACGGGACGAAATATCAACGATCCATTAGGAATAATGACCATTCCAGAACAAAGTTTGGTGGAAGGGTCTGCAGCCAATTATGCCAATCGATATGGCGATTATGCCGCAATGACTATTGATCCAAGTAACGACTCTACTTTTTGGTTCACGGGTGAATATAACCCAAGTAGTTCTTGGGGAACTCGGATCGCACATATTTCCATAAGTGACTCTTGCTTTGGTTTAAGTGCTTTAATCACTCCTTTTGATTCCAGTAATTGTGATGGTACTCCGCTTGGTAAAATTGAAATCCAAGGAGTTAATGGCTCATCCACAAATTATTCTTATAGCATTGACGGTTCCAATTTTGTTACCCATTCTGTATTTAATAATCTTAGCTCTGGTAACTATCCCATTTTTGTATCGGATGGGAGTTGTTCGGTATTAGTGGACTCGATAAAAATCATCTCCCCGGCAGCCGTATCCAGTACGTATTCTATTACACACCCCTCTTCGAGTTCTTCTGGAAACGGATCAATCCTTGTGTCACCAACAGGAGGAACTCCTCCATTTACGTACAGTATAGATGTAGATACCAATTACCAAAGTGATAGTTTGTTTACCGGAATTTTCAGTGGGACTTATACCCTGTATACCCAGGATTTTAATCAGTGTAAATACAGTGAAGACGTGCATATAAGTTCTCTTTCCGTAAATGAGTTACTGGACGTCCAGGGGCTCGTTGTTTACCCAAATCCAACCCAAGGAAATTTACGGGTCACCGTAAGTTCGAAAATGGCTGAAAATGGAATCATTTACTCGTTAAGAGATGTTACGGGTAAGGAAGTGATACACGTAAAAATGGCACCCAACCCGAATAAAGTGACGCAGGTTTTTGACCTAAGTTCGTTTTCAAGAGGAATTTATGTGTTAACGGTTGAAAACGATGAAAACAGTATTTCTTCAAAAATAATTCTAGAGTAAAACATCCAATTAAAAGTGTAGCCAAGATTCAATTCCTTGAATCTTGGCTTTTTTTTACCCGACATCTTCGTTCCAAATCCCTTTGGAACATTGTACCTTTATCGCATGATTGCAAAGGCTACCGCCATACTACAGAAATACTGGGGTTACCCTGATTTCCGACCCGACCAAAAAACCGTGGTAGCCAGTATTTTATCAAAAAAAGACACCCTCGCTTTATTACCCACAGGGGGGGGTAAATCCATTTGCTATCAAGCACCGGGTTTAGTATTGGATGGAATGGTTGTGGTCATTTCGCCTCTTATTGCTTTAATGAACGACCAAGTTCAAGGTTTGAAGGATAGAAATATTCCGGCCATTGCCCTAACCTCTAGCATGAATTACAAAGAGGTAGAAATAGCCCTAGACAATGCCGTTTACGATAAATACAAATTCCTTTATGTTTCTCCTGAACGGGTGATGGGGGATTTATTTCAGCAAAAACTGCACGATATGAAGGTGTCTTTTTTTGCCGTAGATGAGGCGCATTGTATTTCGCAATGGGGATTCGATTTCCGACCTTCCTACATGAAGTTATCCATGCTTAGAGAAATCAAACCCGATTGCCCTATATTAGCATTAACAGCGAGCGCCCCCCCACGAGTAGTCGAGGATATAAAAACTCATCTGACACTAAAAAATGAAAATTTCATCTCTGGAAATTTCTTACGTCCAAACCTATCCTATTATTTCATGGAAACGGATAACAAGGCGAACCAGATTCTAAAAATGCTCAAACGTCAAGATCATTCAGGGATCATTTATACCTATACTCGAAAAGATTCAAGAGAGTTCGCTAATTGGTTACAATCCGAAGGGATATCGGCCGATTATTACCACGGAGGGATGACCCATGTTGATCGTGAAAAAGCCCGCTTGGGTTGGATGGCCAATCATAAAAAAATCATGTGTGCGACCAATGCCTTTGGGATGGGAATAGACAAACCCGATGTTAGATTGGTTATGCATCAAGGGTTGCCTCTTTCTATTGAGGCCTATTACCAAGAAGCAGGTAGAGCAGGTAGAGATGGCCAAAAAGCCTGGGCTGTTTTATTATATAACAAAAGTGATATCCAGAACCTTCATAAACGTTTAGAACTTACATTTCCGGAATTAGATGTTATTAAGCACATGTATAAAGTGTTGGTTAATTTTTTCTTAATCAGTCCCGGTACTGGAGCAGGCAAATCCTTTCCATTTAGGATTGAAGAAATTTGCAAACGCTATAACTTAAAGCCCTTTCAAGTATTTAGCAGCATGAATTTTTTGGAAAAAGAGGGCTACATTTCCTTATCGGACTCGGCACGAACGCCTTCCCGAATCTTTATAAATGTTTCGCAACGGTCTTTATATAGTTACGGAATAAAAAACAAAGTAATTGGAAATAGTATTGAGGTGTTACTCCGTAGCTATACCGGACTATTTGACGATTTTCAAACCATTAATGAAGCGAAATTAGCCCAACGTATTGGTGTGGACCGACACATCCTTGTCACTCATTTCCGACAGTTAAACAAAATGGAAATGCTAACCTATAGAGAACAAACCGAAACCCCGTGGATTACTTTCACAGAGGATGTGGTTTATCAGCAAAACCTTCGCATTAGTCCCGAAAACTACCATCACCTAAAAATTTTATCCAAAGAAAGATTGCATGCCTTTATTCAATTAATCGAACTAAAAAACCAATGCCGAAATACCTTTCTTTTAAACTACTTTGGAGTACACCCCCCTGAAGATTGTGGAATTTGCGATATCTGTATAAAAAACAGGAAAAAGAAATTCTCCGAGAACCAATACCAAGAGCTCATAAAAGAAATTCAAACTTTATTCGAATCAGGATTGAATCTCCAGTCGGTAATAGAAAAATATCCCACCAATAAACAAACAGTAATTACGGATTTAATTTCCTTTTTGGTAGATGAAGGAATCTTGGATAATCAGTAGTCGTGTTACTCATTTTATCACAAAAAAAGGAGCCCCTTTATGGAGCTCCTTTCAAGTTAAAAAAAATAATTTTATTAGTTTACAACCATCTTTTCAGTAATTACCTGAGAACCTGAATGGTACTGAATAAAGTACAATCCTTTAGGTAGATTTGAAATATCGACTGTTTGATTTTCCGAAACCACACTTTCCTTTTTCACCGCTACCCCTTTCATATCCAAAATAGTAATCTGATCCACATTTTTAATATTAGTAAGAGTGATTTGAGTATGTGCTGGATTTGGGTAAAATGACAATTCGGATGAGTTCGCCTGTACAGAATGGGTCGATAAAATAAAATCAGACTCTTGTAAATAAGAAGCTCTGTAGTCCGTTAAAGATCCATCTTGTGTAGCCACACTAACGGTTGCAATATAAGTATTGTGGGTTGCACTAAACCAAAGGCTCATTGTATCCGAGTAGTTGGCAATTGTGATTCCCAAATAAACATCTGAATAATTAGTAATGATAGTCACCTTTAGTACATTATTTACGGTAGCATATGGTAAAGTCAGGTCTCCATAACCAGAACCTAGAATAGAGATGGTTCCTTCACGTAAAAGAGATTGCCCGACACTCATTCCATATACGGTCCCTGAAAAAGTTTCGTTAAACTGTGAATTAAAGGTAAGAGGGAATTTCAACAATTCTCTATCATCCGAATACGTAAGGCGAGCTGTACCATGTAAATACGTACCTACAAAAGTCACTTCATTTGCATTCTTTTTATAATAATTTTCCGCACCACTCACATTTTCCAATAAGGTAGCCGTTGGATAATTAGCTGCATCCACTCCAGAATTAGTATTGGCATATGAAAATGGTTCTGGATTACCCGAGTTTAATCCGGATAAGTCCCAAGTTTGATTGGCTCCATTATTTGTGACATTAAGGATGGGGTTCTGGGTATAAATAAACCCATAATTATCTCCAATATTTGGATAATGATCATTACTGTTAAGTGTAATTTGAGCATGTACAGCACCCACGGACATTATGCCCATGCAAAAAAGGTAAATTCTTTTCATGTGAAAGGATTTAAAAAAGTTAATAATTGCCTCAAATATAAACCTTTATATAGATCCGTTATCTCGATTAAAACGAACCCTTTAAAGCCAATTTAATATGGCCTAAATGATGGCGACAATGCCATGCATAAATCCCAATATTCTCCTTTATAGTTACCTGATTCCCTGTCTCTGGGTGAATAAAAGACCGATGTAGATCAGAATTAGAAAGATTATTTAATAGGACTCCCCATCTACCATGAACTCCTTTTATTATGGCTAAGGAGTCTTTTAAATTGGACGTATTTCCATCGGCAAGTATAGCCCACTTTGACTCTTCATAGGGTTTTATGATAGGGTTTACTTCCGTAAGTGTGAGTTTGAAACGGATAATACTATTCATATGACTATCCGCACAATGATGCAGCACTTGCTGTATGTTCCAACCACCGGGACGGTAGGTTAATTGCAATTGCACCTTATTTAATCCGGATATTAGATCATTCATGTTTTCCGGAAAATTGACAATTTCAGAGATCCATTGATCCAAAATTTCTTGGGTATAGATTTCTGGAGTCGTAAATTCCCCTGTGGGAAATCGTAATTTGTAAAGTTCTTTATCGGTCATGATTCCACTTTTTTTCAAAGCACAAACTTGTTTTTAATCCTGCATAAGGTCCGTAATTGGCCCTTAAATGGTAACCCAATTTCCTATATAGTGCTATGGCTTCGGGTTGTTTGATTCCTGTTTCCAATAGGGCACTTAAATAGCCCAGTTCAGCCGCCCATTTCTCTACTTCACCCAAAGCCATTTGCGCAAAACCAGAACCTCTACTCTGCACTTGAGTGTACATTCGTTTTATTTCTATGGTAGTGGAATCGTAAGGTTTGAAAGCCCCACAAGCTACCGCTACTTTATTATGAAATATGACCACTACATTTTTCAGACTTTCAATACTATTAAACTGATGGTAAAAATCATGGTCCTCTCCATCACGGATGGCTAAATCGGCATCGAGAAATTTTACCAATTCCTGAAAATCAGGATGGGTAGCATCCGTACGAACAATATCAATCGTTAAAGCCTCCATTTTTTAATCCGTCTTTTTCCCTAAAAAATGAACAATGGCATATAAAACGACCAATCCTAAAGGGAAGGTAATGAACGAAGACACTCCCATAGATGCCGGTATTGATCCCATAAAAATGGCCACAGCACCCACCGTAACTGCGTAAGGCATTTGTGTTTTTACATGATCCAAGTGATTACAAGAGGTCGCTAAGGAACTTAAAATAGTGGTATCCGAAATTGGCGAACAATGATCGCCAAATACAGCTCCCGCTAAAATGACGGAAACCACATTATAGAAAATAACCATGGCATCGGCATGCTCCATTCCATTGGTAATGGCAATATGATAAGAAGCAGGTAACAACAATGGATATAAAATAGCCATGGTCCCCCAAGAGGATCCGGTAGAAAAGGCAACCAATCCAGCCAGAATAAAAACGACTGCAGGAATAAAAACAGGCGACATGGATTCACTCCATAACCCTTGTAAGAACTGAGCAGTATGCATATCCTCCGTTATTCCAGCCAATGCCCAGGCTAATATCAGAATTATCATAGCTGGCATCATTGTTTTAAAGCCTCCCAAACCAGACTCAATGGTTTCTTCTAGTTTCATAATTTTTTGAGAAACCGTCAGAATGACCGCTGCAATTAACCCCGCCAAAGAAGACCATAAAAGAGCAGTAAACGAATCCGAATTACCAATCACAGTAGATATCATTCTCAAGAAGGGTTCATTAGCGATGGCTTCCATATCGGTAGAGGAAGTACCTGTTTCCCACATCCCCCAAATAGCACCTAAAATCACAATCAAAATAGGAATAACGGCATTAAATGATTTTGGGATTACTCCCTCCTTAGCAGAAAATTCATCATTTACTTCTTGCAGTTCCTCCTCCGATTCTTGGCCCAGTTTCGCTCTTTTACGCGCTTTTAACTCTGCGGTAAGCATCGGACCAAAATCACTCTTTTTGTAAATCAACATTAACATGAAAGACAAAGTGAAAATAGGATAGAATGCATATTGTAAAGAATGGAGAAATACGCCATAAGGCGACACATTCAGTTCAGGTAAATGATTCAAACCCGATTCAATATACCCTAACTCCGCTCCAATCCAAGTAGTAATAAAGGCAATTGCCGCTACCGGAGCAGCTGTAGAATCCACCAAATACGCCAATTTCTCTCTGGAAATATACAATCGATCGGCAACGGGTCGCATTGTATTTCCAACCACCAAAGTATTGGCATAATCATCAAAGAATATCAAAACTCCCATAACCCAAATTACAAATTGTCCACTACGTGGGTTCTTGGCATAAGGCTCTAAACGATTCACGACACCCAACATTCCTCCGTTTTTGGAAATAATGCTTACCACTCCCCCTATAGATAATGAAAATACAATGACTGCAACGTGTGACCAATCATTTAAGGCATTCATAATATAGGTATCTATGGTACTTAAAAAACCCTTCAACAATCCTGCGGGTCCACTCCCATATACGGACATGATTAAGGTTCCAGATAAAATCCCCAAGAACAGAGATGAAATAACTTCTTTCAATACCAAAGCCAGAACAATAGCAATAAGTGGCGGTAATACGGATAACCAAAGCGGTATCGGATGGATTTCTTTGGATATTGTTTCCGTATTGATTTGCACCACCAATTGTCGCTCCTCACCTGGAATATAATTGAACGTCATCTTATTCCCCTCCTTAGATGAGTGGGTATACTTGACTCCATTTACAGTAAAATGCGCTGGAATTTCCTGATCATGACCATCAGGAAAAACAAGTGTTACGGAAGTTTGAACTTCCTTAACCATAAATGCCGGGATTTCCATTTCAATATTATTTTGAGCAAAGGCCGAAAATGATAGGAATAGAACCGTAATGATTTGGATGAATTTATTCATTATTTTTTGGATAGGGTTTTCATATTTAGTTCATCAATTTGCTTGCTACCACCTACAGAATTCATGGTTTCAATTTCTTCTTTATAGGCTTCCGTAATTTTGTAACGAACCATTTTCAAAGTAGAGTTCACCATTAAGTTGGCCTCACTAAAAGTTTCAGGTGCAATGAAAAAATGCTTTGGAATCCATTTACGTTGAAAAACGGATTTGTAGGTTGGATCATTCATGAATGCCATGAATTGTTCCTTCACCAAGGCATACGATTTCTCCGCAGACCCTTGATTTATTAACGCTTTTTTAGTCGGATCAATACTCACCACGGCAGTAGTCACCTTATTATGGTCATTGTATAACATGACATGAGTAAAAATACGGCTGCAATTCACAATGGCTTCTTCAATACCTTCAGGAGAGTATTTCTCGCCATCTTCCGAAATCAACAAGGCTTTATTTCTTCCGGTAACCACTAAGAAATCATCGCTATCAAAATAGCCCAAGTCGCCAGTCCACAGCCACCCCTCACGTAAAGCTAAAGCAGAGGCTTCTTTATTTTTATAGTAGCCCTTCATCACATTCTCGCCCTGAATAACAATTTCACCAATTTCATTTACACTCGCCTCCGTCTTCTCATTCCGCATAATCTTACAGGTGATACTCGGCATTATATTACCCGAAGTACCCAATTTATGTCGGAACGGAGTATTGGAACAAATAATGGGTGCAGCCTCCGTTAAACCATACCCTTGAAAAACGGGTGTGCCAATCGACTTATAAAACTGTTGTTGTTTGATATCAAGCAAGGCACCTCCACCCACCATAAATTCTAAATCACCACCAAAAACATCGCCCAACTTTCCGAAAATCAAAGAATTGGCCAATGAAAAATTAGCCCAAGTAGCGATTTGGGTGGATTTACTAGGGATTGTAAAACCATCCCCATTTCTTGTAACTCCTGCCTTCAATCCACGTTCAAAAATACCGTTGATGAAAGCCCCTTTGGCAGCTACCCCTTCTTTCATTTTGTGAATGAAATTACCCGACAAAGCAGGAACCGTTAATAAAAATTGCGGTTTGACTTCTTTTAGATTTATGGGAATATTTTTAATCGCATTGGTCACTCCTCCACGAGTATCTAAGAAAAATAAATCCAATGCTTTAAACAAAGCGCCATATAAAGCTACCGTATGTGCAAACGAATGATCTACCGGTAGAATGATCAATGTCCGAAAATTCTTTTTCAGTTTAAACATGGTAACTCCATCACAGGCATTCACATAATAATTGACATGACTCAACATTATTCCTTTTGGGTTTCCGGTAGTTCCAGAGGTATACGAAATATTAACCGTATCGTTTTCTTGAATAGATGCTCGAATTTCATGGAGTATTGTTTGATGTTTTTCAAGCCATCTCTTTCCCTTACGAATCGCATCCCATAAATGGATTCCTCTATC
The DNA here is from genome assembly GCA_913062955.1 of uncultured Flavobacteriales bacterium. Taxonomy (GTDB): domain Bacteria; phylum Bacteroidota; class Bacteroidia; order Flavobacteriales_G; family Salibacteraceae; genus CAJXZP01. The sequence goes on along the minus strand of CAJXZP010000010.1, from coordinate 27,848 downwards.
CATAGAGATCCCTGCCTTTTTCATTTCAATTTCAAAAAACTCAAAGTCCTCATCCATAAAAATGATTTTCATCTCCAAGTTCTCCACTTCTTTTACTATGGAAAGGACTTTTACCAAATGGTTCTTGGTCGTGAAAATACCGGCAGCATTAGAATGATTTAAACGAAAAGGAATTTCTTCTGGAATTAACTTTACCGAAAGCGGAACAGAAACACACCGAAGGGATAAAACCGCAAACTCGCTCATGACCCACATCGGGCTCCCTTCCGACAGGATCGCAAAATTTTGATCCGGTCGAATACCCGATTCATATAAGGAAGCGGCCAAATAATCCACATTAGTTTTTACCTCCTTGTACGTATAAGAAACCCAACCTTGATCGGTCTTACGACTTACATAACGCTCATTTTCATAGCATAGGGCCGCCTTATCCAATAAATTTACAATGGTTCTTTTTCCTCTCTCTAATTCCAGCATATGTCCCTATTAAATCGCAATAAAAGTAATCTTTCCGACTCAGTATCAAAACCGAGATTAATACCCGATAGAACGGGCCATTTTTTGCAACCATCCCCCTACTTTAGTCGATCATTAAAAAATGACATTCTTAAAGATATCCTTCCGAGAATCCTTTTTTGGGTGGTATATAAATACCAAATATGAACAGTCATGGTTTTTATATAAGTCCTTCTAATAATCTCAAATATCGCCTTGAAATACGACAATTTTTTTTAACCTAGCCTACCAGAAACAACACTTAAAAGAGAAAAAGGCAATAATGGGACTGCAATTACAGAGAGCATAACCTAAGGAAATACGGAACAGGTTAAAAAAGGGTCAAAAAGGAGCTCCAGAATATATGAAGGTTAATAATCAATAAATACTAGGTGTTCCAAAATAAAACTTTCAACACCCAATCCTAAAAAAAACACACCCGCATACTCATCCCATTAATTCACAAGTAATTATGCGTAAAGGTCGATCCTCACAGGTTATTCAAAACTTCTTATTTATTTTACCAGAATTGATTTTATTATACTCCCAAAATTCAATATTTTTGCACGTCATTTTTTTTGGATGGAAAGCGAAGATAGAAAAGAACAAGTTAAACAACTATTTGCACATTTTTTGATGCAGAACAGTCACCGTAAAACGCCTGAACGCTTTGCTATACTCGATGAAATTTACAGCCAGGAGGGTCATTTTGATGTCGAGTCGCTTTACAATCAAATGACCAGTAAAAAATACCGGGTGAGTAGAGCTACACTTTACAATACCATTGAACTTTTACTTGCCTCTGGCTTAATACGGAAGCATCAGTTTGGGAAAAACCAAGCACAATTTGAAAAAGCCTTTGCCAATAAACAACACGATCATTTAATTGATGTGCAAACCGGTAAAGTCATTGAGTTTTGTGATCCACGGATTCAAATGATAAAAAATAGCATTGCCGAGCAATTTGGAGTAGATGTTCTCTACCACTCGCTCAATATATACGCTGATTTTTCAGCAAAAGACAAGAAATAAGAATTCAAACATTTGATAATAAATCAAAATGCAAGCAGACGTATTATTAGGACTTCAATGGGGAGATGAAGGAAAAGGTAAAATTGTTGACTTTTTAACTCCAAAATACAATATCATCGCACGTTTTCAAGGAGGTCCAAATGCAGGACATACTTTAGAATGGGACGGAAAAAAGCATGTATTGCATACTATTCCTTCCGGTATTTTTAGAGAAGATGCCATCAACCTAATTGGCAACGGTGTGGTTATTGACCCAGCCATTTTACAAGGTGAAATTGAAGCTTTAGAGCCGTTTAACGTAGACATTAATGCCGTTTTGCAAATTTCTCGTAAAGCGCATTTAATTGTTCCCACTCACAAATTATTGGATGCCGCTTCTGAGCAAGCTAAAGGAAAAACCAAAATTGGTTCTACCTTAAAAGGTATTGGTCCAACTTACATGGACAAAACCGGACGGAATGGACTACGTGTAGGAGATACGGAAGGAGCCCAATTCTTAGACAAATACAATGCACTTAAAGAAAAGCATTTAAAAATTCTTTCTCAATACGATTTTGACTTGTCATCGTTAGAAGATTTAGAAAAAGCATTCTTTGCTGGAGTAGAGCGTTTAAAGCAAATCCCATTCGTAGATTCAGAGCATTTAGTAAACAATGCCTTGAATAACGGACAAAGAGTTTTGGCTGAAGGTGCTCAAGGCTCTTTATTAGATATCGATTTCGGTTCTTATCCGTACGTTACTTCTTCCAATACCGTTGCCGCTGGTGCTTGTACTGGATTAGGTTTGGCACCCAATAAAATTGGTGAGGTATTTGGAATCTTTAAAGCCTATTGTACACGTGTAGGTTCTGGTCCATTCCCTACCGAATTATTTGATGAAGATGGTCAAATGTTAGGTGAGAAAGGACATGAATTTGGTGCAACTACTGGTAGAGCAAGAAGATGTGGTTGGGTTGATTTGCCGGCATTAAAATATGCTATCATGATCAACGGTGTGACTAAATTGATTATGACTAAAGCGGATGTATTAAGTGGTTTTAAACACATCAAAATATGTACGCATTACCACTACCTAGGAGAGCAAATTGATTATTTCCCGTACGATATTGTTTCTAACGAAGTAAAACCGGTATACAAAACCTTTGATGGTTGGGAAGATGATTTACAAAACCTTTCAAGTGAAGCTGATTTCCCAGCTCAGTTGGTTACCTATATTGAATACCTAGAAAAAGAGCTAAACGTTCCCATTTCTATTGTTTCCGTAGGGCCGGATAGAGAGAAGACTTTAGTAAGAGATCAGACGATCTTAACATAAAGAATATAAAAAACGATAAAAAAGTGATTAGATGGAAATTTAATCACTTTTTTTGTACCCATAATTAAAGATGAAGTCCAATTTTCTATCCATACCATCTCTTTTAGTACTGGTACTATGTTTTATAGTTACTCCAAGTAAGTTACAGGGACAACAATCCAGTAAATTAAAAATTTTAGGCGCAAAAGATGCCAAAATTGATGTGAAAAATGGCACCCGAATTTTAGTAGGGAATGTCCGTTTTAAACAAGGTAAAACTCTCATGTATTGCGATAGTGCAATTTCCTACACGGATTCCAAATTAATTAAATCCTATGGGCATGTTAAAATTGTGGATAAGGCTCAAAAAACAACCATGACAGGCGATTCCTTGGTATTTGACGGGGGGAAACATTTAGGGCAGTTAAGGGGAACAATAACACTAACCAGTGAAACCCAAATTTTAAAAACTCGTAGACTTGATTTTGATACCCGTACAAAATCCACCAAATTTTATGGTGGAGGAGTCATTACGAGTACCGAAGATAATTCGGTATTAAAAAGTGAAAAAGGGTATTACAATACGGAAACTAAGATCTTCTTTTTTAAAGATAATGTGGAATATGTAACCGATGATTATACCATATTATCGGATACGATGGAATACAATACGGAACTAGAAATTGTCACTTTCCACGGACCCACGGATATTATCAGCGATTCCAATACTATTTATTGTGAAAAAGGTTTTTTTGATCAAGTCAAGGCCTTTTCCAATTTTTCGGGACACGTAAAAATGGTATCCACAGAACAAACCTTATTTGCAGATAGTGTGGTTTACTATGAAAACACAAAATCGGGTCAAAGTTTTGGTCATGTAATTATCCTGGACACAGCTAATCGTACGGAGGTTTATGGCGATTATGCGCGCTACAATAATATTGAAAAAACATCTTTAGTTACAGGATCTCTCCGATTAGTCATGGCTTTTACGGATGATACCTTACAATTGCATTCCGATACCCTACTTACGTATATGGATCCAACGGGAAAACATAGATTGCTTAACGCATTCCATCATGTGAAATTTTTTAAACCAGACATGCAAGGAAAATGTGACTCTCTTACTTTTTCCGAATTAGATTCTACTATCCGTATGTTTTATTCTCCCGTTGTATGGATTGATAGCAACCAACTTACGGGTAAGGAAATCATCATTAAACAGGTAGATGGAGATATTAGAGGGATGGATATTTTTGACGAGGCCTTCATTGCTTCGGAAGAAGATTCTGCGTTATACAATCAAATTAGAGGAAAATCATTACATGCCTTTTTCCGTAATAATGAAATTTATAAGATTAATGTAAACCGATCTGGACAAACCATTTATTATGTACGTGATGAGGATAAAGAATTAATGGGCATGAATCGTTTGGATTGTAGTAACATGAGTATTTTCATTGATTCAGAGGGTATCAACAACATCAAATTTTATCAAAAACCAGATGGTATATTTCTTCCAATGGCTAAGGTATCTTCCGAGATGAAGCTATTACGTTACTTCTATTGGAGAGAAAGTGAACGCCCGAAAACGGAAGATGACATTTTTAATTGGACTCCGGTTCCAAGTTATATTCTTCTAAGAAGACAAAGTAGATAACCCTCTCTTCCTTTTCACTTTTGAATTACTCGAATTAGATATCTATAAGTTTTACTTATAGACACATACCTTATTCGAATACTTTTCTGTGACAAACGACACCCAATATTCCAATGATCAACACTAACTTTATAGGTAATCAAAATTAATACGATACTGAAATAAATAATTAGCTAACCACATAATCTTTAAAGGGATGAAAAAGGCACTTTTTTTTAGCATGATTATCCTTGCCATAGCAAGTTGTGATACCGGTGAAAAAACCAAACCTACAGTCACTGAACCAATAGTGACTGAACCAATAGTGACTGAACCAATAGTGACTGAACCAATAGTGACTGAACCAATAGTGACTGAACCTTTAAAACCCACGGTTACCATTACCGATACATCCATACAAAACTCGGAAAACCCGCCAAAGGATTTCTCCGAACTAGATGCACAAGCACGCGTATTTTTTGGTTCCTTACCCCAATTAGCTGCAAACTCGAACAATCCAATTACGGATGAGAAAGTGATATTAGGAAAGACCTTATACTTTGATAACATCCTGTCTAAAAACCAAACTCAAAGTTGTAATACATGTCATAACCTAAACACCTATGGCGTAGATAATAAATCCTTTTCAGAGGGTAACGATGGTAGATTTGGAGAACGTAACACCCCTACAACATTAAATGCAGCACTTCATTTAAGCCAATTTTGGGATGGTCGCGAACCCGATGTGGAAGCCCAAGTGGGAGTCCCGGTATTAAACCCAGACGAAATGGCCATGGCAAGCGAAGAGGATGTGATAGATCGATTAGAAAACAGTGATTTATATATTGATTTATTTGAGGATGCATTCCCACTAGATCAAACCCCTATTTCCTTTGCTAACATGCAAAAAGCCATTGCTGCGTTTGAACGAAAATTAATCACTCCCTCTAAGTTTGATGCGTATATGAATGGGAATAATCAAGCCTTAAACGAAGCCGAAAAAGAAGGCTTAAACACCTTTATAGAAGCCGGATGTACCACTTGTCATATGGGACCATTATTGGGAGGTAGTATGTATCAAAAATTTGGTTTACATGCCGACTATTGGGAATACACCAAAAGTAAAAAAATAGACCTGGGTCGTTTTGACGTAACGGGTAAAGAAGTAGATAAATATGTATTTAAAGTACCCTCATTAAGGAATATTTCAAAAACGGCTCCTTACTTTCATGATGGTAGTGTGGAAAGTATTCATGAATCCGTTGCTATTATGGCTAAAGTACAAGTAGATAAAGAACTTACTCCAGAGGAAATAGAGCGTATTGTTTTGTTTATGGAAACCTTAACGGGTGAAGTGCCTACGGAATTAAGAAACTAAACAAAAAATGAGACTCCAAGTAATCTCTTTTTTTGTTTACAACTGACCAAAATCCTTGGATCAGGGCTTACATTTAACCATCCAAAACTCTAATTTTGGCCACCAATTAAACACACCACGAATGAAGCAATCACAAGCCTTAGATATTCTGAAATCTGGAGAAAACGTATTCTTAACCGGTTCTGCCGGAGCGGGTAAAACCTACGTATTGAACCAGTATATTGATTATTTGAAGGCTCGTAAAATTCGTGTGGCCGTCACTGCCTCGACCGGAATTGCTGCAACGCATATGGGAGGTTCAACCATTCACTCCTGGAGTGGAATTGGTATTAAGGATCGTCTTTCATTAAGCGATTTACGATCTATGAATACCCGACAATACCTAAAGAAAAATCTGGAAAAAGTAAAGGTTTTAATTATTGATGAAATCTCGATGCTGCATAGAAACCAGATGGAAATGATAAATCAAGTATTGAAACACTTTAAGAATCAAAAAGGTGCGTTTGGTGATATCCAAGTAATTTTTGCAGGAGATTTCTTCCAGCTCCCGCCAATTGGCGACTCTCCCATTCGTGAACGCTTTGCGTTTATGTCCAACGCATGGGTAGAAGCCGATTTAAAGATATGTTACTTAACAGAACAGTTCCGTCAAAGTAATAATTCATTAAACCATATTTTAAACGAAATCCGTACGGGAGAAGTTTCTAATAGCTCTATTTTACGATTAGAGGCAGCAGCCAACACCATCCTTAAAGACAATTGGGAACCTACCAAACTTTACACTCACAACGTGGATGTGGACCGCATTAACAAGGCCGAGTTATTGAAACTAAGTGGGAAAACAAAAATATTCAAAGCACAAACCAAAGGGAATCCGAAAATTATTGAATCCTTTAAAAAGTCGGTGCAAGCAGCAGAGATCATTGATTTAAAACTGGGTTCTAAAGTGATGTTTGTCAAAAACAATCCAGATATGGGTTATATTAATGGTTCTTTGGGTGAGGTCATTGGTTTTTCAGAGGATATTGGATTTCCAATTGTTCGTTTATTAAACGGAAAGAAAATCACGGCTGCTTTAGATTCTTGGAGTATTGAAGATGATGCCGGAAAATCGTTAGCGAAATATGATCAGGTACCTCTTCGACTAGCCTGGGCCATCACCGTTCACAAAAGTCAGGGAATGACCTTAGATGCGGCTGAAATTGACTTGAGTAAAACCTTTGAAAAAGGTCAAGGATACGTAGCTCTTTCTCGTTTAAAGGACATCGACAACCTCAAACTTTTAGGTTTTAATGCCACCGCAATTGCGGTAGATAGTTTAGCATTAAAAGCGGATAAACGATTTCAACAACTTTCATCCGAGAATGAAATTCGTTTTATTAACGAAAAAGACCTGGCCAAAGAGGCCAAAGAGTTTATTGAATGGTGTGACGGACTAACCGACCCCAAAGAAATTGAAAAACACGCCAAAAAGGAAAAAGCAAAGGGATTTAAAAAATCCACGTACGAGCAAACTAAAGATTTGGTACTAAAAGGGTTAAATATTATTGAAATTGCTGAAGAGCGTGGACTTGGAGTTAGTTCCATCATTTCCCACCTCATCAAGCTAAAAGCCGAATACCCTAAGTTGGATATCGACAAGTTTAAACCCAACACAGCCGATTTACTAAAAATAAAAGCTGCGCATACCAAGTATCAAAAAGTAAAACCCGAAGATGAACCGGTAAAACTAGGGGTGATTAGAAATATGCTTAAAAACGAATACGAGTATTCGGATATCAAATTGGCGATGCTGTTTATTTAAATCCTAGCCTGGTACGTAAACAATTGATGGTAACGACCTTCTAGTTTAATCAAATCATCATGGGTACCTCGCTCATGAATGCTTCCGTTTTCTACCACCAAAATTTGATCTGCTTGTCGAATTGTACTCAATCTGTGCGCAATAACAAAAGTGGTTCTCCCCTTCATCAGCTCCGATAAACTTCGTTGAATCATGGTTTCACTTTCGGTATCCAAATTAGAAGTGGCTTCATCTAAAATTAAAATCTTAGGATCGGCTAGTACTGCTCTAGCAATAGCAATACGCTGACGTTGCCCCCCAGAAAGTTTCACCCCTCTTTCTCCAATTACGGTTTCTAATCCATCGTCAAATCGGTCGGTAAATTCACTCACATATGCCGCTTTTACAGCCGCTTGAACCTGAGCCTCCGTAGCATTGGGTCTCGGAAACAAAATATTTTCACGAATGGTTCCTTCAAACAAAAAATCATCTTGTAACACCACCCCTAGATTGGCACGGTAACTACTCAGAGTAACCTTACTTATGTCTTGGCCATCAATACTCACGATTCCCTTATTGGGATTCATAAACGAAGAAACCAAACCTGCAATGGTCGTTTTCCCAGAACCGGAAGAACCCACTAGCGCAGTTACAGAACCAGATGGAGCATCAATATTAATTCCATGTAATACTTCCTTTTTATCCTCATACGAGAATGAAACATTTTCAAATTTAATATCTCCTTTGATATTTTTCAGGGTTACCGTTCTATCGTTCAACTGATTTTCATCGGTTAAATTCATTAATTCCTCGGTTCGATCTAATCCCGCAAACCCTTCCGTTAATTGGCTTCCAATATTACTCATCTGGACCAATGGAGTAATCATAAATCCTAAATAAAGGGTGAACGCCAAGAAATCGCCAAAAGTCATGGATTCATCAATAATTTTATACCCACCCATTCCCATAATTCCGGCAGAGGCTAAACCTAATAATAAAGTAGCCGAACTCGTTACCAATGCGGTGGAAGTCAAACTCTTTTTCACATTTAAAAAAAGTTTTTCCACTCCTTTTCGAAAGGTTGCAATTTCTTGTTCCTCGGCATTAAATCCTTTAATAACTCTAATTCCATTAAGTGTTTCGGTCAGTCTTCCGGTTACTTCGGCATTTATTTTTCCTCGTTCTCTAAAAATAGGACGAATAAACCCAAAAGCCTTCATAGCAACTACTGCGAAAATGGTAACTGGAATTAAAACATATGCCGTCATAGACGGGCTAATACGGATTAATAACACCAGAGATACTATTGCCGTTAAAGTTCCACCTACCAATTGAACCAAACCCGTACCTACCAAATTACGAACCCCTTCCACATCGGACATAATACGTGCAACCAATTCACCTGACTTGGCATTATCAAAGAAGTTTATGGGTAAACCCAGTACTTTCTTTTGAACTTTAACACGTAACTCCGCAATTAATTTTTGCGCTTCCACGCTTAATAGTTTAGTCAATAAAAATGAAGTGATGGCTTGAACCACAATGGCTGCAACTACCCACATCAATACGGTATACAATCCGTTTACATCCTTATTTACGACCACATCATCCATTAAATACTTGGAGGCCCAAGGGAGAATTAAACTGGCCAATCGGCTAATGACAATTAAAAACAAGCCCACAAAAAGAAGCTTTCTTCTTGGCCATAGGATGGTTTTAAAAACACTGGTAATGGAGGTTTTAGATTTGCTCATATATAATTTGATTGAAGGCAAATATTTTTTTGCGCACGCAAAGGTAAGTTCTATTTAAGTTCTAAGTAAATAATTATTCAGAACTCATTATCTCCCCCTTTTAACAAAAAAAAGGGCCGAACTTTCGTTGGCCCCTTTTAATTACGGTCGGACCATTCCTTTATGGCATATATATAGGATCCAATACTTTTATACTGTCCTTGGATACTACAAAAACAAAATCGCTTTCTTTAAATGTAATTTTTAATTCCCCATAACTCCTATTGGGTAATGGCGTGTTCGATTTATTCGTTTTACCCAAATAATTCCTTTTATTTTTTGTGAAAATTGGAAATTGATACCCACTTATAAATGCGCTATCGGGAATGAGATTTAGGCTCCCGGATTGAATTAACATTGAAAACTCCAAAGAATTCGTTCCTCCTTGTATTCCGGAAACCCACTCTTGAATAGTGACATTTTCTACCCTCATTTGAGCCCATTGTTTTTCTGAAAGATTGGCGGCATTTTTAATACTTCCTTTCGTACTGGAACAACTCGCTATAAAAATCACGACTCCCAAAGCCGTTATTACTTTCCTTATCATTGAATTCATTTAATCCACAACAAACTTAATCTTCGCAGAATGGTTTTCGGTATTTACTTTCAAAAAATACGCTCCCTTGGGAACATTAATAGATACTGGGATATTATTTCCCGATTGCATTTTCGAATATACCCGTTTACCCAACACATCAAATATTTCGATCTTAACATCCGAATATGCCCTACCTAAATCTACCTTAAACTCCCCTGAATTTGGATTGGGGAATAAACGTATATTGTTTGTAAAGGAATTTTCAATCACCGAGTTTACCGGTAAACCTTGGCGAATAGTATAATGAAAACGATACGTTTCTGTGGTATCGTTGTTCTGACCTACCGCAAATACTTTAAAATACATTTCTGTGCCTTCGGGATATAAATGAAAGGGTATATCCGTTTTCCAAGTACTATCCGAAACATTTGACATACTTAAAGTCTTATGTAAATGAATAGAATCATTAGCCCATTTAACAAAAACGGATTTTAAGGGGACATCGTGAGAAATTACTACCGTTACATCTTCATCATATCCCGACCGTGGTCGAGTAGTAGTGGGTGCATTGCTAATTTTAGTTTCTAAAATGGTAGGATAAGAAGCCCTATTTACCAAGGGTACTTCCCATAAACCTCTACCCCAAGTGGCTGCTTTTAAGGTATTAGATCCGTATTGAATTTCTAAATCTTTTACAGATACGTTGGGTAATCCTTGGGAATACAAAGTCCAAGTTTGGCCGTTCATTGGTTTTACATACACCCCAATTTCTGCCCCTAAGTATATATTTCGTTCTGGGCTATGGTCAATTACCACACTAAGTATAGGCATACTATTTAGGTTATTGGAAATATTATTCCATGTTAAACCTAGATCATTTGTGATAAACACTTTGTTATTGTCCGCATTATAGTTGTTATAGGTAACTACAATGGTAGAATCAAAATTAGGATCAAACGCAATATCTGTAATCGATTTGTTAGGTAACCCAATATCTGCATAACGAAAAGTACTTGCCCCGTCTTCCGTAATTTTCAATAGATAACCGGAAGAGACGGCCATTATTTGGGAGTTATTTTCTGCGATACTGGCCCGGTCAATACTACCAAAACGGGGAGTACCTGCTAATGTCCAACTTTCACCAAAGTCTTCACTTTTCCAAATACTATCGGCAAACGAATACACTCTCATTTGATGGATCGGGTCAAAAAACATGGGAGCTTGCCATCCACCTTGCCCAGCTTCCGGGTTATTCGATCCATTTCTGGTACCCCCACCATCACGTGTATATTGACGGGTACCATATTGCCAACTACCCATCATCCACTCGGGGTTTAATGTTTGTACGATAGCTTCCATTCCATCGCCACCATTCCATTCAATCCAACCATTGGCATCCAAAATACTGGTCCCATTATCTTGCGACCCCGCAATAAATACATTGTGTTTCCCTTGACTTACTCCTGCGGCATAAAACTCACGAATTCCAGTACCATCATTTAAACGAGCCCATGTTACTCCATTATCATCCGTCTTGGACAAATAACCATCGGTACCCACATAAAAAACACCATTTACACATTCTGTAGTTCTTAAATCCGCATGGGTATAATCATTTACTGGACTCATATTATACCAACCCGCTATTTCATCAAATGTTTGACCTCCATCCGTACTTCCCATCAAATTAAGATATCCATATACCATATTGGAAGTATCGACATCCGAAACCGAAAAACCATCACATCTTTCGCTAGGGTTGGAAATATATATGAAATTTTGTCCCATATCTGATGATTTCCAAACGCCACTATCACTGGCGAAATACACATAATTTGGAGCTACCGGAGATACGGCTATAAATCCTTTACGAGAACCATTGCCCGGAATGGTGGCCGAAGCAGAATAACTCAAACCTTGATCCGTAGAAATAAGTATATTATTCTTGGTCGCACTCCAATAATAATTGTCATAAATGTAAACGGTATTATTATCCGTTGGATGAAACTCAATATCACTAATGTCACCGGTACTTACCAATTGTGTCCATGTTTGTAAATGATCATCCGATCTAAATATACCGTTGCTCGTTCCTATAAAAACCAAGTTTCGAACTCTAGGGTGGTACGCTATTTTATAAATCCGTCCGTTTGAACCTAATCCTCCCCAACCTAAGATATCCGGGTTAAAGTTAGATTGCGTCCAATTTAATCCGCCATCTTCACTTCTGTAAATCCCATGCGAGGTACCATTTGAAGCATTTCTTACATTAATTAAAACGGTATCGTTATTAAATGGATTAACTCCAATGGTATTCACCCCAGAAGCGATTAAAGTATCCGTGGTATTTTGCCAGGAAGAGCCGCCATTCAACGACCTCCAAAAACCACCACTCCGTGATCCTAAAAACAGATGTTGTGAATTATTTGGATTCACCCAAAAAGACTCCACTCTACCGATACCCGGATTATATCCTTCAGTAATATTATTGGCCGTGTATGGCCCTAAATCTCTCCAGCTGGGGTTTTGAGAACGGGATGATTTGTTTAATTCAACTTGAATAGAGGTATAACATTTAGCCGCAAAACGTGAATCCGTATTCTCTCGGTCCCCACTGGGATAGTATTTACTCTCATTCTCTGCTTTCCAACGTTGATAAGGTTTCCAACCTGTACCCTTTCCTTTGTCGTGGGATTGAAAGTAAATATCGGCAGCCTCGCACACTTCATAAAAATTGTACGATGGATCATTCATCATTTGTTTGTAATGCACCTGTCCCATTGCCGAAACAGATAACAACACACCTAAAATCCCACAAAAAAATGGGGTAAAACCTTTTCTCATAACTTTGATAATTATCGTGCTAATATAAGGGGTAAACTGGAAGTACACACCTATTTTTTTTTCACAAATTTTGGCCTATTACCCTAAAAAATGAATACGACTTACTTAAAGTAACGTTATCTAAGTAACTGGCTATGTCATAAATGTGTTTTGGTTCCATTATTGAAAGGGATAAAGCCATACACTTCCTTTTTTACTAACTTGGCAAATCGTAAATTTGTCACAACATTAATGTATATGAAAGTTACGCTATTCAAATTAAAGAAACCAAAAAGATTTTCTTATGCCCCTAGGCATTATGATCCGGTTATGGAAGATTTAAACAGCCGTGTTAATGTCATAAAATCAAATTTAGACCGAGAAACCCAAACGGGAAACTCTGACCTTACTCGATCTAGATTGCGAGCTGCATGGAATACTCCAGAAACACGTAAATCTGCAAATAAAACGTCTACCATCAGGATTGGAATAATTGCCATTTTACTTTTTGGATTTTTCTATGCCTATTTTTTCACCAATTTTTTCTCATAATACCTTTAAATGGCCGATATAATAAAGCTTTTGCCAGACACCATTGCCAATCAAATTGCAGCCGGTGAAGTTATTCAAAGACCTGCGTCTGTAGTAAAGGAACTGGTAGAAAACTCTGTAGATGCGGGAGCTACACATATTGCTGTGGATATAAAAGATTCGGGTAAAACCTTAATTATGGTCAGCGATAACGGAAAGGGAATGACTGAGACCGATGCCCGAATGAGCTTGGAACGACATGCCACTTCAAAAATTGCATCGGCAGATGACCTTTTTGCTTTAACCACCAAAGGCTTTAGAGGAGAAGCCATGGCTTCTATTTCGGCTATTGCACACCTTTCAATCAAAACCAAATCGGAAGAATCTGAATTAGGTACTTTGATTGAAATCAATGGAGGAAAAATGGAAACTCAAGAGCCTAATCCGTGTCCTCAAGGAACACAGGTTTCGGTCAAAAATCTGTTTTATAATGTTCCAGCCCGAAGAAAATTCTTGAAATCAGATAATGTGGAAATGCGTCATATCATAGACCAATTTGAAAGAGTCGCCATCGCACATCCACAAATTAAGTTTACTTTAACTCACAATTCAAACGATGTATTTATTCTGCCCGAAGGAAATATGCGTCAACGATTAATTGGGGTTTTTGGGAGGAAATATAACGAGAAATTAGTTCCTGTAGAACAGGACACTCCCTTGGTAAACATCTCTGGTTTTGTGTTAAAACCAGAAGCAGCAAAAAAAACTAGAGGAGAACAATTCTTTTTTGTCAATAATAGATTTATAAAATCACCCTACCTCCACTTAATGGTTTTACAAGCATACGAGGAGTTATTACCGAAAGGGTTTCATCCTGGTTATTTCATTTTCTTAGAAGTGGAGCCTTCCTTTATTGATATAAATATTCACCCCACAAAAACGGAAATTAAATTTGAAGATGAACGTTCCGTTGGAATGCTTATGCGATCCGCGGTGAAGCAATCCATAGGGATGTACAATGTATCCCCTACCATTGATTTCCATCCAGAAAATAGTTTCACCACCTCCTCAGCCCCAAAGAACAGAATTATCATGGAACCGAAAATATCGGTAAACCAGAACTTCAACCCCTTTAACGTAGCTAACGACTTTAGACAAAAAACAACATCTAATCAAATTCAAAATTTGCAAAAGATGTATGAGGAACTAGATGTGGTGTCGCAATCTTCCGATTTTGGTATGGATCCCCAAACCTCCGCCTCTATTCCAGAAACGCTAGAAACCATTAAATCGGTAGCCGCTTTTCAAGTAAAAAACAAATACATCCTGACCTCTATAAAATCAGGAGCCATAATTATTAACCAAACCAGAGCTCACCAAAGAGTTTTATATGACCGACTTTTAGATCAGTTGGAGAATAATGGCGGTAGTTCTCAACAACTTTTATTTCCAGAAAACGTTACTTTTACTAGTCAGCAAACTCAGCTACTCAAAGAGTTGTTGCCCACCATGAAGTTATTAGGATTTGATTTGGAACCCTTTGGAGCAAACACTTTTATTGTTAGAGGTTTACCCACAATTTCCAGCTCTCAAGAACCCAAACAACTCATTGAAGGCACCTTATACGGGTACGAAAGTCATATGGAAAATGCGGGGACCATGCAAAATGAAGCATTGATTGGAGCATTGGCATTTAAATCAGCCATAAAAACGGGGAAATCACTAAAACCAGAAGAAATCATGGAGTTAATTGATGAGTTGTTTGCTTGTCCAAACCCCATGTCATTAAGTGATGGTCGAAAAATATTTCATCAATTTACCTTAGATGATATTGAAAAATTATTTAATTAATTATGAGTCAATTTAGAACAGGCGGATTTCAAATGCTACCTACCGTAGTAAAAAACTTGTTAATCATTAACATATTATTGTTTTTGGCTACCCAAGTTTTGCTCAATATAAGTGGTATTAGCTTGAATAATATTTTAGGATTGCATTGGATGGGTTCCGAAGCATTTCGCTGGTACCAACCCATCACCTACATGTTTATGCATGGTAATTTCCAACATATTCTATTTAATATGTTTGCGGTATGGATGTTTGGAAATGCCATCGAAAATGTATGGGGGTCCAAACGATTCTTAACCTTTTATTTAATCACTGGACTCGGAGCTGCGGCCATGCATTATGGCATTGTTTATTTTGATACCATCCAGGACTTCAATCTATTAATGGATGCCTTTTTGGCCAATCCATCCACCGAAACTTTTGCTACCTTTAATAGGGAATTTCCTTTTCAAATCTACCCAGGCTCTGGTTTAAGCTCCTCATACAAGGAAGCTACACCTTACCTTACCAATCTTTTTAACGGTAGTATAAATCCAAACGATATCGAGTTATCGTATGAATTTATGTCCAATTACAAACAGTATTTTTTAAGTTCCATGAACGTAGTTGGAGCCTCCGGATCCCTGTTTGGAATATTATTAGCATTTGGGATGATGTTTCCTAATGCGGAGTTATACATGATGTTTATTCCCATTCCCATTAAAGCAAAGTATTTTGTAGCTGGGTATGGCGCCTTCGAACTCTATTCAGGTATTGCAGGTTCGAACGATGGAGTTGCACATTTTGCCCACCTAGGTGGATTAATTACAGGGTATATTTTAATTCGTATTTGGCAAAAATACGATTCCACTTTTAAGTTGCTTTAAGAATGAACAATTCCATCTTTAAGGACCTAATGGAGGTTTTCAAGAGTAAAAACTATCTCTATCAAATCATTATTGTGAATGCCGTAGTTTTTATTCTACTCATTTTAGTAACCGCCATAGCTCCATCCGATTCTTACGATTCCATTGTTCGGTTTTTTGGCCTATCGGCTGACATTGAAAACAACTATTGGCATATTTGGACTTTGGTAACCTATATGTTTACTCACATGGGATTAAACCATGTGTTTTTTAATATGTTTCTGTTATACTTCATTGGAAGGATTTTTTCGGATTTATACGGATCCAAAAGAATTTTGGAAACATTTATTTATGGAGGCGTAATGGGGGGGCTTTTGTATTTGATTTCAGCCCTAATTTTACCAAATGTTTCCACTTCCAGTTATCTCATTGGCGCCTCGGGCGGGGTTATGTCTGTAATTGTAGCTACTGGATTTCTCCAACCCAATTACCAAATGCAGATATTTACCTACCGAATATCTCTAAAATACATTGTTTTGGTTGCTTTCATTTTATCCAGTGTTTTATACATTGACCAAAACACAGGTGGGAAGGTAGCTCATTATGGAGGCGCATTTTACGGGTATATTTTTGCCTATTACCTGCCAAAGGGACTCGATATCAATACAAAAATCACCCGGTTTTTTAGTCGAATAGGGAAGGTTTTCAAGCCAAAGTCAAAAATCAAGGTGGTTCATAAAAATGATACATTCACCAAAAAAGAACCCACTAAAAAATCGCAGGCCGAAGTCGATAAAATATTAGATAAAATCTCCAAATACGGGTATGATAACCTGTCCAAACAAGAAAAGGATTTTCTTTTTAAATTTAGCAAGAAATAATGCGTTTAAGTTGGATCTCAAAAATATTTTTTTTCCTTAATATCCTCGTGGGTACGGCATTGGTAATTACCAATTTCTCATCCAAATTCGAACCCGTGTCTAATCCCTATGGTTATTTATTTAGCTTAACCTACCCGATCTTTTTAGTCCTCAATATTGGGTTTGTTTTGCATTGGATGTATCAAAAAAAGATTCACTTTCTATTTTCCCTTATTCTTATTCTTTTTGGATATTCTAATGTATCGAAATTGGTGGCTTTTAATTGGAAAGATAATATTGCTACTACAGCCGACTTTAAAATCATGACCTTTAATGTTCGATTGTTAAATCAATACCATTCTTTAAATGAAGAGAATATAGATAATCAAATATTTGAATACATAGAAAGTGAAAATCCAGATATTATTGCATTCCAAGAATTTGTAGATTCAAAGGTATTAGACCTAAACTACGTAAAACGCATGAAGAGCCTTGGATATAAATATACCCAACGTGAGCCCAATCAACGCAAGAAAAGCAAATTGAATTTCTTTGGATTGCAAACTTTTTCAAAATTCAAAATAAAAAAATCGGGATTAGCTTATCGTTTTGCTGACAAATCAAAAGCACGATCCTACTACACGGATATTGAAATCCAATCTCAAATTGTACGGGTTTACAATACCCATTTAAATTCACTTGGGTTTATTTCTGAAGATTATCAATTTGTAGAGAACATCACCCAAAATTCGGAGACAGAAGCTATTGAGAAATCAAAAAATATTTTAAACAAAGTAATACGAGCTGCGAGAAAAAGACAAACGGAGGTAGAAGAAATAGCGAAGCATATAGCCGCATGCCCCTATCCCGTAATTGTTTTGGGTGATTTTAATGAACCCCCATATTCATTTGCCTATCCTCGTTTTGCCACCGATTTGGAAGATCCATTTCAAAAATTTGGATTTGGTGTGGGTACTACTTTCGATGGAATTTCGACCCTACCGGGATTACGCTTAGATTACATCCTACACAGTCCAGAATTAAAAGCGATTTCCTATAAAACCGGACAAAAAAACTTATCGGATCATCGTCCGGTATGTTCGCAGTTTATGCTCCCCCAATAAAACATATCTATACTAACCCTTTTGAGAAATTTTTTTTCGTATAAACGTTATTACGCAAAATAATTGGCAATCAAATTAGTGTAAAATATCCATAAAATTTGTTATTATTGCATTATACAAAAAACTGAACATTATGAGTATAGATATTTCCATAACGCGTAACGAAAACCCAAACATTGACAATTACAACCAAGATGAAATTGTATTTGGGAAAAACTTTACGGATCACATGTTCATTGCCGATTTTGATGGTGAAAAATGGACGGATTGTAGAATTGTTCCAACTGGCGAATTGAGTGTACACCCTTCTAATGCAATGTGGCATTATGGTCAATCTATTTTTGAAGGTATGAAAGCCTACAAAAACGATAAGGGAGAGGCTTTTTTATTCCGTCCCTTAGAAAATGCAAACAGACTGAATCATTCGGCTGAAAGAATGTGTATGCCTGATATTCCAAATGAAGTTTTCATGGAAGGTTTACACCAACTAATGAGTTTAGATAAAGAGTGGATTCCAAACAGACCGGGTTCTTCCTTATACATCCGTCCCTTTATGATGGCATGGGATTCTTTCTTAGGAGTTAGACCATCCACCACCTATAGATTTATGATTTTATGTTCCCCAGCTGGTAAGTATTATGCTGAGCCTGTTAGAGTGAAAATAGAACAAGAATTCTCACGTGCAGCTCCAGGAGGAACGGGTCATGCAAAAGCAGCAGGAAATTATGCAGGCGCAATGTACCCTACTCGTTTAGCCATGGAACAAGGATACCAACAAATTATTTGGACCGATTCTAAAGAACACAAATACATAGAAGAAGCAGGTACCATGAACTTAATGTTTATGTACAAAGGGAAATTAACGACCTCACCTGTTTCAGATACCATTCTTAACGGAATTACTCGTAAATCTGTTCTAGCCATTGCTAAGGATTGGGGTATTGAAGTAGATGAAAGACAAGTAGACGTTGTGGAACTTACAGAAGCCATTAAAAATGGAGATGTAACGGAAGCCTTTGGTGTCGGAACTGCAGCTACAATAGCACAAATCAAAACCATTGGTTTAGCCGGTGTTGATTTTGATTTACCAGCCATTACAGATGATATGTTTCAAGTTAAAATCAATACGTATTTAGAAGATCTACGTAAAGGAAAAATAGAAGATAAATTTGATTGGACCGTTGAGATAAAATAATCCAAACGTTTTACTTATTCAAAAAGGGCAACGGTAATAGTTGCCCTTTTTTCTGCAACAAATTCTCCTATTATACTTCTCATACGAGAAGTATTTAACCGCAGTAAATACCATAGAATTTGTTTAATTTGTAGCTTTATAAAATTTGACAACCATTCATGCGTCTACGAAGTTTTCTTCCAATTTTAGGTCTTTTAATTACTTGTAGTTTTTCTTCCTGTTACAAAACCATTCCTAAAAGTAAGGATGTGGAATTAGGAGCACTTACTTCTAATCAAATACACTCCAACCCTAAACAATATCCATTACTGAGTAAAAAGGACCACCCCATAGCTTATGCACAATTACAACGGGTAGTTAACAATATATTGGAATCACCGGATATCAAGGAAAAAGGGACATTTGCTTATGATTCCATAACCATAGTGCATGACGATGAAATCATTAATGCTTTTTGTACCCCTGGAGGTTACATTTTTGTGTACACGGGTTTAATAAAAATGGCGAAAAATGAAGATCAGTTGGCAGCCGTTATTGGGCATGAAATAGCCCATGCAGAATTACGACATTCCGTAAAGAAGTTAACGCGTGGTGTGGGTCGACAAGCCATTATTATCGCAGGAGCTGCGGCTGCAGGAGCTTCTTTTGGTGTTTTTATTGCTGTTGAAGTGGGTAACAAAATTTTAGGTTTAGGTATGGGAAGAGATCAAGAATCCCATGCGGATAAAAAATCAGTTATTTACATGGGAACAGGGAACTATTATTCTTCCCTAGCCTTGGCTGACTTTTTTGAAGAATTAGCAAAAAGTGGAAAAGATATTCGTATACCTCCGATCATTAGTACCCATCCAGATACCGAAAATAGAATATATAGAATACGAAAATGGGCCAAAAAATTTGGTTACCGAACGGAATATGGTGAAAACCCAGAGTTTACCGTTCTACAAAACAGCATACCATAATACACGTAAATATGAGTACACCACAAGGAATACCTTCCGTAGACTTATCCGATTTTGTATCGGGAGATGAAAACAGAAAGAAACAATTTATTGCGGACCTAGGTAAAGCATACGAAGAAATTGGTTTTGTCGCTTTAAAAAACCATCAGGTTTCAAAGGAGTTAATTGATACGGTATATGACTATAACGCACGTTTTTTTGCCTTACCAAAGGACATAAAGAAAAAATATGAAATTGCGGAAATAGCCGGACAACGTGGATACACTTCTTTTGGTAAAGAACACGCCAAAGGAAAAACGGCAGGTGATTTGAAAGAATTTTGGCATTTTGGTCAATTCGTTGACGATGATCCTCAAAGAAAAGCAAGCTACCCAGATAATGTACCTGTAGAAGAACTACCAGAGTATCTATCCGTAGGTAAAAAAACATACCAAGCACTGGAATCAACGGGTACCAAAATGCTACAAGCTATTGCCTTATACTTGGGTTTGGACGAGTTTTATTTTGATAAATATGTTCACAATGGAAATAGTATTCTTAGACCTATTCACTACCCTCCTGTAGAGACCTTGAAAACAGATGCCGTAAGAGCGGGTGAACATGAAGATATCAATTTGATTACTCTTCTGGTTGGTGCTTCTGCGGATGGACTTCAAGTATTAAATAAACAAGGAGAGTGGAAAAGCGTCACCGCAATTGAGGACCATATTGTGGTAAACGTTGGGGATATGTTACAACGTTTAACGAATAATAAATTGCGCTCTACCACCCATCGAGTAATTAACCCACCAGCCGAAAATATGGGAACAAGTAGATATTCTATTCCATTTTTCTTACATCCGGTTTCGGAAATGCCATTGAATTGTTTAGCAGAAACCATTGATGAAAATCATCCCAAACAATACGATGATATTAGTGCAGGTGATTATTTAACGGAAAGGCTAATAGAAATCGGATTAAAATAGAAATCAATAAAATGTAAATCATGAAAAAAACAAATATTTCATTAATTGCAATAGCCACCTTATTTATGGCTTCATGTGGTACTGGAACGGAAAATAAAAATGAAACCGAATCAGCCCCTATTGAGGTGTCTGAAGGGACCGTTTGTCAGTATCAATTCGATCCAAGTTCAACTAAAATTACGTGGACTGCATTTAAAACCTCTGCAAAAATTGGAGTCGGTGGAACATTTGACAATTTTAAAATTGAGGATACCCAAATTGCCACTTCGGAAATTGCGGTGTTTAACGAAGCAATTTTTGAAATCCATACAGGTTCGGTAAATTCAGGAAACACCATTAGAGATCCCAAGTTGGTCGAATATTTCTTTAACACCATGATAGATGGTTCTTCCATTATTGGAAGCCTCGTAAAAATGAGTGCCCCTGAAAACGGAAAAGGAGAAGCTATTCTTTCTATTACTATGAATGGAGCCACTCATGAAGAAAATGCAATGTATACACTTGAAGGAACGAGTTTAGTCCTTTCCGCTACTTTGGATCTTTCAAAATGGGAGGCTAATAGTGCGGTAGCTTCTTTAAATAAAGCGTGTGAAATATTACACATGGGTGAAGATGGGGTAAGTCAACTTTGGAATGAAGTGGAAGTTGAAATTTCTACTGTTTTAAAGAAAGATTGCGAATAAAATCAATCAAAGATGTCAAAAGCCCGAACCAAAATCTTGGTTCGGGCTTTTTTATTTTATTTAGCCACGGTTACCGCCCCCTTTATTTGGTAGGGTTCTCCATCCACACCTTGAATTTCACTGATCCAATAATAGACACCATTAGGTACATCATTCCCCTTTTTGTTCTGTCCATTCCAATTCACTTGCGGATCAACAGATACAAAAATCTCCTTTCCCCAACGATTAAAAATAACGGTCTTAATAGACACAATTCCTACCGAGTAAACGGGGATAAAAACATCGTTCATCCCGTCTCCATTTGGCGTAATAATATTCGGCATCTCCACATAAGTATCACAATTCTCGATACTCACCCACATGGTATCAGAGGCTGTACATTGGCCTGTTACAACCCTTACCCATTGTCGACCTACCAAGCTAACAACGTACTCTATATTTGTAGATCCATCCCCCCATAAAACACTATCATAATCGTTCGGAATACTCAGAAGGAAACTCGTGTTATTACAAATCAAAGTGTCTTCTCCTAGTTCCACTTCGGGCATTGGCTGAACGGTTAAATCAAGCGTTCCAGAGGTGGAGCAACCTTTAGCCGTGACGGTGACACCGTATACCCCACTCGAACTAAACTCGTAGGAAGAAATAGAACTACCATCACTCCATAAATAATTTGCACCGGTTGAAAACACATCCTTGGTAAAGGACTCCCCGTCACAAATAATGGTATCATTTCCTATGTCAACCAAGGGGTAAGGGTTTACATATACATTTACCGTATCAGATACTACCCCACAAAAATTAGCTACTTCCACCCATACTTGGTTACTCTGATTCACCGATAAGGATGGGTTAACAGAATTGTCATTCCATAAATAATCTACTCCGATCTGGGTCACATCAAATACAATAGATTCTGCCCCACATAAAACAGTATCATTTCCTAAACTGGCCACCGGATAATCAAGAACGGTAATAAACACGGTATCCGAAATAACACAATTATTAATGGTTACCTCCACCCAATACAAGCCCGTGATGGTGGCACTTTTCAAAGCTCCCGTTGCATTATCATTCCATAGATAAGTCGCGTTCAAATTATTGGCTTGAAGCAAATAACTTTGCCCAACACAAATAGTCGTATCCGGACCTAATTCCACTAAAGGGATGGGGTCAAAAGTAACCTGTACCGTATCTCTGTCTATGCAGGAACCCGCCTGAACAGATACATGATAGGTACCCGATTGAGAAACGGTTATCATAGAATCAATAGTACCCGTATTCCATATATAAGAGGCAGATGGATATCCCGCATTTAGATCATATAGTTGCCCATCACATAAACTGGTATCTGGACCTAAATCAACCAGTGGAAAAAGGACATAGGACACAATGACTGTATCCGAAAAAGTCCCACAATTATCGGTCACATCCACCCAATATACACCGGGTTGGGTAATGGACAAATTATTAGTAGTCGAGTTATCACTCCATAAATAACTTGCATTCGGCCAAGACACGTCTTTGCTCAACACATCGCCCGGACATAAAACCGTATCGTTACCCAAACTTATATTGGGTTGGGAGGAAAATGTTACGATTAAATCATCCGTTACTTCACAAGCTCCATTGGTGACAGAAACCATTAAATTACTATCCGTAGCCGTTATCGTGTTTAAGGCGCTATTAGTACCATCACTCCATAAATAACCAAATTGAGAGTTATCTGTAGCATCCAAATAAAATGTTGCCCCCGAACAAATAACCGTATCCGGACCCAAACTTACAATGGGTAAGGTATCTACGCTAATATGAATCGTATCCGTAGAGGTACAAAGCGTTGAAAATTGAATATCATCTATAGCAAAATCGTTCCCTCCACCCGCTGTACTTTGACTGGTAATACAAATAGATGCGCTAGTTTGAGTAGCTCCAGAAGTCCAAGTTTGCGCATACCGAGTCCAATTACATACCGTAGAATTCAATGTAAAAATACTTCCAAGAGTTCCTCCGCCCACAGAAAAGTTTAATTGGGCAGGACTCCCTCCTACCACGGAAGTAAACCATGCCGAAAATTCATATTGAGTGGATGGTGTTACCGTTATGGTCTGACACCACACATCGGTATTTGCAATGGAAGAACCATTCATGATCATAAAATTACCTGCCCCAGAGGTATGATCTGTACAGGAAGGAAAATTATTATGGGTTAAGTTAGCATTTGTACTTACCGCAAATTGTCCGGGATTTGATAAGAGCCCCCATGAACCTCCAGTTCCATACACATAGGCACTTGTAAACCCCGTATTCCCTGAAGAAAAATCGCCATTTGCCACCAAATTATTAGTCCCGCTCATTCCTACGGTACAGATATATTGGCCTGGGGAGGTTACGGAAATATAGGAAGAAGAAGCCCCTGTTGACCAACTATAAGAAAGGAATCCCGATCCGGCATTTATCAAATAAGGTTGTCCAATGCAAATAGTGGTATCCGCTCCCAAATCCAAGCTGTTATTGGTACATTGAGCAATAACAGTATGGAAATTTACAAGTAAAAATAGTATGAGTGTTATGTATTTCATCAAAAGGGATTTATGTTAATGCCATTCTTTAATTAGACGTAAAATAATAGAGAAGGTGCTATTTTTTTGTTAAAATACCGCCATTTTATTTTGAAACAAAATATTTGCTAAATGAACTCGATAAAAGCCGTAAATTTGCAACTCATTTTTTGGGAAAAAGTTATGAGCAAGGGAAGAGTTGTTGTTGGTTTATCGGGGGGTGTAGATTCAAGTGTGGCTGCACATTTGCTCATTGAACAAGGATATGAGGTAATTGCTATGTTCATGAAAAACTGGCATGATACATCGGTTACCATAAGCGATGACTGTCCATGGATAGATGACAGTAATGATGCCTTACTTGTAGCTGAAAAACTGGGTATTCCCTATCAAACTATTGATCTTAGTGAACAATACAAAGACCGTATTGTGGATTACATGTTTAAAGAGTATGAACAAGGACGTACTCCCAATCCAGATATTTTATGTAATAGAGAAATAAAATTCGATATTTTCTTAAATGCTGCGATGAAATTAGGGGCCGATTATGTGGCTACTGGACATTATTGTCAAAAAGGGGAAACCGAGTCGAATGGTAATTCAATTTATCAGTTAATTGCGGGAGCAGATACAAATAAAGACCAAAGTTATTTTTTATGCCAACTCAGTCAAAACCAGTTAGCTAAATCGCTATTTCCCATTGGTCATTTACAAAAAAGTGAAGTCCGAGAAATTGCGGCTGAACAAGGTTTAATTACCGCAAATAAAAAAGACTCTCAAGGCCTTTGTTTTATTGGTAAAGTAAAGTTACCCGACTTTTTAAAACAACAATTAAAACCAAAATCGGGAGATATCATTGAACTAGATACAGCCTTTGATGGTTATGGAAAAACACCCTCAGAATTTGATACGTTAGAAGAAAAACTGAAGGCCTTAACAACACCTATTACGTACTCTCCAACTGACGGTAAAGTAGTGGGACAACACAATGGGGCACATTATTTCACGATTGGGCAGCGAAAGGGATTGGCTGTTGGAGGTACCAAAGAAGCCTTATATGTGATTGCTACCGACACTAAATCCAACCATATTTATACCGGACAGGGAGATCAACATCCTGGATTAATTAGACCTGGACTGTTTATTGAGGCAGATGAAATTCATTGGATTCGAGAAAATCTAGAAATGGCCATTGGAACAGAGCAACGTTTTCAAGTTCGCATTCGTTACCGTCAACCTCTGGTGGCGGCAACTTTGTACCGTCAACAAGAAGGTCTATACCTCCTGTTTGATTCACCAGAACGTGGTGTTGCTGCAGGACAGTTTGCTGCGTGGTACCAAAATGAAGAGTTGATCGGTTCAGGAGTAATTGCCTAATTAAAAGCGTAAATCATGATTTCTTCGATCTACCTCCAAATTTCCAGAAATACTTTCTGCATTTTTGGAAGCGGCTTTGTTCCCGGTTAACTCAAACAGCTCCACACCCAATTCTAGGTATTCCAAAACGTAAGGATTCGAATCTATGGATTCATTCAAATAGTTTTCAGCATCCTTATATCGCATAAGATTCATTAAACTTTGTACATGAACAACATTGTATCTTATATCAGAGCGGTTAGATTGGGCTATTGCTTCGCAAATCACTAAAGCCTCTTTATTTTGATTATTAGCAATATATCCCCGTACCAAATTATACCGATAGGATTTGGATGGATTCAAGTCCACTGCCTGCTCAAAACTTTTCACAGCATCTTGGTAATTCCCTGATTTAAAATCGCAAATCCCGGCAGCATTCATCGCATAGTCATTACTATCTACCCTAAACGAAAATAGTTCAAAGTCACGTTTGGCATCCTGGTACTTTTCCATCGCAAAATTCGCCTCGCCACGTACCCCATAGGCTTCGTAGTAGGTACTATCGTATCTTAAACATGTGGACAAACTCTTCACTGCTTTTGGATAGTCCTTCATTTTAAAATACGATTCCCCACAATAAAACCAAGATCGTACATGATCTGGCTGTAAACGAATAACTTTAATAAAATAGGTATTTGCTTCTGAATTCAATCCTTGAATAGAATAAGCCCTTGCTTTCAAGAAAAAAAGTTCTTTATTCTCTGGGGTTAATTCCAACCCTAAGTCACAAGAATTAATGGTATGACTCCCTTGACCTAAAGATAACTGAGCATCAGCTAAGTGCTCGTAAGCATGTGCCTTTTCTTTATTTCCATGAAAATAATGAGTCAACGCCTGGGTATACCACTTTATGGCCTTCCTATTTTCTCCTTCTTTAGCTAATATTTCGCCTTTGGCTTGATAGACTTCATAATTACCTATATCCCATATTAAAGCGGCATCAAAATTTAAATTCGCAGCAACAAAATCTTTTTTATCAAAAGCTCTCCAGCCCGTTAACATTTCCAATTGATATAGCTCTTTCGCCTTTTCAACCTGATTTCGTACCCGTTCTATTTCTTCGGTATTTTTTGAATTTCCCGATTCCTCTGAAAGCTTCAAGTACCAATTTGCTGAATCTAGTTTTTTAGCTTCGGCATATAACTTTCCAATTTCCAAGGTAATAACCGGAGCCAATTTATCTTCTGATGAATAATTCTTTGTTAACAAATCTAACGCCTCTGCATCTTTGTCAACCTTCATTAATGCATTAGCCGATTTTAATAACTTCTTTCCTGTTAAATCTTGGGCGACACCAGAGAAAGTAAATAATACTGTTAAGACAATTAATAAGACCCTATTCATAGTTGATTTATTTATTGGACGAAAATAATCTAAAGAAAGTGTTAGATAAATAATATTTTTTTCAAATTAAAACCCAAAAAAGGCTTTATTAAATGTTTCCAGATACTTTCCTTTCCCTAAAGGGAATCCGAATGTTAATTTTCATCGTATCCGAATAAGTTAAAAACGAATCATGATTCGATAAATCATGCCATCCTGCAAGTAAGTAACAGGAAGTGTAGATCGAATGTTATCAAAAAAAAGTCCGATGCTTACCCATCGGACTTTTAAAACATCTAATTACGATTTATTTTTTAATCAGCTTCTGAGAAAAGTGCGTAGTATCACCCTCTATTTTTATTAGATATACCCCAGAGGCCAAATCCTTTACAGAAATTATGATTTGGGTTTCGCTGCTTGTTTGGGTTTTCACCATTTTACCTGTATTATCTAATACTTGGATACGAACCACTTCTCTACCTGGAGTTACAATTGTCAATTTATCTTCCATTGGATTTGGAAAAACGGAAACTCCTTCCGTTTGCATACCATTACTTATGCCAACGGTCCAAGTTTCATAACAATCAGAAATTTCAATACAATTTCCAGCGGAGACTTCTACCGCATAATTCCCTTTCTTTCCAGGTATAAAAGTAGCCGAATTGGCTCCTGTAATTGGATTCATATTGTTATCGCAATCCAACCATTGATACGTATAACCTATACCAGCGGTAGCTGTTAATTCTACCCCATTATTGGT
>CAJXZP010000009.1 GCA_913062955.1 uncultured Flavobacteriales bacterium | reverse complement strand
GGTACGTTTACCTATGCTTGGGATAATTACATTCGTATTTCTAATGATACAATTCAAGCTCCTAAAACATTTTCGTCCACCACCACCACGTATACCGTAACGATGACTTCACCTGATGGTTGTATTAAAACGGCATCCAATACTATTGGTAAGGTCCCACCCATGCCGCTAATAAATATTGATGCAACCCCACAAAATATTTGTCAATTTGGTGATTCTTCCGAATTATTTCTGGAGTTACCGCCAAATTTTTCAGCCACTTGTGCCCCTAGTTTATCGCCTTGTGGAAATGCAGGTTACACTACGGATATCTTGTTTGATTACAATCCTACAGATGGTACCTCCGGACCAATTGTGACCATGGGTACAACATCCTATCCAGCCCCATTTGCTAACTCTACTAAATCGGGGAAACAACAATATATTTACCGGGCTAGTGAATTGCAAGCCATGGGACTTAGTGAAGGAATGATAACTGAACTAGGTTTCTTTGTAACGGCAATTAATGGTACAGCAGTGTACCAAAACTATTCGTTAAGTATAGGTTGTTCTCCTCTCCAGTCTATGCCGGGAACTACCTTTCAAGCAGGTCTCACCGATGTGTTTCCAGCACAAAATGTTAATCTTACTTTGGGATGGAACATGCTGAACTTCTCTACTCCATACATATGGGATGGCGTTTCCAATTTAGTGGTGCAAATTTGTTTTGATAACAGAGGCTCCAATGCCACCCAAAATTCAATTACGAGAACACGGGAGCATAAATCCACCACTCCCGGTGCCCAACAATTTGCGGGATCATTATTTGTGGGTCGTGATGATCGAGCTGTTTGCAATGACCAATTCGCTTTAGGTGGAGGAAATTCCTTTAACAGACCAGATACACGATTTAGATTCTGTCATGGTTATGATCCAGCTGCTTATACGTATACTTGGTGGCCTAATCAGTTTATTAACGATACTAATATTCAAGGCCCTACCGTTTGGCCAGATACCACTACCACTTATAATGTCATTTTAGCCGATACTTTTGGAGTATGTGCCGACACTACATCTATTGAAATTACGGTAGCCAACTTTGACGCAGGACCAGATACTTTGGTATGTGCAGGAGATACCATTCAATTGTTTCCCGAAGTATTTGATAACTGTACTGGCGGAAGCCCTATTGTTTTCTGGACTTCATCAACCGGATTAGGTTTAATTAGTACCAATGGAATAACTCCTACTATCAGCGTAGATACCACCACTACTTTTACGGTTCAATACATAAATTTCTGTGGTTGTACCGTTATAGACAGTGCCACCGTATATGTAAATATTATGGGCGAACCCAATTTAACATTTACAGAACCCGCTTGTGGCGCAACAGACGGAGAGATATTGGTTCAAAACAATGGGGGATTAGCTCCATTCACCTACAGTATCGATGATGGGAACACCTTCCATATAGATAGTCTTTTTACCAATTTACCACTCGGATTTTATACCATGCAATACATGGATAGTAATGGGTGTTTATCGCCTACCGCCATGGATACTTTAATCAATTTCAATACACCCACTATTGATAGTATTACCACCAATACTCCCTTATGTTTTTCAACGGCAAGTGGCGTCATTGATATTCACTATTCCGGTGGCCAAAGTCCCCATACCTTCTCTCTTGATGGAGGTTTAACTTGGGGACCAAATAGTTCTTACAACAATCTTAATGCAGGTACATACGCTATTTTAGTACGAGATGTGAACCTGTGTGTTTCTTGGGCCGATACCGTGATATTAGCGAGTAACAATCAATTACTTTTTGATTCGGCACAATTTACAAATCTTATTTGTTACCAAGATTCTTCCGGTACCTTAGGTGTATTTGGGCAAGGAGGTACACTTCCATATACTTATTCTATCGATAGTGGTTTCACCTATCAAGCTTCGTATATGTTTAATACACTTCATGCAGATACCTATCAAGTGGTAATCATGGATTCGGTGGGTTGTACTACCGTTCCTTTTCAACAAATTATTGAAGATGCCCCTGAAATGATTGCGACCATTAATTCTAGTAATGATACCTGCTACAATGCGTGTGGGGGTTCTTCATCTGTATCTATTATTGGGGGTACTTTACCATTGTCTTATTCTTGGAGAAAAGGGGTCAACGCTATTGGAATAAATAATCCATCCATAGAAGGACTATGTGAAGGTTCGGATTACGAATTAAGCGTTAGTGATTCAAATGGGTGTACCCAATTTTTTCCTTTCGCTATTTCCCAACCCGATGAAGTAATGGCAGCTTCTACCGTAGTAAACAGCTCTTGTTTTGGGGCCAGCGATGGTTCTATAACAGTATCAGGCTCTGGAGGAGTTACTCCATACAGATACAGTATTAACAATGGGATTACCTTTAGTTCTAATCCCAATTTTACAGGATTAGCTGCGGGTAGTTATTCTATTATGGTGGCTGATTCAGCCATGAGATGTACAGGTTTAGCCACCGCATTAGTAATTGAGCCGAACGAAATAAATTTAACAACAAATATTTCAAACGCTCAGGTATGTGTTTCGGGTTGTATTCAGTTAATTGCCAATGCCACCGGAGGTTCGGGGGGTCCATACCATTACATATGGAACCAAGGTTTTGATTCCAATGCCACCCAAATAGCATGTCCTACACAAACAACTATTTATTCCGTGTACGCCATCGATTCAGCAGGTTGTACTTCATCGCCTCAGTTGATCACACTCACCATGTATGATTCCATACAGGCAAATGCAGGGCTAGATCAAAATATTTGTCCAGGCGAAACCGCTACTTTAAGTGCCACCGCACAAGGGGGAAAAAACGGAACTTACAATTATCAGTGGTCACCCGTATATGGTTTAAATAATGGGTTTATCCAAAATCCTTTAGCGCAACCTACCACCAGTATGTTATATACCGTAAAAATTACAGACAACTGTGAAACTCCTGCGGCATACGATTCGGTATGGGTATATGTACATCCTAATCCAACCATGGATTTTTTCACCAATGATTCTGCATCGGGTTGTGAACCTTTCAATATTTCATTAATAAATGCCTCTTCTCCGGTTCAGTTCTCTGAATGGACGATTACCACTGGAGAAGAAGAATTTACCGCACATGGGTTCAAGGTAGATTTAACCGATTTAAACGAAGGACTATACAATGTAAAACTACATGTGGTGACTCCACAAGGATGTTCGAGTGACTTTACAAAAACGGAGTTCTTTGAAGTATTCCCTTTACCTACCGCTAGGTTCAGTATGGATCCAGACCAGACTACGATCTTCAATACATTAATTAAATTTGAAGACCTTTCCATAGGGTCTATTCAGGCGTGGCAATGGGACTTTGCTTCTATCGACAACTCAAATGAACAAAATCCATTGTATCAACTTCCTGCAGATAGTGGAACCTTTCCAATAACCCTCTTGGTAACTTCCGACAAGTTATGTCAGGATGAAGTAACCGAGTTACTACGAATAGGTGGAGAATACAATATGTATGTTCCCAATTCATTTACACCCAATGGTGATGGACAAAATGATGTTTTTGCACCGCGAGGTCTTGGAGTAGATCCAAAGGAGTATAAGTTACAGATATTTGACCGTTGGGGCGGGATGACTTTTGAGTCTCACGACCTCACTCAACCCTGGGATGGAAGAACACAGGGAACCACCAAAATGGCTCAAAACGGGACCTATATTTGGAAAATCGTAGCCTTAGATACCACCGATGATTCGGAGAGTAGAACGTATACTGGAACGGTTAATTTATTAAGATAATAGAGAAGTTTCAATCAAAAAAAGGGCGTTCAATGAACGCCCTTTTTTTTGTATTGATTGTCGCTTATAAAGCCTAAGTCAATCGGTATTTGATCTTATTTACAATGTAATACATCACAGGAACGATTACCAAAGTAAGGAATGTTGCAAACGTTAATCCGAAGATAATAGTCCAAGACATTGGGCCCCACATAGCTACGTTATCACCCCCCATATAAATATTTGGGTCCAAATCCGTGAAGAAACCAAAGAAGTCTACATTAAAACCGGTAGCCAACGGCATCAAACCAAGCACGGTGGTAATTGCGGTTAACAAAACAGGACGTAATCTTGTTTTCCCACCTTCTTCGATGGATCTCACCAAATCGGTAAACGGAATTTTCTCATCCTCGGAAAGTCCTAATTTTCTTTTCTTTCCATCCATTATGATATTGGTGTAATCAATCAATACAATGGCATTATTCACTACAATTCCAGCCAGTGAAATAATCCCAATCATGGTCATAATAATCACAAAATCCATTTGAAAAATCACTAACCCTAGCAATACACCAATAAAACTGAACACTACGGATATCCCTATAATTACGGGAGTTGAAGTGGAATTAAATTGCAATACAATAATGAAAATAATCAAGCTAAAAGCGATCACCAATGCTTTACTCAAAAAAGCCATTTCTTTCGCTTGCTCTTCCTGTTGTCCCGTAAATGAAGTGGTAATTCCATTAGGAAGTTCAAATCCATTTAAAGTCGCTTCAATTTCACCAACCACTTCCGTAGCATTATAGGCTTCTAATACATTGGAAGAAATAGTAATAATTCTATTCAAATCCTTCCGTTTCACCGCACTAAAGGTAGATGTCTTTTCAACGGTCACCATAGACGCAATCGGAATTTGAACAATTTTACCATTATTCATATTCTTAAAGGTAATGCTCTGATTAATTAGCGCATCTGGATTGTCTCGATAAATTTGGGCAGAACGAATATTAATCGGGTAATCATCTTCCCCTTCTTTATAGGTAGATACTTCTTTACCAAATAAAGAGGTTCTTAAAGCCGCACCAATTTGAGCCGTAGATACACCCAACCTTCGGGCTTTATCTCTATCCACATAGACTGGCATTTCAGGTTTCCCTTGATCCACATCTAGTTTTAACTCCTCAATACCACGAATATTGGCATTATTAATAAACGTTTTAATTTCATTGGCGACCAAAATCAATTCTTCGTAATCTTCACCCGTCACCTCTAAATTAATAGGAGGGCCAGTAGGTGGTCCATTCGCATCTTTATCCACTGTTATTTTCAACCCTGGAATACCCTGCATTAAATTCCGGATATCCGACATAACATCATTGGTATTGATACCTCTTCTATCGGTATATTTCACAAACGAAATAGTAATCCTAGCTTTATTTGGAGTACTCCCTGCTGTAAACCCCTGTGCAGGATCTGAAGTCCCTTTACCCACTTGTGCAATAACAGAATTCACTAAATAGTTTTCCATCTCTCCCGATTTCGGGTTTAAAACTTCATACTTTTTTATATAGTCTACCACTTTTGCTTCCAAAGTTTTGGTTACATCATTGGTCAATTCTATATCTGTTCCAATTGGATTTTCGATAAATACATTCAAGTATTTCGGTTCATTATTTGGGAAGAACAAAACCTTTGGGGTAAACTGAACTAACAAAACAATGGAAAAAACCAGCATTAATACGGTACCCATCAAAAACCAATACGGATTACGACCTCTTAGAGCAAACTTGATAAAACGTTCGTAAACGAGTTCCATTTTTTCCATAATACTATCCTTAAACCACATTCCTGCCGGATAAAGGAGATATGCATTGATCAGTAAAAACAGACCTGTAATACCAATGAAATTGGCTGAAACAGATTGACCAGCCAACCAAAAGACAAGTGCGATACCGAGCAAAATAAAACTCGGGATGGCAATTTTCTTTTTCGAAGTGTTCGCTGATAAAAACATCATTCGTGACATTAAAAACAAGAGGGCCACCGAAACCATTATGTAAGATAAAGTTCGAAGGAAATCAACCATTCCAACCGCATCGCCAATTTGTAAACTCACATCATATTGCGCCATAACGGGTAGAATTCCCGCTAACAAAGCCAATCCGAATGTGATGTATACGATAATCATGGCCTTGGCACTCATTGAAAAGTCATCTTCCTTGATTTTCATAAACAAGGTAGTCAACACCGGGTTGATAATCAATGCCACAAATAAAGAGGAGGATAAAACAATCATTAAAGTAATAGGAATAAATCGCATAAATTCACCCATCATTCCTGGCCATAATGCCAATGGTAAAAACGCAGCCAAAGTAGTCGCAGTAGAGGCAATAATAGGCCAAGCTACTTCACTTGCACCATCCAAGGCAGCTTTGGCTGGCGGATGTCCTTCATCCATTAATCGGTACACATTCTCCACCACAACGATGCCATTATCAACTAGCATTCCTAAGGCAAGTACCAATGAAAATAGCACCATGATATTAAGTGTCACTCCTAATGAGCTTAAAACAAGGAAAGACAACAACATGGACAATGGAATAGCGATACCCACAAATAGAGCGTTTCTTAGCCCTAAGAAAAATAACAAAACGCCAATTACGAGAACCATTCCGAATAAAATAGAATTTTCTAATTCACTCAATTGCGCTTTGGTTTGATCGGTTTGATCATTGGTAATTGTAATTTTCAACCCTTCTGGTAAATATTCCTTTTGTGCTTTTTCAATTACAAGAGTAATGGCATTCGAAGCTTCAATTAAATTTTCACCCCCTCGCTTTTTCACATCCAAACTCACCACCGATTTTGAATATTCACGGGCATAACTTTCTTTCTCTTTTTCCGCGAATTTCACGGTAGCGATATCCCGTAAATACACGATATTCCCTTTTTCGTGACCCACAATAATATTCTCAATATCTCTCCAATGATTAAACTCACCGTTAACCCGAATAGAGCGTCTAAATCCATCAATCAAAACATTACCCCCAGAAATGGTCATGTTTTCAAACTTAATGGCATCTTCCACATTCTTAAAGTTAATTAAGGTGGATTGCATCTTTAATAGATCCAATTCTACCTTTACTTCCTTATCATTAATCCCTCGAATGTCTACTTCATTAATCTGTGAAATATCCTCAATTTCATCTTGTAAATATTCTGCGTATTCATTCAGCATATCCAGCGAAAAATCACCGGAAAGATTGATATTTAAAATCGGCATTAATTCCGAAAAGTTCATATCAAATACATTCGGGTCCGAAGGGAGGTCCGAAGGAAAATCTGGATCTGACATGGCCACATCTACTTTATCTTTCACCTTTCTAAGTGCCTCTTCTGGCGTCACACTAAAATCAAATTTCACCTTAATGGAAGACACCCCCTGCAGCGAAGAAGAGGTAACAACATCAATTCCGGATATTCCCTTAACTTCCTTCTCGATGGGACGTGTAATCAATTTTTCAATATCCAATGGGGAGTTACCCGGATAGATGGTACTGATATAAATTTCCGGGATGACTATTTCAGGGAAAGCTTCTTTGGGCATGGAGTTATATGCTCCTAAACCCGCCAGGAATATAATAACAGTAAGCACCATTACGGATGTTCTGTTTTTTATTGCCGCTTTAGTTATTCCGAAAGGAGTGACCCCTTTTTGTTCGTCTTTGTTCATAATTAACAGTATCTCTTAATTTAGCTTATTCAGACAATACGTCAATTAACTGGCCATTACTCACGTTTCTAGATCCCTTATCAATGATTAAATCACCCTGATTTAAACCGGTAATAATTTCGGTACTCCCATTGTAAGTCATACCCGAAGATATTTGTCTGATTTCCGATTTAGCGACACCATTGTCTTCATTTACGACAAACAGAAAACTATTTCCTCTAGCATCTTCTTGAATTAACCTAGAAGGAATGACCAAAGCCGAATCATTTCCATAATCCTGAATTTCAAGCATACCTAATAAATTAGGATACAATTGATTGTTCTCATTCCCTAAATTTACACGTACCGAAAACGTTCTATTTGCCGGGTTGATAAAACGACCCGTCTCGTATATTTTGGTATCAAATTCAGCTTTGATGGATGGAAATGACAATTTCACGGGGGTCCCCTTTCCAATAATATTGATAAAGGTTTCTGGAATATCCGCTTTTAAATACACTTCATTCAAATTAACTATTCTTAAAACAGGTACCTGAGGACTCACTAATTGACCTGACTTAGCAAATATTTCATCAATGGTTCCGGAAAATGGAGCCACAATATTTGTTTTACTTAATTGCGTTCTAAGGGTTGCTAATTTTCTATCCACAGACTCCAAATTGTTCTTCGCTTTTAAATAATCAATCTCCGAACCAATTTGTTTATTCCAAAGACTCTTTTGCTTTTCATAAATATTATTGGCTAATTCTCTTTGCGTTTTTACTTCCTCAATGTTTCCCTCTAAAATATCCGAATCAATTTTTAAAAGTAATTGCCCTTTTCCAACAGTTTGACCTTCTTGCACCACTATAGAAACAATGTCTCCTGAAGCAGATGGATACATAATGGTATTATTGTCCGTTTTTATCCCCCCATACACTTTAAAGTAATGGGCAAATGCCATAAACTCTGTTTTTTCAACCGTCACATTTACCAGTTTTCTGGTGGTATCTAGTTTGGCCATTTGTAATTCCACTACCGAGAGTTTTTTACCCAATTCGCGGTACTCCACTTTAAGACTATCCCTTTCGATTGTCAATTTCGACAAATAATCCACTTTTTCGGCTGGGGAACAAGCCACCACAAGAATGGTAATGAATATGATTATAAAATTTTTCATTTTGTTATATTTATGTGTGCTTAATTTAATAATTGCTTAATATTCTATCCATTGCCGAACGGGCATTGATCATTTGCATGATTGATTGCACATAGGCTCCTTGGATTTGGAAAAACTGGATTTGTGCATTGGCCAGGTTTAAGGAAGAAGACATACCTTCATGGTATTTAATGGTTTCTTTATTCACTACCTTTTGCACCAATTCCAAATTGTTTTTCGAGTTTTTGTATTGCTCAATAGCAAATTGATATTCCGATTTTTTGGTTAAGAACTCGACCATTAACCCCTCTTCAGCCATTTTGGTGTCAATTTGAGATTTTTGCCA
Organism: uncultured Flavobacteriales bacterium; assembly: GCA_913062955.1. Lineage (GTDB taxonomy): Bacteria > Bacteroidota > Bacteroidia > Flavobacteriales_G > Salibacteraceae > CAJXZP01. The sequence continues at coordinate 80,081 of CAJXZP010000009.1, read as the reverse complement.
GTTTAGATCTGCTTGTTGCTTAACATACATACGTTCACCACTGCTGAAAATAGGAATGTTCAATTGTAATCCCCAAACCGAAGTAGGAAACCAGTAGTCACTTCCTAAGGATAAATCATTGTATTGATAGTTTTGTTGGTATTGAAAGAAACCATTTAAAGTAGGCATAAACGCAGCCTTGGTATTTTTTAAATTTAATTCTTGCAGGTCTTGATTATTCAAGGCAATCAAGAAATCAATATGTGCATTCACGTCAAAAATTTGATTTACAATGGAAGAGTCATTTCCGTACCCCACCATAACCTCCAAGCTATCCGTTAAGGATATCGTTTCGCTAGATGGTATCCCCATGGTAAATTTCAAGAAGTTATCCGAAATCATCCGAAGGCGATCCGCTCTATTAAATTCAATAGCTGCCGTTTGAACTAAAATCGTTAATTGATCTACATCCTGTTCTTTAGCGAAACCACTTTCATATAATGCCTTTGTCTCTACCAAGGTTTGCTCCAAATACTCTTTGTTTCCTTTTATGGTTACAAAATTCTCTACCGCCACAATGGAGTTTCCATAGGCCATAGTCACTTCATCCTTGATTTCTCTTTCGGATTTAACGACCATTTTTTCACTCATTTCACGATACACTTTGGCCGCTTGTAAGCCAACCAGGTAGGACCCATTAAATAACAACTGATTCACTTGTACTGATCCACCGAGGTTATAATTGGTTCCAAATTGAATAGGAACCAATTCACCACTACTTGGATCAGAAAAATCTGGAGCCAACGATGTTGGGATTTCCAAGAAGTTCTTAAAATCGGCACTCGCTCCAATTTGAGGCAAACCAATAGCATAGGTTTCCTTCATTTTTTTCTCTGCAATTTCTTGATCCAAAACAGCCTTACGTGTACTGTAACTATGCTCCACGGCATACGTACGTGCTTGTTCTAATGAAAAAGTGTGGCTTGCCGTTTGGGCATGCACCTTTTCAATCCCGATCACTGCCAACATAAGCAGCATCACAGATAGTGTGTTTAATTTATTCATTAGGTACTCTATTTATGTTTATTGATTAATTTCATTCCTTCCTCGCTCGCTATACCTCTAATATGGTATTCGAACATGTTTTTATAGTAGTCGGATAAGGTTAACCCGACCAATAGTTTTGGTGTATTATTAAATATATTTTGAACCATTCCCAGGTAAATCTGAGCAATTAGATCCACGTTAAAATCGCTTCTAAACAGCCCCTCATCTGTCCCTCTAATTAGGTTTTTTTTAGTGACCTCCAAAATGGTTTTCTCTTCGAACGAATTCAAATGGGTCCAGGCTTCCGGATGATATTTTTGCAAATCAAAAAAGATGGATGGATGAATCGCGCTAAATTGCTCACCTGCAATTTGACTAAATGCGTATAATTCCTCTATCGCATTTCCAGCGGATTGGCATACGCTGGCCATTTTACATTCATTCTCGGTCACATGAAGATCGATACACTGGTACACCAAATCATTCTTATCCGACACGTAATTGTAAAGTGTCTTTTTGGATATTCCCAATCTGGAGGAAATATCGTTCATGGTCAAACTCTTAATTCCATACATCATAAAAAGAGAGGATGCCTTGGCTAAAAGCTCATGTAATTTTTCACTCATAGGCCGCAAATGTAAGGCGACTTTTCAACATAGGAAACGTTTTTCGGGTAAAATGTTTCCACAGTTTCCTACGAATACAATCCTACGGTATCCACTGATTTCAGGACGATTAACATTATAAATAACGTATAAATACGATTTTAATAAAATTTAAAAATGTTAAATTTTAGAGTTTTCGTTAAAATGGGCATAAAAAAAGCCGCTAAAAGCGGCTTTAAAATTGTTGAATGGGTATTCTTATTTAACCAAGGTTCCCACATTTTCTCCTTTAACCACTTTTATGAGGTTACCTCCAGAATCCATGTCAAACACCATGATAGGAAGTCCATTTTCTTTACATAATGCAAAGGCGGTCATATCCATAATGTTCAATCCTTTATCAATACATTCTTGGTAAGAAACCTTATCGTATTTTGTAGCAGTAGGATCTTTCTCTGGATCTGCAGTATAAATACCGTCCACTCGTGTTCCTTTTAACATAATTTCAGCACCAATTTCACTTGCGCGTAAGGCAGCAGCAGTATCGGTAGTAAAGTATGGGTTTCCGGTACCCGCGCCAAAAATAACGACTCTACCTTTTTCTAGGTGACGGGTAGCTCTACGTTTGATAAATGGTTCTGCAATTTGCTCCATTTTTATGGCAGAGAGCAATCTCGTTTTCACACCACAAGCTTCCAAAGAGGACTGAAGCGCCATACTATTAATCATAGTAGCAAGCATTCCCATATAATCACCCTGAACACGGTCAATAGCGCCATCCTCTTCTTGAATTCCTCTAAAAATATTTCCCCCACCAATAACAATGGCTACTTCTACCCCGGCTACTGTGAGTTCTTTTATTTCTTTAGAATACTTTGATAATTTATGATGATCAATGCCAAACTGTTTATCGCCCAAAAGCGATTCACCACTTAATTTGAGAAGAACTCTTTTAAATTTCATTATAATTAATTGAAAATGATACGATTTGCGAAAAATAGGTCAAAAAAAAGAGAGATTGAAACAATCTCTCTTTTTTTTAATATGTTATCAAATTAAGATAAAGCAACTCTTGAAAACTCAGTTACTGTAAGTCCTTTGCTTACAGAATCTAAATACTTCTGAACGGTTGATTTATTATCTTTAATAAATGCTTGATCTAACAGCGTAGCTTCCTTAAAGAATTTACCTAAACGACCTTGCGCAATTTTATCTGCCATAGCCTCTGGTTTTCCTTCTTGGATAGCCATATCTCTACCAATTTCTAATTCCTTATCAATTACCGATTGCGGAATAGAATCTCTGTTTAATGCTACTGGGTTCATTGCCGCCACTTGCATAGCAATATCTTTACCTGCAACAGATACATTTTCACCGGCTTGATTCAATCCCACTAAAGTAGCCACTTGGTTACCTGGATGGTTATATGAAACAACGCTATCAGCATTAATGAAAGAAACAGCAGAAAGATCTAATTTCTCACCAATTTTACCAATTTGCTCAATGATTGCTTCAGCAACAGTAACGCCTTCAAAATCTTGACCTTTTAACTCTTCAACAGATTTAGAACCTGTACTCAAAGCGATAGAAGCCAATTTAGATACTAAAGCAATATAGTTATCATTTTTTGCAACGAAATCAGTTTCACAGTTCAATCGAACAACAACACCTGTATTTCCGTTATCTAAAGCGATAGCTAAACCTTCACTAGCTTGGTTATCTCCTCTCTTAGCGGCAACTTTTTGCCCTTTCTTTCTAAGGATTTCGACAGCTTTTTCTGCATCACCTTCAGCCTCAACTAAAGCTTTTTTACAGTCCATCATTCCAGCACCCGTTTGTTTACGTAGTGCGTTTACTTCTGCGGCAGTAATTTTCATTATTCAGATATTAATCTAATTATTTTTCACCTTCAGCTTCAGCAGCAGGAGCTGGTGCAGCTGGAGCTTTAGTTTCAGTAACTTCTTTCACCTCTTTAACTTCCTTTACTTCTTTTGCAACAGGTGCAGCAGCAGCTTTTTCAGAATTTTTGGTGTTGGTACGTTCTTTTAGACCTTCAATAATTGCATCCGCCAATTTACCTACGATAGCATCAATAGAAGAAGATGCATCATCGTTAGAAGGAATTGGGAAATCAATTACAGTAGGATCTGTATTTGTATCTACCATGGCGAAAGTTGGAATACCTAATTTGATGGCTTCTTTAGTCGCAATATTTTCACGATTAACATCTACGATAAAGATCGCGGCAGGTAAACGAGTTAAATCTTTAATTGGACCTAAGTTACGATCTAATTTTTCACGTTGACGAGACATCATCAAACGCTCACGTTTTGCAAGGTTGGTAGAGTTAGGATCAGCTAACAATTTGTCGATATGATCCATTTTTCTAATCGCCTTACGGATAGTCGCAAAATTGGTTAACATTCCCCCAGGCCAACGTTCCGTAACGTAAGGCATAGAAGCACGCTCCGCATGTTTTGCAACAATAGCTTTCGCTTGTTTTTTAGTTGCAACAAACATGATCTTACGACCAGATTTTGCCATTTGTTTCATGGCAGCTGCAGCTTCCTCAAGTTTAGCTTGAGTTTTATTTAAATCAATGATATGGATCCCGTTCTTCTTCATGAAGATATATGGAGCCATTCTTGGATTCCATTTACGAGATAGGTGTCCGAAGTGCACACCTGCATCCATAAGTTCTTTATATGATACTTTTGACATTTGAATCTTTTTTAAATTTTGTTCACTTTCTTTTTACCCAGCGGCAACAATCAAGTCATGCATAAAGCAATCTTGACCATTTAGATTCTGAACCCGAAACGGATTAACGTTTTGAGAATTGGAATTGTTTACGCGCTTTTGGTTGACCGAATTTCTTACGTTCTACCATTCTTGGATCTCTTGTCATTAAGCTTTCCGCTTTTAAAAGAGGCTTGTTTTCTTCATTAATTTTCACTAATGCTCTTGCAATACCTAATCTAATTGCTTCTACCTGACCGGTAGTTCCACCACCTTTAACATTAACTTTAACATCGTATTTTTCAACGTTATCTGTTAATTCGAATGGTCTATATAACTTAGCTCTTTGTATAGCTAACGGAAAGAAGTTTTCTGGTGTACGACCGTTGATTACCACAACTCCAGTACCTGGTGTTAAGTAAACACGTGCCACAGAACTTTTTCTTCTTCCTAATGCGTTAATAATTTCCATATTACAATTCTACTTTTGTCGGTTTTTGTGCTTCATGAACGTGCTCCGTTCCAGTATATACATACATATTTTTGAAGATAGCTCTTCCCAATTTGTTTTTTGGTAACATACCTTTTACGGCAGATTCAAAAACTTTTGTTGGTTTTTTCGCCATTACTTCATCTGCAGTCAATGTTCTTTGACCCCCTGGATAACCAGTATGACGCATGTAAATTTTTGTTGTAGCCTTAGTCCCTGTTAATCTGATTTTGTCACCATTTAAAATGATTACATAATCACCAGTGTCTGAGTGTGGAGTGTAAGCTGGCTTATGCTTACCTCGTAGCAATTTTGCTACCTCTGATGCGGCACGACCTAAGATCATGTTCTCTACATCAATAACCAACCATTTCTTGTCGGCAGATTCCTTGTTGACCGATTTGGTCTTGTAACTTAAAGTATCCAATGTGTTACGCTTTAATTCAATTCATTAATCCAATCCCCGAAAAATCGGGCTGCAAAGATAAATTTTTAATCTTTTCCTACAAGAGGTTATCAACAATGAATTTGAAACATTTATCAACTTCGTCAAATATCCTACAAAATAATGGCTTTCAGCAGGTTTAATAACCTGAAATCCGTTCCGTTTTTTGTGGTTTACTGAAAAATAATAGGTTCATTAACCATCTCGAGACGCTTATTCACAGTTGTGAAAATGTATGGGTTGAAAAAACAGAGCTTGTCCACGAAGTTTTGAACTCATTCACAAAATGAGGTGTTTATAACTATGGCTAATAGAATATAATTAGGGTTATCAATAAAATCACAAAGAAGAAAAACGGCCAATAATTTAGCTTTATAATCATCAGGTTATTCCGAGTAAAAAAATTATTCTTACCTAGGTCTATATAAACGATACCAATAGATATAGCGGCCATCATTATATAGATCACAAAATAAAATGATTCTAGATAGGTTACTTCTGGAGAAAAAATGGTTTGTCTAAAATCAATATGGGATAATACTAGAATAAATAGCAATCCAGCGACTGTTTCAATACCAATAGATTTTTCACCCCCCTCCTTTTTCCGAAGGCTAAATAGCAATAAGAACATCATTAAACTAATAAGTAGAATCGGAATAATTTGTTTAATCAGGGCATTTAAAAATGGAATGCGCGATTTAATCTCATACTGAAAAGTAGGATTAATGTCAAATTCCGACAAGAATTTGGACCCTAAATCCCCACGGATTCTAACGTTTGTTAAACTAAATACACTTGCCACATAATCGACAGATGAAGTAGCCGACTTCGGTAAAATACCGGGTAAATTAGTCGGTTCCACACTTTCATAGCCAATTATATCTGGAGTAAAAACAACCCCTTTATTGTAATCAGGGTAGGTGACTTGCAAAACGACATTCTTGGTGTTAAATGGATATTTCAAGTATTGAAAATCAAAAATGAAGGTGGAACGAAATTGCCACTTCACTAATAAATAATTCTCCAGGGTATCTTGAGAAATAATTTCTGAGTAGGCCGACTCTGCAAACGGGGATAATTGAGGAAAATGAATCCCCGGAATTAAACCCGCCTCCAAGGGATACTTTTGCCATATCCAACCACTGATTCCGACATTATAAGTATCCTCATGATCAAATTTCTCGATTAATATTCCGCTGGGGACTTCGACCAACTCCGGATACCCAAAAATAGTTCGTTGCAAGTTTTGGGTCGCTACGAATTCATCTACATCCGATTGTGATTTGATTTGATGCAATTCCTTACTTACCGGTTCGTACTTATCCAACAAATTCAAATACCAGATAAAACTAATATTGGCAATTAAGGCAACTGTAACAAACGTGCTATAGGTCCACGCTTCCGAAGTATTGATTCCCTCTTGATTAATAATTAACAAAAGAATCATGGCAATAACCCAGGTGATCGATAAAAACAAATTGATCAAAATCCTTTTATCATCTTGACCATGTTCAAACAAATCCTGATGCGAAAACACATTAATTAGTTTCCATTGTTCATTACCCAGTTCTTGGTAACTCAAGGAAAGCACCCCTCTTTTTTTGGATTGGAAAGAATCGATAAATCCATTTTTAGTCGTTAGCAATTTTTCAATGGTTAAACTATCGGATACCAATTTCTGAATATTTTCTTTTAATACATACTGTGGATTTGGGTGGGTAATAATGGTCCCATCATTTCCGATGATTAATCCCAGCCCATTTTTATCCACACTAATTTGATGAATGATGGAAATCAAACTATTTATAGAAATCGTGTAGGTCACCACACCCACAAATTTGTTTTCATGAATAATAGGAACACTATAATCGGTAATAAGGTTTTTTGCCCCGCTCCCGAAATACGGGTCTATCCATTGCGCTTTTTGGGTCTTTGCAATATGGGTATACCAATTCGCTTGAACTAATGAATCGTTGGTATAGTTGTAAAGGGTATCAATGCGCATGGTCGCACGGAGCTCCTTATCATGATAAATGGAATACAAATCTTGAGCGCTATTTAAAACGCCTCGTTCAAACGAAACGGTTACGCCAAGTATTTGAGTTAGCTCATTGGCTTTTTGTTTACTGAACTCTTCATAGTTTATGTCACCAATGTTTTTTTGATTTGAAATTTCTTCCGCTGCTTTTTGCGTGCTTTTCTCAACTTGTAAGAGTAAACTATCAATTTCAAATACCATTTGCGTGGTACTTTCAAAAGCCAAGGCTTCCGCTTCTTGCGCATGGGTATCTTCCGCAAAAATGTAGGCATAGCAGTGAAACACTAAATTGAAAATTGAAAGAACCAATGCCAATCCAAACCACGTTTTGACATTTATTTTGTGACCATTATTCATGGATTAAAAGTAAGTTTTTAGGTAGAACGACACACTTATTTGAAATATACATTTTGGAAAAATGATTCGAGTTTTAGCCCCCACTTCCTAGCCGACTTTTCTAGCTCAAAGACCAGAGACCCTATTAAATAAGACATAGCGGGACGCTACACCTAACCTCTAGATCAAGGCTCTGGAGAAAAATGTATCCATGTGGTCAATCCCCAATTATTAGGCAAAAAAAAGAGTCGTCAATTGCTTGACGACTCTTTGTATACGGAATAGATAGGCGAATTAAAGTGTCCCCCTATTTGCTTGTTCTCTTTCGATAGATTCGAAAAGCGCTTTGAAGTTACCAGCTCCAAAACCTTTGGCTCCCATTCTTTGGATGATTTCAAAGAATAATGTTGGACGATCCTCAATTGGCTTGGTGAAAATTTGAAGTAAGTATCCTTCTTCATCTGCATCCACCAAAATGCATAGCTTTTGGAGCTCTGCAATATCCTCGTTCATAAAATCCATATGAGATCCTAAACGGGACGGAATAGCATCATAATATGCCTGTGGTGGAGGGGGTAAAAACTCAATACCTCTCGCTCTTAATTCAGTAACGGTTTTAACAATATCATCAGTAGCTACCGCGATATGTTGTACTCCTGGACTTTCGTAAAAGTCAAGGTATTCTTCAATCTGAGATTTCTTTTTCCCTTTAGCAGGCTCGTTAATTGGAAACTTAATACGACCGTTACCATTACTCATTACCTTACTCATTAATGAAGAGTACTCGGTAGTAATTTGCTTGTCGTCAAAAGATAAGAAGTTAACAAAACCCATTACTTTTTCGTACCATTCAACCCATTGGTTCATTTCACCCCAACCTACATTACCAACCATATGGTCAATAAATTTAAGTCCGGTAGGGGCTGGGTTGTAATCCGACTCCCATTTTTTGAAACCCGGTAAAAAGGTACCGTTGTAATTTTTACGCTCTACAAATACGTGAACTGTTTCACCATAAGTATAGATACCTGAACGCACTACTTCCCCGTGTTCGTCTTTTTCAACCGTTGGTTCCATAAAAGATCTAGCTCCACGTTTCATGGTTTCTTCGTATGCCGAACGGGCATCTTCCACCCATAAAGCGACCACTTTTACCCCATCACCATGTTTTGCTAAATGCGCATTAATTGGGCTAGCGCTATTCAATGGAGTGGTTAATACTAAACGAATTTTGTCTTGTTTTAAAACATAACTCACTTCGTCTTTAGATCCTGTTTCTAATCCGCGGTATGCGTACGACTGAAAACCGAATGCTGTTTTGTAAAAGTGAGCCGCTTGTTTGGCGTTTCCTACATAAAACTCAACGTAGTCTGTTCCTAAAAGAGGTAGGAAATCTTGCGCGCCTTCAAATATTTTCTCTAGACCGTATTCGGTATTTTTTAGATCCTTTAAATTTGGTTTATCTGCCATTATTCAATTTTTTGTATGCTGTAATTTTAATGATTCGCCCAAGACTTATAGTATTCAGGATCCGATATTTCCACCCCAATTTTAGTAACCATCAGTGGTGAAAAAGTATCTACCATTACTGCTAATTCTTCTGTTCTTGTTTTCCCAATACTTCTTTCTGCTGCTCCTGGATGTGGTCCATGAACTAATCCTGCGGGGTGCAAAGATATATGACCTACTTCAATATCGTTACGACTCATGAAATCTCCTGCAACATAATACAACAATTCGTCTGAATCTATATTACTATGGTTGTATGGAGCAGGAATCGATTCTGGGTGATAATCGTACATACGCGGTACAAATGAGCAAATCACAAAGGAAGCGGTCTCAAAAGTTTGGTGAATCGGAGGCGGCATATGAATTCTTCCTGTTATGGGTTCAAAATCATGAATGGAGAATTTATAGGGAAAGTTATATCCATCCCAACCGGTGACATCAAAAGGGTGACTTCCATAAATAACTTCATGCATAACATCTTGTTTACGAATTTTAATCATAAACTCGCCCAACTCATCGTGGGTTTCTAACACTGATGGCCCATGAAAGTCACGTTCACAAAAAGGAGAATGTTCTAACAATTGCCCAAAGTTATTTCTATAACTTTTTGGCGTAAAAATAGGGTCTTTACTTTCTACAATAAACAAACGGTTATCTTCGGTATCAAATTCTATTTGGTACACCATTCCACGGGGAACCACCAAATAATCACCATATTGGAATGAAATATTCCCCATTAAAGTTTTTAGTGTTCCGGAACCTTTATGTATAAAAATCACCTCATCGCAATCGGCATTTTTATAAAAATAATCCGTTAATGATTTTTTGGGTGCCGCTAAAGTAATGTTTACCGTAGCATTGGTTAAAACCGTTCTTCTACTTTCTAAAAAGTCATCTTCGGGTTTTACTTGCATCCCTTTTAAAAGGGTCATTTTCAAATTACGTTCAATCGCAATTTCTGGAGCTACAGAATATTCTTTTCCGTATTTCACCACCAAGGTGGGTGGATGTAAATGGTAAAGGATGGATGTCATTCCAACAAATCCGGCCGTACCGAAGACTTGTTCGCTCAACAACTCCCCGTTTTCTTTCCGGTTAATTGTATGACGTTTTGAGGGAACATTCCCTAATTTTTGATAAAATGGCATATGCTTCTTTTTTAATAGTCGCAAATATGGACATTATCTTTAATAAAAAACATGATATCCATCAGTCCTAAGTCTCCGTTTATTAAGGATACTTATCTTTACCCAATGAATCCAAATTCTACTATTCGCCCATCATTCTGGGGATTACTACTGGTCTTTTTAATGATCATCCCCTTTGCAGGTACGGCTCAACGGTCGCTCGGGCTTGATAAAGCAGGCAAAATAAAACGCATTCATTTTTATGAAGGTCAATCTATTAAGGTAAAACTGACGGATAAAGAAAAAGTATCCGGTCATTTGGATGCTATATACGATTCGAGTTTTGTGATTGAAGGTCGGAAAATCTTACTCTCGGAGGTAGAAATGGTTTATACTATTCGAGGTCCCTTACGCTTTTTAGGGGGTGCGTTTATGGTTGCAGGTGCTTTCTATTTCACTTTAGATGCCGTGAATAATTTGTTTAATTATGGAGCCAGAGGATATGTGTTTTCCAATTCCGTTTGGCTCCCATCCGCCATTGCGGTAGGCTCTGGTATGGTTCTGTATTATTTCAGTATACGAAGAACAAAAGTTCACGATCAAAACAATTTTAGAATATATAATACCAGCCCTATTCCAATTGTGGAGGACAAAAACAAAGAAGAAAAAAAGGCAGAATGAAACAGTTATGGATAGCCCTCCCGTTTATCTTATTTTCATGTCATTGCGGACGAATTATTGAGCCCAGACCTTATCCTGTTATTGAACCAACAGAGGTTTGCGAAAATGCGGTGGAGGCTATTCTCCAGAAAATAAATTTAGATGGGTGTACGTGGGTACTAGAATTACCATCGGGCGAAAAGGTAGAACCGGTTAATTACCAAGATTTCTTAACCGAAACGGAATTAGAAAAACAGCAACCCATTCAAATTAAAGTAGTCTTTCGGGATACCAAATCAGTTAGCATTTGCATGGTTGGCAGAACGGTTGCTATTACTTGTTTGGAGCGATTGTAATACCCTTTCCTTTTTCAACCCTACACATTTACTGAGGAGAAAATAAGACTTTCTTTAAAAATTAATTTCGATATTTACGGCATACCTCTCTCCCCTTTAATGGATTAAAATACCGGAAAAATTTCCCCTCCTTTCTAATTCGTGGTTTTCAAAAACAATAGCTCCGCTTGTTTTGAACGGGCATATCCATGGCCAAAAGTGGCGATCTATTTAATAGGTTTTTGTTTTCGTACAGGAACCATTTGTTTCCCTTTAAAATAAAAAGTTGACTTAATGAATTGAATACCATATATTTACATTCAGCAACATAAAAAAGGAGGGGTTAACTAAAATGAAACATACAAACACCCAAACATCGAAGTATTTCGCTCTACTCATTCTAATGTTTTTTGCATTATTCAAAATCCAAGCGCAACAAACGGCCATGCAATTGGCTAATACAGAGTTGCGTCATCTCTTTCAACATCTGACAAACCCCAACCCAAACGTCCATTTCTTTTATGATTTAAGTGCCCATTATGTAGATAGTTTGTATTTCAACAATTACGTTACCGATACGAATAACGTTGAGAACTGGTATGGCTTATATCAGGAAATGTACTTTATGGCCTATGACACCTCATTATATATTAATGCAGATAGCGTATTTAATTTGGTTTATGCTAGGTTTCAGAGTGACACTATTCCAATTGGAGTAATGGATTGGGATTTCAATCTATTAAAACCGGGGGCCTTAAACTCAAATATTTATTTTGATTTTGACACCCTAAACGAGGTATTATTTGATAAAGCGGGAGCACCAAATCCTTATACCATTCAAACCACTTTTTCTGGAGCCGCATTACGAAAAACATACCCCTTTACAAATCCTGTTTTTGAAATAAATCCGAATTGGATTTTTAAGGACGCATCAAAAGATTACACGCATTCAGAAACAGAATTCAAAATAGACTTTGGAGATGGATCCGGTTGGCAGGTATTTAACGATATTCAGGTACAACATTACCAAGCACAGTATGCAGGTAAAGGGGTCAAACTTCTTAAATACGCCATTTTTGAAATGGGTATCCTCACCCAATATTCTGTTTCCGCCATCTATATTAGTAGTGATAAGACCCTAACCTCCCCGAACGAAATTTGGTATGTACCCGGTTTAACTGTTGGAGTTTATAGCCCTGATTTATCGTGCAATGTAAATACAGAGAAAAAATATGTTATTTACTTATCTGGATTTGATCCACTAGATAATTATAATATCCCTGAAATTTACCAAGATAAATTGGTGGATAATAACATTACTCAGCTCAAAAATTTCGGATATACCTTCCTTGTGGTAGATTGGAAGAATTCGCATCGCGATATTCAAAAAAATGCCAATTATGTAATTCAACTAATAGAATATTTAAAATGTTTACCTAACACAGGAACGGATATAGTGGAACACAAACCTCCCTTTGTAATGATCGCACATAGCATGGGAGGCCTGGTGGCCAGATACGCCCTAACCACCATGGAACAACCCAATTATTTTTCTTCATGTTATACCAAAGGGGTCGCACATAACACACGCCTTTTATTAGCAGCCGACACCCCCCATCAAGGCGCAAATATTCCGATGGCTTATCAATACCTGTATAGATACGCATCCGTGGCAACGGTTCTTTCTATCTCCCCCTATGCAACGGCTATGCTCGCTAAATATTTTTTACTTTTAAATGGATCTGCGTCTCAAATGTTAACCTACCACATTGATAGCGACCTTTACTGGCTATTACCCATTAGTACTTCTCCGGTAGGAGAACATACAAACAAAACTAAATTTGATACTGAATTAGCCACCCTAGGCAATTACCCTAAGTCCTGTAAGCTGGCTGCTATAAGTAATGGTTCTTGGCTTGGTACGCATCAAAATAGATCTTGGGATTCGAGCCCGAGAATGCCAAATGATAAATTTTTAGATTTAAACGCAGAATTACGACTTCGAATCCTTGGAATTAGAATTGTAGGGGCCAAGTATGAAATGGTTTTACGTTCTAACCCATTAGGTACCGGGGAGGTTTTTAAAGCCCGGGCTGGGATTACCCATTGGAAAATTGATTTGTTTTGGTTTGGTGCAAAGCTAAAATGGCATACTTCCTATGTTGCTCATATACAGAAAGCAATATCTAACAGTCAACCCCTGTGTGTCATGCCTGGAAGTTACATGATCAATAGTGGACAGGTTTCGAAACCATCTAGCTTTAACAACTTTAATGCCTTAAGTTTATTTGAGTTTAGTGCTACCCAAGGAAATGGAAATTTGCAAGTCCATGCTTTTTTAGGCCCTCAATTTTTAGGCACAGGATTAAATTTTGATTTAAACGCCTACACCGATGGTTTTGGGTTTACGTTTATTCCAACTGCCTCTGCCTTTGATTACCAAAAGCAAGGTGCACCACTAGACCATCCAATATTGTCTAACCCGGTGGATGTAGGTGATATAATGTCACGGACTCCATTTGATGTGGTTTTTACAAACCCCACTGAAATTAATAGACATCACCCTTATGTAAGCGGAAATGAAAAACTAGAAATTTGTGAAACCTGCCTCACCCTTCCCAATGGAGATCCTATTTATAGCTACCCCATCAACCGAGAAATTGGGGATGATACCCTATGGGTAGAAAACCTAAATGCCAATTATGAAAAACCAATTGAAGCCGAACGCGCTATTTTTATTAATCATCGAAATATCTATTATAATTATGATGGGGTAATTGGGCAAGATAGATTTAATATTGAATTATTTCCAAATAACTACGACACTTTTGAAGGCGCAATTATCCTCTCCAAAAAGCGATCGGTACAATTTACCTATCCGGGCCAATTACGGAGTAATAACACCTTGTTTGTAAACGGGTCGCAACCCCCAATAGGATCCTACAGTTGGCAGCAAGGGGCCATGAGTATTTGTTGCATTAATTATGACTACAAGAAAGAATCGCAAAAAAACACCCTACGCCAAACAAAAACAGGAAGCTTATATCTATATCCTAATCCTACTGCCAACCAACTCACTATCACCTATCAAATGCAAAGCAATACAAAGGTTACCATTACCGTAACTGATTTGTTAGGCCGGCAAATAGCCGTATGGATCCCTTCATTTATTGACCATACACAAAAATGCTATTACGCAGTAAATGCAAATGATCTAAACTGGCCAACAGGTATGTATCTAATAACGGTAAGCAACGGAACAGAAACCTACCGTTCGCCATTAATGATTAATAAATAATACGCTCGATATGAATAATTTAATTTTTAAGAAGACATTAGTTATCCCGGCTATTCTAATTGGATTACTTGGATATTTAATTACTTTTTCTAGTTGTAAAAAAACAAATACAGAAAATTCCTATGAAATAAAAGGTCGGATTTTAAAAAACTGTAATCAGGACCCTTTGGCAAATTATAGTCTAGAAATATATGGTCTTACAACATTCAATGGATCGAAAACGTTAGCCACCACCACCACAGATCCAAATGGGTACTTTACCTTCTCTAATATTGCTCGAGAAGACTGTGCCGATGTGTATATGAAACATATTATTGATGATAACTATGTGACTACTTGGGCACATTTTCCTGTTGTTCCCGGTCTTAACGAAGACTTAAAAGTTTTTGAATTGGGAGATTTTTATAAGAATGCCACGGTAAATACTCTGGCTGTATTAAATATTAACTCTAGTCATTATAGATCTATGGATACCCTATACATAGGTTTTGATCTATCATCGTACCAAGCTGAATTCCCTATTCCACAAAAACATGTTTATCTACATAGTTCTAATTCGTCTTATTTTAGAGCCGAAAGTATAAAACCAGAGATTCACATTAACTGGGGTGTGGGTAAATCCTTTTGGGACAGTTTACATACTCCTTTCTCAGGAATTGAATTCAAGGATTATACTATTATAGCAAAACAATCGGTTTGCACTTACCCAGACACCACTTATTACCATATACCCTAATGATTAATAACACGAATTATGAATTGTTTTATTAAAACAAATAGAATGGTCACTACTGCTTTAGTAATGGTATTTGCCATTTTCATTCTCTCTCTTAATAGTTGCAACCTATTTACTACGGATAGCACCTATAGTTTAACAGGCCGGATGCTTAAAGACTGTAGCGGTGAACCTTACAAAAATTACAGTTTAACTTTTTACATCCCTGGAAATGGTTTAGGCCAAAAAAAAACAGTATTAGGTACCGTAAGCACGGATGAGAAGGGATCTTTTATTTTGCCAAACATTCCATCCAATCGAAGTGGGAACATTCATTTAAAACATACTATTGATGCCAATTATGTAACCACCTGGGGAAATTTTACAATTCCTGACTCTGTAAATATTTATGAAGATGGGGCCGTATATGATTTGGGAGATTATTATGGGGTGTATACTAAAAAATCGCTAATAAAAATATCCATTGATCCTGGAAGTTTCGATATTTGGGATACCCTATACATTGGATTCGGGATAAATCATTATTCCACAATATATCCGATACCTAACGAATATTTATATGATTATTCTTCCAATGGATCTAATATTAGAGTTTCTTCTGTGAAAAAAGAATTATCTAGAATTTGGGGTGTGAAAAAAGCTATTTATCAAAATTCTTTTGTGCAAAACACTTCTAATGAATATATAAAACTCCATACTATTAAATCTATTGTTACAACTTGCACCTACCCAGACACCACTTATTACCATATACCCTAATGATTAATGCTACATAAATTGAGTTTTCTTAATAAGAAAAATGCAGCGATTGTACTAAAAAGACAAGCATTCGTTAAACAGTATTAAAAAATAAAGAAATACTTCTACCAAATGATTTTTGGTTTGTAGTATTGAACTGGTCTTCCCTAATGGACCCCTAATAAACCAATACTTACTGTTTATGTTTAAACCTTTCATCCTTGCGATTATTTCAACCTTCTTGTTTTCAGCGTGTAGTACTCCTCCAATAACCGAGGAAGAAAAATTTAAAGACACCACTTTTGATGTCCATGGTCAGAGTGAGTTTACCCTAGTAAACCTCACTAAAGACACCTTAAATTTTTATCTAAATAATTGGTACCGCTTGCCGGGAGACCATGAAGAATTTGAGACCAAAATTGCGCCTAATGATTCCTTTCAGACCCAACTAAAATCACAAGGATTTTATTATTATGAATTTGACTTTAATGACAGTAGTTATAAAGTTTTTTCGGCACCAAATGCCTCGATTACTTTTTACAAAGAGACTGATTCTTCTTACTTTTTAGGTGATTTTGACTCCATTAATAATTATTCGAAACGTATGGGTGGCAACTATTATAGAAATTTTGAAACGAGTATGAACTTGATTAATTTGACCCAAAGAGAGCATTACTCCTATTCAGACCTTATGGATAAGAATGATGCCGTAATAAAAAGTGCAACCGAGAAACTAATTTCGGACCCCAACCAATTACCCAAATGGTATATTAAACTAGAGTCAGACCGTCTCAAAATACTAGGCGCACAATTCAAACTCAATTCTCTTCTTTACAGAAAAAGGTTGCTTAATATCCAGGATAGCATACCTACTGATTTTGTTACTCAAATAATGAAAGGGATTCCCATTGAAAACGAAAAACTGATGGGATTTAATCATTTTACTCATTTACTTCGAGAATATCATCAACAGTCGTTTTATCCTATGAACGATACCACCATTCAGAACAATACTTCTCGTAATACGGACCATTTTTTGGAATACATGGATACCCACTTAAACCCCAATATTTCTGATCTCGCATTAAGTACATACCTGTCTTTCAGAGTACAAGCTTTACCCAAAAGCATCAAAGAGGAATGGTTTACTCTTATTGAAAACACAGAAATGAGGAATGTGGTATTGGAACAATTTGCAAAAGAGGAAAAACTTCCACCTAAATCTGTTTGTCCCACTTTTACAGCCACAACCCCAGATAGTTCGGTATTTCAATCCAACCCATTTAAGGATAGTATTGTGCTGATTAACTTTTGGGCATCTTTTTGTAAACCCTGTATTGAAAAGTTTGATTTTGAAAATCAATTGGTCGCCCATTTTAAAGATCAGCCCGTAAAAATCATAAACCTCTGTATAGAATCGGAGTGGAGTCAGTTTACGGCCTTAATAGATATTTACGATTTACAAACCATTAATTTGTTTGCCAATCCGAAACAAACGAAGGCCATTCAGGAGGCATTTGACATAGGTCCATTGCCACATAGTGTGCTTATTGACAAAAACGGATTCATCCTCACCAATAGATACCGACTTAACGAAGAGACTACCCTGGAATATCTGGAGTCGCTTTTGTGATTATTTTCTTGCGGAAACGATCTCTAATTCTACTTTTGCGGAATGAAGAGTCAAGTTCAAAATCTTTCTATTCGTGATTTCACCTACGATTTACCCACCGAAAAAATAGCGGTAAAACCGGCTACCCATCGGAGTGAGTCTAAGTTATTGGTATATAACCAAGGAAACATTAGTGAAACTATTTTTGATCAGCTCCCTGAAACCATGGATCCAAATTCGCATTTGGTATTCAACAATACCAAGGTAGTACAAGCCCGTATCATTTTTCAAAACCGCAATGGGCGTGATATTGAGATATTCTGCTTAGAACCCCATGGCGAAGGTGTGGACTTAAGTATGGCGATGTCGGCTCAAAAAACATCGCAATGGATTTGTCTGGTTGGTGGTGCTAAAAAATGGAAAGAAGAATACCTATGTATTTCTGATTCCAATGGATTTGAATTACGAGCCTTTTTAACCGAACGATTAGAAGGAGAGTTTCTCATTACGTTTTCATGGATAGCCGAAGACCTTACGTTTTCGGAAGTATTAGAAAACGTGGGTAGAATTCCCCTCCCTCCATACATTAAAAGAGAGTTGACCGATTCGGATAAAGAACGCTATCAAACTGTATTTGCAAAAGAAGAAGGATCTGTAGCTGCCCCAACGGCAGGATTGCATTTTACCAACGAGGTCGTTTCACAATTAGCTGATAAGGGAATTCACTCTTCTCAAATCACCTTACATGTAGGGGCAGGAACTTTCAAACCGGTATCTTCGGATACTATGAAAGAGCATCCTATGCATGCCGAATGGATAGATGCCGATATGGATACTTTATTGGAACTAGCCCATTGTGACAAACGCATTACACCGGTAGGTACCACCTCTATGCGTACTTTAGAAACTTTGTACTGGTTTGGCGTAAAATGGCTGACTCACAAAGACACCTCATCCATGAAGGAACTTATGATGTGGGATGCCTATGATTTACCTCAATCGTATTCTAAAAAAGAAGCGTTTCTGGGATTGGTTGATTTTTTGAACTCCCAGGACAAAACCCGATTTATGGCCAAGTCGCGTTTAATCATTGCCCCGGGTTATAGTCCTAAAGTATGTGGGGCATTGATTACTAATTTTCATCAACCGGGAAGTACTTTGTTATTATTAGTAGCTGCTTTGATTGGTAAGGAATGGAAAAATGTGTACGATTACGCATTAGAAAATAACTTTCGTTTCTTGAGTTATGGGGATTCCAATTATTTGAGATTTTAGAATTCATTTGACACCAAGGATTTGAAGACTTACTCTGAAATTTAAAATCATCCAGACCCTTTTACTTTTTTCATTTTTTGACTCTCCAAAAAACGAAATAAAAAAAGACGCCCTTTTTGAAAGGTGTATTAGCTAATCACAAATATGATAGCTTTTAAATTCCCTTCGGCAATTTTGCTATCGACCGTGGTTTATTAACTCATGTTATATGATCGCAAAAGCATCACTTTTTCATTATTAGGCTTTATCACTACGGTGATACGCTTAAATATCCGATGGATATTTTACAGAAACCAGACATTTTTATTCCTGATCTAAGATATTTCTATTCCGGAATAGAGTCTACTTTTGTCCAAAATTTTGGAGAATGAAAAACATGGCCATTTTCGCATCCGGTTCGGGAACCAATGCACAAAAAATCATGGAACATTTTGAAAATAGTTCAGATGTTCAGGTTCGAATAGTATTGGTCAATAACCCGGAAGCTGGCGTTATTCAACGAGCCGAAAAATTCAATGTTCCGGTGGTGAAATTTAATCGTCAGCAATTCAGCAAAAGCAATGATGTCGTGGACATTTTGGTCAATTATCAAATAGACCTAGTGGTGTTAGCCGGTTTTTTATGGTTAGTTCCGGCAAACATGGTGGAAGCATTTCCAAATAAAATTGTCAATATTCATCCCGCATTACTACCCAATTATGGCGGTAAAGGAATGTATGGCGACAACGTACATAAGGCCGTTATTGCTGCCAAAGAGAAAGAAAGTGGTATTACCATTCATTACGTAAATAACCAGTATGATGATGGTGCCATTATAGCGCAATACACGTGCGAAATAAATTCAGGTGACACACCAGACGATTTAGCCGCAAAAATTCATAAATTAGAGCACCAATATTTTCCTCAAGTCATTGAGGATGTCATCCTTAAATAAAACTTGCTATGAATATTGATTTCAAACAAATCTTACCTGCTACCATGATTTTGTTTGCGGTAGTAGATATCATCGGTTCTATACCGTTAATTATTAGTCTTAGACAAAAGGTAGGACACATTCAATCGGAAAAGGCGAGTATTGTTTCGGCCCTGATAATGATTGCCTTTGTTTTTGTAGGAGAGAGTATACTCGGCATTATTGGTATTGATGTCTATTCCTTTGCCGTAGCGGGTGCATTTGTCATTTTTGCGTTGGCATTAGAAATGGTTTTAGGAATTACTTTATTTAAAGAAGATGCTCCAGACTCAGCAGCGGTATTTCCATTGGCATTCCCACTTATTGCTGGTGCCGGTTCGTTGACCACTATTCTTTCATTGAAATCACAATACGAAACCATTAATATTGTCATTGCCATTCTAATCAATATCGTGGTGGTTTTTCTGGTATTAAAATCATCCGAAAAAATTGAGAAGGTATTGGGTAACAATGGGATTTTAATTATCCGTAAAATATTTGGAGTCGTATTATTAGCGATTGCGGTAAAATTATTTGCGTCAAATATCCCTCAATTATTGAATCAATAATCACATCAACCTACATCTGTACAAATTTGATCTGGCCAAATGATGATTTGGATCTTAGTTCAATGATGTAAACACCCGAATTTAAATTTTCCAGATCCATTTCTAGTATATTCTCACCAGCAAGACCCGATTGTTCAGGCACCGTACGCACTACTTGACCCGATAAATTATATACTCGGATAGAATACGTTCCCGATTCGGGTAGTGTAAAACTAAGTTGTACTTCTCCTTCCTTACTCGGATTTGGAAAAGCCTTTAATGTTTTATTTAAATACACCAAATCATTACCCGTACCCAGCAAAGTGCTGTCGTACCTAATTCGCCACAATTCTTCTCCATACCCATCGTGATTACCTTGAAAATAAACATAATCACCCATAATTAGCTTATCAGCAAACCCACTTTGATCATACATCATAGTGGTGTTGCTTGTTAAATACGTAAACCAATCATGCTCTTTATTGGTTACCCATATTTGATTTCCAAAACCACTATACACAAAAGCTTTAAAAAACAAATGTTCTTTAAACTCAAAAAAATGACTTGGGCTACTACTCAACGTACCACCAAAACTCCAAATAGTAGAGGTATCTATATCTATTAATAAGGAATCTGAACCCGGAGAACCGGTATAACACCATAGCTCTGTAGCCGTACTATCCGTATATCCATTAAAATACAACTTGTCATTATAAACATAACTACGACCATTACCAGTCCATATAGGTTGCGAATTAAGTATCACCTCTTCGGGGTCACCCACCACGCCTTGTGTTCTGTACAAAAAATGCCTACCTACACCCGGTATTGAAGTTCCAAAATACAACCAATCCTTATATACCAGAGGTCCAAAAGGCTTACTTCCCTGATCTATATTTCCACTAGGACCGGTAACAATATCAGCCATCAGTTGTGTCCCTTGAGCGGTACCGTCCGTTACCCAAAGCTCTGGACCATTGGTATCGGTAGCTCTAAAAAGCAATACATCGTTATACACCGCTAAAAAAAACGGCCTTGAATCTTCCTCCCCTGGATAAATATCTTTTAGCATCCGTGGGGTCGCATTAGTAGAGTCTAACACCCACAACTCAAACCCATGGACACTATCATTTGCCATATAATAAAACTTATCATGGTATTCCATTCCATTTATTTGAATAATAGACCCCGCAACAGCCATGCTCCACGGCACTGGACTTAAATCGGCCACCATTTGAGTTCCTGCTGTGGTTCCATCTGTTTTCCATGTTTCTAAACCATGGATACCATCATTGGCTGTAAAATACAATTCATTGTTATACATACCAATGGATATAATGGACGTACTACTTTCAAACGATGGTGGAGGTAAGGTATTTATATCTTTCAGTAACGTTGTTCCTGCTTCGGTTCCGTCACTCACCCACCATTCACCACCATGTAACGCATCAACTGCTTTAAATAATAATTTCCCATTCAAAACTTGAAAATCAAAGATGTTCCCTTTATCCGAAGGGTTAATATCTTTCACCATATAGGTGCCCATTTCCGTTCCGTCACTCACCCAAAGCTCCGTGCCATGCACCCCATCATCTGCTACAAAATATACGAGTCCGTTCAACTCCAAAAAGCCACCACATCGTGAGTCTCCAGTGGGGTTAATGTCTTTTACCAACTCAATCACAAAAGGTGCTTGAGCTTGAGTACTTATATTAATCATCACATAAATAACAATTAACCCCAATTTTAAAATTAGTGCTTTCATTCTAGTTAGTTTTGATCAGTTTAAAGGTTTCGGCATGTGTACCGGCTATTAAATGAACTAAATATACACCACTTGAAATAGAATTTAAAGGAATATGAACAAAATTAACGCCCTTTCTTTGGTTTTCAGACAACACCGTTTGCACCACCCTACCCGAGAGATCCTGTATTTGAATCACAACCTTGGCATTTGAAGGTAAGGTATATTTTAATTGGGTGAAATTCTGAGAGACTGGGTTAGGATACAATAAGGCATCCAATGTGGGCGCTTCTACGGTTTCTACACCCAACGGAGATAAACATGGATAAGTATATGTGGTGGCACTGGTATTTTCGGTATACAACGAAAAACCTAACTCTATAGGCAAATCATCATTCAACTCTTCAGGAAACCATACCGTTGTTCCGTTTCCTAGATCCACCTCATACACATAACCTTCAATTATAGCTTCATTACCACTGGCTATATAATTATATGACTGTACCCCACGTACGTTAAAAATATGATGGTTAGCCCCATGTTTGGTAGGATACAGATTGGTTCCGCTTAACCGTAACCATTGATCAATTACCACTTCATTAGGCTCTAAGCTAGCTTGAACCAACATACTCACTTTATACCACTTTGATGGATGCGACCCATTGGGTATATGACTAAACGGTCCTTTATCAAAATCAAAAAAACGATTAGTCCAACCCGTTTCCTGATCTATAGAATTCATAATATTTTGTTTAGTGGTATAACTACTAACATGTTTGATCCGGTACCGAGGCATTTCAATGGCTTCCAATGCAGCTTTGGCATTTAACAAACCAAATCCCGTATATGCATCATAACCAAAACTTGCCGGACTTGCTACCACATCTTTGGCGGTTGCCTCTAGTATATACTCTATATCTTCTACACTTAAATTACTTCTACACCCCGTTTGATTTACATACGACAGCATTAATGCCGCCACTCCCGTAGCATGGGGCGCTGCAGCCGATGTGGCTCCAAAGGGAAGGTAAATATTAGTCTGCAAATTATCACCCGTTCCAGTGGTTGAATAAATCAATGCTGCACCAGTCCCCGGATGCGTTTGTTGAGCAGGTGCGGCTACATCCACCCCATGATCTATGGCTGCCCCTGGCCAATATTCTCCTTTATAATCGGTTCCGCCTACAGTAATTACCAAATGATCCTCAAAGCTAGCTGGATATTGCGGATATGAGTTGGGGTTATTCGCTGTATTACCACGGGCAGCCACATTTACTACCCCATTTCGGAAAGCAAAACGTAAAGCACCTTCTAATATATTGTTGGGATTACCAGTGGTTATTCCTCCATAACTATGGTTCATGGCATGTAAACCCAATCCATAACCCACAAACCCCTGATAACTACTTACTAGCGTATTCACATCCGTTGCTCCATGCAAAAGACACTCTGCTGCTGCTGTGGTTGTAATTATCTCCACGTCATTAACACTAGCCCCTCTCAAATTATACAAACTCACCCCATTGCCCAATCCTCCGCCTCCACCAGCTATACCTGCTACTCCAATACTGTTATCTCTATTAGCCCCAATTATACCTGTTACTTTAGTTCCATGCCCAGTAGGATCCCAAATGTCATTAACATAATCAGAAGCACGTCCATCTCCATGGTTGTATCCACCCACCACACGGCTTACCCCATTTACCTGAAAATCTTCATGATTCTTGTTAACCCCAGCATCCACCACACCTACTTTCACATAGTCTTGTCCAGTAGCCAAGTCCCATGCTCCTTCTACATTAATATGTCCTAGTGGAAATAATGTACTTTGAAGAGAATGCTGTTGGTTATACCAACCATCGTTGGGCGTAGAGTTTAAAGTTAAAACGCTATTTAGCTCTGTATTATTTACATAAGGAGAGGACTCTAAACTAGACGAAACTGCCGTTAGGTTTGTCCCTACAGGGAAATTAAGAACAAGAGTTGACCAAAAATGAGGGATACTTATTTCAGTTCCAAACCGTGTTCTTGAAATAGTGTGGTATGATTTTAACCCCGAAAATCCGCGTGTTACTTTACATGCACTTAAATCCACAATTTCTCCCAACCTACTTTGAATATCCGCCATGGCTGCCGGGCTTATAAATTTATCCAACGAGCCAAACCCCAGTTTATCATCATCTATGTTAGTAATGTCAATATCCTTGGAGGTAAAATCCACTATCAGTTCATTGCCAATAAAATCGGATAAACCAGAACCTCCAGCGACTACCAAATTTGGCTTTCTATAGCTCGCATAGTTTAATACAAAATACTCAGTTCCTGAAAACCCCGAAAGTCCAGTTACCGTATATGTGTTTGCATAATTACCAATTTGAAGAGGTACTTCTTCTTTGGTGAAATCAAATTTTCTATCCCATTTTACAACTCCATCCGTACCATAAACGGTGGTTAAACATTGTTTCTCACCGTTTACAGGGTCAACCACCTCGGCCAGTACGCCCAATTCAGCATTACCTAAACAAATACTTTTTCCAGAAACAAACAGATTGTCTTTATTTAAGTCCGAACGCTGACTCCAAACTATATTCCCATTAACATCATACTTTAAAGTTCGCATTTCTTTAGCGCTACCATTAGTAGATACAGTACCCGTAACATAAACATTTTGAGAGGCATCCACCACTATACCTGAGGCTACATCTTTTCCTCCAGTTTCGTCATGCATTACGCTCCAAATTAAATTTAAGAATCTATCCAGCTTTATTGTTTTGTAGTCATAATCACCGCTGCCATTATCTGCATAACCCGTAATATATATGTTTCCGCTAGCATCATTCACCATGTCTGTGGCTTCGTAAAAATTTACTCCTCCATATCTAAATACATTTGATCGTTGTCCGTAGTCATTATAAACCATCATGGCCACTTCAAAATCCTGACTAGATTCCTGACTACCTCCAATTACTACATATTCACCAGGTCCATTTACAGTTAATGAAACGGCACCATCTACACCACTCATAAAGTCATATCTGTCAGTCCATAGTAATTGACCATTTGTACTCAACATAATTGTAAAAAAATCATAGCCAGTTTGAGGCGAAACACTGGTTCCCGTTATTATAACATTTCCGTTACCACAATCACCTATATCACTCGGTATATCATCCAATTGGAACGCATCATATTGAAAATCCCAAATAACCTGCCCGGAATCATTTAGCTTAAAAATAAAGAAATCATAGCTATTGTTTACTGTATTGAAAGTGGCTGCCGAAACCAGTATGTCTCCATTTAGATCTATTCTAATACTTGTTCCATAATCGTCTCCCGAACTAGGCCCATCAAAATTTTCACTCCAAAGAACAGTCCCTTCTTTGTCATATTTCACCAAAAGTACATTTACGCCCTCATTGGAGGTAATCGTATTTCCAATCACTAAAACATCACCCTGATTGGTTATCAGCGTTTTAGAGTAATCGAAATTAAGGGACGGAGTCCCTTCCTTAATAGACCAAGCTTCGTTTATAAATGACTGAGACATTACAAATTGACTTGATGAAAGTAAGAAAAAACAAAATATAAGTTTGGGTAAATTGAGGTTGATTTTCATGGTTAAAACATTAGTATAATAATAAATAGAGTATCCAAATATATAAATTCCATTCCAAAAAAAGATCAGTAATATATATATATATTAGATCCTAAATAATTACTAGGTTTGTCCGCATGGGTTTAAAATCTGTTTTTGGAAAATTTTACGCAAGTATTTTAGTTAATCGACTCCGCGATACGGTGGACGAACCTATTCATTGGCAAGATAAAACTTTCCGAAACTTGATTGATCAAGCTGAAAACACCCAGTTTGGGAAAGATCATCGTTTTGCCATTATTAAATCCTACGAAGATTTCAAAAAGCACGTACCGGTGCGAGATTACGAAGGTTTACGCTCGTATATCGATCAAGTAGTAGAAGGCAAATCGGATATTATTTGGCCCGGGAAACCGGCCTATTTCTGCAAAACTTCAGGAACTACCTCTGGAGCTAAATACATTCCTATTTCAAACGAATCGGTCGCCCATCATGTGGACGCGGCCAAACTGGCTTTGTTGTGTTATGTCAACGAAACTGGGAAAGCGGACTTCATTGACGGAAAAATGATTTTTTTACAAGGAAGTCCGGAGTTAAACGACCTCAATGGGGTGCCTCTAGGTAGATTATCGGGCATCACGGCTCATTGGGTTCCATCCTACCTTCAAAAGAACCGTCTTCCTTCTTGGGAAACCAACTTGATAGACGATTGGGAAACCAAAGTAGATACTATTGTAGAAGAAACGTTACCCGAAGACTTACGTTTAATCGGTGGGATTCCTTCTTGGGTACAGATGTATTTTGAACGGCTAATTGCCAAATCAGGTAAAGATACCATAGCCGATATTTTTCCAAATTTCTCATTGTTTATGCATGGCGGGGTAAATTACCAACCCTACGAAGCCATCTTTAAAAAACTCATTGGAAAAACCATTGCTTCCATTGAAACCTATCCTGCTTCGGAAGGGTTTATTGCCTTTCAAGACACGCAAACCGAACCGGGTTTATTGCTAAATATTAATGCCGGAATATTTTTCGAGTTTATTGCAGTCAGCGAATTCCAGGATGAAAACCCGACTCGAATTTCCTTGAAAGATGTGAAATTGGGTGTGAACTATGTACTGATTTTAAATACCAATGCGGGCCTTTGGGGATATAATATTGGCGATACCGTGGAGTTTGTTTGTTTGCAACCTTACCGTATTAAAGTTACGGGTAGAATTAAACATTTTACTTCTGCTTTTGGCGAACACGTTATTGCAGCCGAAGTAGAAAGTGCTTTGCAAGAAATTATGCCTCAATTTGATATGGAGGTACGTGAGTTCCACCTGGCACCACAAATAAAACCTACAGATGGTTTACCCTACCATGAGTGGTTTATTGAATTTGACCGATTGCCTGCAAATATGGATGCCTTCCGATTAAAGCTGGATCAAACTTTACAAGGCAAGAATCCTTACTATAAGGATTTAATTACAGGCAACATTCTCACTCCGCTGAAAGTAACCCTTATCAAAAAAGATGGGTTTATGCACATGATGAAATCGAGAGGTAAATTGGGTGGGCAAAACAAGATTCCTCGTTTGGCCAATAACAGAGACTTAGCCGATGAGCTACTTCCATTTATTGACTAAACCACTTATCGAATTAAAGTAATATATCCCGTTTGGCTATACTCTTGAAAACGATAATCACAGTAATTCAAAATGTAATAATACGTCCCATCTGAGGCATCCATATTGGAATTCTCAACGGTTCCATCCCATTGTTCGCTTTGCGATTCTAGGGTATACAATAACATTCCCCAACGATTATAAATATCTACGTGGTAACACGTGGCTCCGGTAATTTCAATATACCAATAGTCATGTACTCCATCCCCATTTGGAGTAAAAACATTGGAGACCGTTGGTTTCTCACAGTCTTCGGCAAGAACTATAATGGAGGAAAATTCACTTTTACAAGGTTCCGAAATCGTTTGCAAATAATACACGGTATTACCTGTAATAGTATTCACCCATATATCGCCAACAAAGAAAGATGAAGCACCCATGGAGGTATACCAATAAATGGAATCGGTACCCGCCTCCGCAACAAAAGTAACGGAGGTTCCCGAACAAACTAACGAATCGGCCGATACGCTAGGGATTTGCAAATTATTTTCGACCACTTCAATTTGAATAGAGTCCGAGGTAATAATACATCCAATACTATCCACCGCTTCTAGCCAAACCGTTCCTGATTCGGTCACCCAAATTTCTTGAGTTGTTGAATTACTAGGTTTCCAATGGTAACTCGCATAATTGGTATTTGCGGCAGAAACAATGACGGTATCTCCTTCACAAATCCGTTCGTTACCATTCACATTAATTTGAGTCATCAATTCAGATTGAATTATTTGAACAGGACCCACATTTCCTTTACATCCATTGGTATCGGTAACCGTAAGGGTAATCTCTTCGGTTTCTACAACGACTATGGAGTTCGTAATTTCGCCTGAAGGAGACCAGTAATAGCTTGCCATTCCAGGATTCGCATTCAATACTAAACTATCGCCATAACAAAATCCGAACACGGTATTAGAAATGGATGCAGGGACACGGATTTCATCCACCAAGAACGAAAAAGGAAGACTCTTACACCCATTGGTATCCGTTACCACTAATATATAAGTACCCGGACTTGACACCGTAATATTAGGGGTACTTTCATTATTAGGTAACCAAGTATAGTGATTCAATCCAGCTACCCCTTGCAATTGTAAAGTAGAATCTTCACATAAAACACCGTTCACATTAAAACTGGAAATAGGTAAATCTAAAACGGTAATTTGAAAGGAGTCTGATTCCAGTTGACACCCCATAGAATCGGACACCGCTAAAATATACGTACCGGACTGGGTCACTTCTAAGTTTGGGGAGGTACTATTTCCGGGCATCCATAAGTACGAACTATACCCTTGAACTACGGGACTCAAAACAACCGTATCGTTCACACAAATCACACTATCACCTGTTTGTAAAACGGGTAAGCTGGAAGCGGATTGATTGACATTAAAAGGCCAGCCAATACTGACACACCCATTGGAATCGGTTACATTCAATGAATAACTACCGGGTTGGGTTATACTAATTCCGGAGGTGGTATCTCCCCCGGGCAACCAGAAGAAGGAGGACAAACTGGTATCCGCTTGTAATTGAAGAGAGTCTCCATCACAGAACCCATAACCACTTTGGGTTAACCCCGTATTCACATGAATCGTATTTACCGTAAAGGGAGGCGAGGTACCCGCACATCCATTGGCATCCACAATACTTAAGGTAAAGATCCCTGAACTGTCTACTGTAATATTTTGAGTAGTATCGTTAGATGGTAACCAAGAGTAACTCACCATTCCGGATGGCCCCATTAAAACAACCGAAGAATCGGCACATAAAACCCCCGTAGGCATTATTTGAGCGGCCGGATTTCCCGAATGGATGGTAATACTTGCCGTGGTGGTAATCCCACAAGAAACAATAGAACAAGAATAGGTACCTGGAGCTGTAATATTTTGAATGGGGTTGGAACCCGACAAAGGCGGATCCCAGGTAATGATAGCACTTGAGTTAGCCTGAACGAATAATAACGTAGTTGCACCGGGACATAAAACAGTATCGCCAATAGCTACCAATTTAGGAGTGGTATAATGATATAAGGTAATTGTATTGGAGACTAACCCACAACTATCTGCATCATTCACCACCGAAAAATAGCTTCCGGGATCGGAAACGGAAACTGTTGAACCTCCAGGAATAGGGCCATTGGGACCTTCCCAAGCATTTCCGATGGGTTCGCTACTCGATAGAGTAACAGATGAACCAGGACAAATAATGTAATCGGTCGTGGTAATGGTTGGCTGTATTTTTAAGCTAATATTTATTGATTCGGAAATAACAACCTGTCCTATACAGCCAAAGGAATTGGTATCAATAACGGTAGACTGCACTCTGTAAATTCCTGGATTAGAGACAAAAATGGTGCTATCTGAGTTACCATTTACACCCGTACCAAACCATTCATAATTGGGAGCCCCGCTTGCATTGAGTTCATTAGTTCCACCCGGGCAAATAATCGCATTACCTACCAAGGTAATTGGAAACGGCAATACCACAGGTTTGGGATATACCTGCACATATACAGATTGAAAAACGGTATGGGTATCTTGGTAACAATAATTTTCTCGAATGGTGGTATCATAAATCGTATACAGTCCTGAGGAGTCGACTTCAAAATTGGCGTAGGCATCACAAAAAGTTTGATATACCAGTCCACTATCGCTCCCCCAAAGGGAAGACCCTGCAAATATGTTAGTTGTTAAACACCCTGGGGCTGCCGAAGGATTTGAAACGCTATCGTACAACTGAACCGTGAATGGATCAGGAAAGCAAACCGTTACCGTATCGCTCATTAACATTTGTAAATTAAAGGGAGGTAAGGGTAAGTTTTCTTTTACTAAAACAGTATTTGAAATGGAACACCCCATAGGAGAAAGCACATGGAATGAATAAGTACCTTCCATGGAAACAATAATATTGGAATCATAAACTCCAGCAGCTATCCCCGGACCTGTCCACCAATAGGTATCCGACAAAGAAAAACCACCTCCGGTAAGCATCGTTGTGTCTGGTGTACATAAATGAACGGGCTCCGTAACTAATTCCATATGGTTAAAATGTTTTCCATCTGAAATATATGGAAGAGACGGTAGTGTATCTATCACCACATAAATAGAGTCTGTTTGAATAAAACAAAGATCGGGATGTTTCACTTCCAGGTAATTCCAACCCGAAGAAACCACCGTTAACATTAAACTACTGCTGTTCCATCCATTCCAGTGATACCCCATTACCGGTGCTATGCTCGTACAGATTTCGGTATTTACCGTTAAAGTAACGGATCCGCAACCTCTAACTGTATCTGCACAGTTTTCGATACAAACTGGAATAAGGTCCTTTACACAACTGGTACCTGAACGTATATAAAAATCAAAAGGTTCTCTATTTGGGTCAAACCCATTGATAATAAAAAAGTCCTTATTTCCTTGAGCACTTAGTGTTTTATAACTTCCATAAGCAGAATCACCGCAATAATTATTACTTAAACCGCATCCAGCCGTGGTCCAAAACGAAAGGTTAGTAGCGGAAAAGTTAGCGGATATAGGTATGTGTAAATCACCTGAAAAACTACCGGCTGCATGAATTTCGCCAGAAGAACTAACGTCAATACCGTAACAAACATCTTCATATGAGCCGCCAATATTCCGGCTATAATCCCAAGATCCATTGGCATTAAATTTAGCTACAAAAACATCCTTACTACCCACCGACAAAAAATTGGCCGCTCCATAGCTATTCGAAAACTCCGTGAAATCACATTCAAAATACCCTCCAATATAGAAATTCCCTGCGGCATCATTTGCGATACTCTTCGCAGAAATTGGATTATTAGAACCCACAGCTCCCTTTTGCACCCAAAGTCCTGAGCTATCATATTTAGCCGTAAATATGGAATGGGTGAACGTACTAGAAATGGCGGAGGACACCCCTGTATTTATATCGTAAACACTGAGTATTCCACTAAAATCACCGGTTACAAATAAGTTACCTGAACCGTCAACTGCCATATCATTTACCACATTGGAAATAGCGCCATCCATAGTGGTAAACCATTTCTCAACACCATTGGAGTCGAGTTTTACCAAGAAAATTATATTTTGACTTTGGTTATTGTGAACTTGATCAAAAATGATGGTATCACTGAATTGTCCGGTCACATAAACATTACCGAAATTATCTGTTCCCAAGGATCTACCCCGATTTGGATAATTACCCGTTCCTGATTTCACCCATTCAAAGACCCCAGATGTATCTAATTTCGCAATAAAAATATCACTTGTGGCATTCGCTGCGGTTACCGAATGCATTCCAAATGTGGCTGTAGATTTAAATGAACCGGTAAGGAATACTTCTCCTAAATTATTGACATCAATACCAAAACCAATATCGGACGCACTGCCCCCCGCTTGCGTGACCCATTGAAGAACTCCAGAAGTGTTGTATTTAGCTACATACACATCTTGTAAACCCGATGAAATTAAGGAATTAGTCCCGAAATATGCGGTCCCAGAAAAATACCCGGTCACATACACATTCCCCAATGCATCTACCGCTACTGCTTCTGCTTTATCGGACTCCGAACCACCGGCACGAACCATCCATGCAAAATTGCCCGAGTTATCCGTTTTGCTTACAAAAACATCCGTAGCACCAACTGCGGTTATTACACTCCCTCCAAAAAATGCTTGCCCAGTAAAATACCCTACGGTATAGGCATTATTTAAAGGATCTAATGCAACATCCGCTGCTTCGTCAATGGTTATTCCACCGGCTTTTTGCAACCAATATTGCGCAGATAAAGGAGTGCCAATAAATAAGAATATCGTTACCGCGAAATAACTAATAATGGCAAATAATAAGGATGAGTTTTTACGCAAAAGATATCGCTTTAATGTGGTTATGAAAGAAGACGTTTTAGAAATACATTAGTTGCTTATGTTAATACGAAAATAGGACGTGGATTACGTTTAGACAACTTATCCATTAAAAAGCGGTATAGAAAAGGCGAACTCAACGTTTGCCTTTTCACCCATCTTTAAAAACGTACTTTAAACGTATGACTTAAACGAAATCTCTTTTGTTAAACGAACGACCACTTTCATTACTTTTTATTTTTCTTGTATTGACTTTTCTTCGGCAATAGGTGAAACTATTACATTGTTGGATTTTTTCTTTTCTTCCAGCAATTTCGAAATATTATTTTTTGAGCTGCTTGAACTATTTGTTACGTTTTCACTATCCCCTTGATTTAGGTTTTCACTATCTGCATTTTCCGATTTATCAGCCGACATACCGTAAACTTCTGGGTGCAGATAAGTTCCTTTTTTCGTTTTTTCAACTTCAACTACCACTCTATTGGCTTCCGCATATTTATCAGACCGTACACCCGTTACTTGCCAGCTCACTTCAATATTTGGATTATTGGTTTGTACCACAAATTTGTTATCTGAAATTTTCTCTTTAATAATTGCCTGAGCAAATGAGCCCATTACCGTAAGTTGATATCTAAAATCTTTATTTGCGGCATCAAAATAAGCGGGTAATTCAACCGTTGCAAAACCTTGAGCATCCGTAGTGATATTACCACTATATATATTCATCATTTCCGGTGATTCTACAAAACTGTGAACCAAATACTTATTTTCCGGATCTAATGGATGATCAATTTTAAATGTACCACTTCCTTTCGCAATGGAACCCGTTACATTTAAGTTACCCGTAATGGTAACATCACCGCTAAAGTAACCCGCATAATTATTTGTTCCATTTGAAGCAATAGAATAAACCCCATAGTTAGAAGTACCCGTACCAAATGCATTACCTAATACCCCTATATTAAAACTTGCGGCACCATCTGTCGAACCTAAAACTCCCGTGTTTTGGGAACCCGTACCTGCAGAACCAGTTGCAGAACCATTTATACCCCAGTTTGAGGATGTAGAAACCCCATCTGACAAACCATAAACACCGAAAGAGTTACTACTTGACCCTGTAGAACTGTTTTTCCCATAGACGGCATAATTATTTATAGTCCCGCCATCTACTTCTGAATACACCCCGTAATTTACATTATCTGCTCCCGTAACCGTAGCATAAACTCCGTAATTAGTATCGGCATTTTGAGCGAAACCATACATTCCAAAGTTTTTATTGCTTCCTGTATTTATACCATAGGCAAAACCTCCAGTCCCTACATTTTCAGCACCTGTTGCTTCGGTAGTTCCATCTACCCCATAATTATTACCTGCAGTACCATTTGAATAACCATACACTCCAGTTTGGTTAAGTCCTGCTCCACTTGCCACACCTTGCATTCCGTAATTAGTACCCGTACTATTGGACGCTTGACCATAAGCCCCTCTGTTTATCCCTGAAATGGTTCCACTTGCAAAACCTATGGTACCAAAATTATCAGAAGCCGTATTACTGTTTGCTGTTCCTGATATGCCTCTATTAGAACCTGTGCCAAGAGTAGTGGCAGTTCCTGATGCTCCAACCGTAAATCCTCCTGATCCGGTTGAAATAAAATAGCCCCCCCAATGATTTCCAGTACCAGCGTTTACTGCACTCCATCCTTTTCGAGCCTCTCCATAAACACCAAATTGGTTAATAGAATTAGAAGGTGTTGACAAAGAGATACCTGAAACTCCATGATTCTCTGCACCGGTGGATGCCTCACCTCTAACTGCCATTCCATAATTTGCACCATAGGCACTTCCAAAAACTCCTCTACCCGGGTTTGATGCCGTATTTACATCTCCGTGCACTCCTATGTTTTGCCAATTATTTGATGTTTGAGCAGAACTTAATCCATAGATAGCCACTGAATCATCCATAACATGAAGTTTGAATGCCGGAGAATTTGTACCGATACCCACACTCCCCAAATAATAGGCTCCAATTGCATTGGTATCCCATACAGATGCATCCCGAAGGTTGACTGTATTGCCACCAGAAATAGAAAGACTTGTTCCTAGTAAACTAAGGCTTTGAATTTCGTTGGAAGAATCTGTATCTAAATCATTTAATATATGCGTGTTCATAGTAGATGCATTGGCTGTAATATTAGTCGTGTTTCCGCCTATTGCCGTATTATTAGTGGAAATACTAGAAGTATTACCTGAAATTGCGGTTCCATTTGCAGAAACTCCTGAAGCATTTGTACTAATTGCAGTTACATTGCTAGCAATTCCCGAATTATTCGTAGAGATATTACCCGTATTCGTGGAAATATTAGAGGTGTTTCCTGTTATCGCTACAGCATTCAAATTGATAGCTGCTGAGTTATCATATCCACTCAAATCTACGCCTCCACCATTCGATAAATACATGGTATCATTATTAAAAGATAAGGTTTGAATTTCATTGGTCGGGTCACCATCCATTTCGGTGATTAAGTAACCCGCATCATTAGTGAAATGACTAACATTCACTGGAGCACCAATCAGGTTGGTATATTGTCCGTTGAAACCAACCACGGAAACGGGTAGTTTAACATACCCACCTCCTGAAAGATATAGCGTATCATTTCCAATAGTTAGCGTTTGAATTTCATTGGTGGTGTCCCCATCAACCTCTGTAGTTAGATAACCGTTGTTGGCGACAAAAGCATCCACATCCGTTTCTGATAACTGGGTATCTGTAGTATGGGCTCCCGAAACAAACCCCAAAGAAGCTATACCAGTAGAATCTAATTGTGTATCGGTGTCCATAGTGTGCGCATTCCAATTGCTAGTATCCGTACTCGAAATATTAGCGGCTATGGAAGCTCCAAAAATGGGATCTCCCTCATTCACATTACCGCCAACTATACTATCGGCTGTACGTGCATGCAATGCATAAGGCACACTAACCAATTGCGTAGTTCCCATGGTTTGGTAATTAGCACCACCCGAAAAATCCATTCCGACTTGCATAAAGTAGGGCCCTTCGCCCCATAAAAGAGTATCAAACTCACCAAAACCAATTATTCCTGTTCCAATTTGGAGATGTATTAACCCGAAATCATTCGAGGTTAAATTATGATTTTCTTGATAGGTAACTAATCCCGTAGCACTTCCTTTAAGAATGGTCAATTGAAGTCCAACATTGGTATTTGCTAAAACATTTCCACCTGCATCTCTAATCACCGATTGGTAATTGAAAGAATAAGGGGATTGCGCATTTGCGTTAAAACAAAATGCAAAGATAGCGAGTATTAAAAGTATTTTGGTTTTCATAATTACTGGTTTAGTTTAGTTTGTGAATTTGGTAGGTTTTCAGGTATTGTCCTTCTTTATTTATTAAGCGCAGCAAATAAACTCCTGCCGCTAATTCTTGAACATTAATGGTGGTTTCCATAGCCGTCAACCTTTGCGTCTTTACTAACTTCCCATTTAAATCAAGTATTTCTATCCTCTTACCATATTGTAATTCACTAAACTTTACGGTTAATTGATACATAACTGGGTTAGGATAAATGCGAACATTTAATTCATGCGCTAAGTCTTGTATACTTGAAACCACCAAGTGGGTTTGATGAAAACCCTGTGTTAAGCTATTCGACCCATTGTCCAATGTACGAATGACCAGTTCTCCAACCGTGAAGTCTAATTTTCCATAGAAATTAGAATAACTACCCCCTTGAGCAGAAATTACTTTTTGGGCCATCGAAATAACTGGAGTGCATGCGAAAAGCAATGCAATGATTAGGAAACGTTTCATGGAAAGGAATTTTAAATTAAAGCAACAATTGAAGCGTCACTTCTTCCTTACAAACAAAAGATATAAGCGGGGATTATTTCTAATGGTTTACCATTATTTAGGCCTGGTTACGAAAACAAATTGACCGACTCAATGACCTCAAGCACATCAATTTTTTCCATGCCCGTAAAAGCAGGTTTATACCACTGCTTATTACCGAGTTTTGAATAGGGTCTTGAAACCCCATTAGGTTCAATAATTTTTGATCCATCACCGGGTAGGTACGGATACATTCCAAACTCCGGAACCGTAGCTCCCCAAATTGAAATCACTTTCTTTTTTAACGCAGAGGCGATATGCATCAATCCGGTATCGTGTGTAATGACACACATGGACTGGTTTAAAATGGAAGCACTTTGGTTTAACGAAAATTTACCCGCAGCATTAAACACCGTATTGGATGCTGTTTCCATAATGACATTTCCATTCGGTTCATCTTCCTTACCGCCTAAAAGAATAACCGGTTGCTTCAAGGCATTACAAATTTCAATGATTTTATAATTCGGAAGCATTTTCCCTTCATGTTGACCTCCAATAGCAAAGGCAATAAATCCATTTTGAAATGCGGATGAAAATTGAGATAAAGCCACCTCATCCTTTTTCGGAATATAATAATCTAGTCCCTTTTGGTCATTCACTATACCAAAGGCTTTGGTGGTTTCCATGTAACGATCTACGATATGCAAATCCGGCATTTTATTCACTTTAAAGTTTACCAAAATCCATTTCTGAATATTGTACTTCTTAAATGAAAAATCCATGATTCCTAATCCACGCTTGACTTGAGAAGATCTTAAATTCTTGTGTAAATCAAAAATATAATCAAAACGCTCTTCCAATAGTTCGGGTAAAATTGGAGCTACCTTTTCATCAATTAAATGCAATTTATCAATGTATGGATTGTTTTCCAAAATACCCGAGAATGCCTTTTTGGATAAGAAGTGAACTTCTACATCCCCCTCATTTAATTGCTGTTTGACGTTACGAATTACGGGAGTGGTCAACACTATGTCGCCAATAGAACTAAATCGAATAATGAGGACTTTTACTTTCATTATTTATAGAAATTCATTTCGTTTACGTAGGTATATACTTTATGCGGAAGAATGTACTGCACATCTTTCCCT
This sequence comes from uncultured Flavobacteriales bacterium, assembly GCA_913062955.1. GTDB lineage: Bacteria > Bacteroidota > Bacteroidia > Flavobacteriales_G > Salibacteraceae > CAJXZP01. The sequence continues at coordinate 42,746 of CAJXZP010000009.1, read as the reverse complement.
TGCGCAATCATAGTACGGATGGTACTGGAAGAAACCTTCATCAAAGGCGCATCTACCAATTGCACTTTAGGATGATTTAATAATTCTTTTTCCTTTTCAGAAACTACGGGGATTTCATTTTCAGTATATACACGTGGGTACACCAAAACGTCATAATTTTCTAAAATAACTTCGTAGTTTTTCCATTTATGAAACCCTCTCAAATTATCTTCCCCCATAATCAAGGTGAAGTTTTTATCGGGGTACTTTTCGGATAGAACCGCTAGGGTCTTCACCGTATAATTGGGTTGAGGCATGTCAAACTCAATATTCGAAGCTTCCAATCTTGGGTTATCCTCTATGGCCTCTCGAACCAATGCCAATCGATGCACATCCGCCAATAAGGTATCTTTTGATTTGAAGGGATTTCTAGGCGTCACCACAAACCACACTTGGTCAATTTGTGGCACTTGTGCCATAAAGTTCCCCAGTATAAGATGACCTACATGAATGGGGTTAAACGTTCCAAAAAATAAACCGATGTTCGTATTTGCCATGATTAGTTATTCAAGAAGTCGGTAATCAGGTTAAATACATTTTCGGTAGCTATTGATAAATCATCGTTTACAACCACATGATCAAATTCGCTAGCTCGAGCCAATTCTTCTTTTGATTTACCCAACCGGGTCTGGATTTTCTCTTCCGAGTCGGTCCCTCTTCCCCGCAAACGTTGTTCTAAAACCGCTACTGAAGGAGGTTGAATAAAAATTGAAATGGCTTTATCCCCATACATTTTTTTCAAATTCAAACCACCCACCACGTCAATATCGAAAATAACGGCTTTATCACTGGTCCATAATCGTTCTACTTCACTTTTTAAGGACCCGTAGAATTGATCTGGGTACACCTCTTCAAACTCAATAAAAGAGTGTTCAGAAATGGCTTTTCTAAATTCTTGGGGGGTGAAAAAATAATAATGATCCCCATGTTTTTCTTCGCCTCTAGGAGATCTAGAAGTAGCCGAAATTGAAAACTCTAAATTTGAGATTTCCGGTAAAACTTTATTTACAATCGTTGATTTCCCAGCTCCTGAGGGAGCAGATATGATGACTAACTTTTCTTGCATTTCTACAACACGTTAAGCACTTGCTCTTTAATCTTTTCTAATTCGTCCTTCATTTGCACCACCACTCTTTGAATATCTTGATGGTATGCTTTTGATCCTAAGGTATTAATTTCTCTCCCTAGTTCTTGGGTAATGAATCCCAATTTTTTACCGGCAACACCGCCTTGATTCATGGTTTCCACAAAGTACTTTAAGTGCGCATTTAACCGGACTTTCTCTTCGTTGATATCCAATTTTTCGATGTAATAAATGATTTCTTGCTCGTGACGATTTTTATCTAAATTTTCTTGTTTAGCTAATTCTTCCACCCCTTTATTTAAACGTGTACGAACCGACTCTACCCGTACATCTTCAAATTTTTCTGCTTCCGTTAACAAGCCTGTAATATTATTTAATCGCACTTTAAAATCGTCTTCTAAACTTTGCCCTTCTACCGACCTAAATTCCGAATGCTTTGAAATAGCTTCTCTAATTAAGTTCATAATAAAGCCCCATTCTTCCGGATCCATTTCTGGTGCTTTACTGGCCAAAACCTCTGGCATCTTTAATACCATGGGCATCAAGCTCTCCGTGCCTTCACCCAATGCACCCGCCAAGTTTCTTAATTCCTGATGGTAATGTTTCGCTAAAGTGGTATTGATGGTTTGCAAAGTATCTGAGGTAGCCCCATGAATATGCATACTCAATTCGATCTTACCTCGGGTCAACTCTCTGGTCAATAAGGTACGGACTTCTAACTCCTTAGACTTAAACTGACTGGGCATTTTAACATAAATATCCGTTTGTTTACTATTTAAAGATCTAAGTTCCACATTGTAGGAAACATCTCCTCTGTTTCCCATGGCTTTCCCAAACCCAGTCATTGATTTTAGCATACACTTACTTTTTTTAGAAGCCCCAAAGATAAGGTTCTTAAACTATTTATGGAGATTGATTTTGGGACTAGAAAATCCAATATAAAGACTATTCATTCAGAACAGGTTTCGCCTTCTTACTCACCAAATAAACGCCACAAAAAACCAATGCTGCGGCTAATATTTGTGAAAGGCTAAGGGAGTCACTTCCCCATGCCAAGGCAAACAAAGTGGCTAAAAAGGGTTGTAGGTAAATATAGATACTGACCACAGATGGACTCAATTTTTTCAATCCGTACATATTAAACAGGTAGGCAAAGAAAGTAGTTCCGATAACCACAAATGCAATTTCACCGTAAATGTATCCTGGAAAGTTCAACCAATCAAAGGACACGATTTCTGATGCCCCGAATGGAAGAACATAAATCAGTCCGAATAAAAATACCCATTTTACTATAGTTACTGGATGGTATTTGACCATTAAAGGTTTTACAACGACTAGGTAAATTGCATAAGAGGTTGCATTAATAAGAACCAACATATCTCCAAGAGCGGTGTCTTGAGAAAAATTAGGAATCACAATTTCTCCCTCTTTATAAACGGTGAGTAATACTGCTCCACTTAAGCCTAAAAGAATACCTGTTGTTTTGGTTAACGTAATTCGATTTCGAAGAATAATAGCCGCTATAATTAATACCATTACGGGATTAATCGTCATGATAATTGCCGCGTTTATTGGGGTTGTTAATGACAGTCCTTGAAAAAAGAATAACTGATTCATCGCCACCCCAAACAATCCAGCTATGGCTAATCGAACCCAATCTTTTTTAGCGATAGACTCGTTTAGTTTCAACCCAAAGCTTAACAGCCAAAACATAATGGCCGCCCCCAAAACTCTCACCAAAATAAACCCATTTGGAGTTAAATATTCTGGCATCACATCTTTAGCTACGGTATAATTGATACCATAAATTAGGTTTGCACCAAATACCGCTAAATGTGCTAAAAGATTATTATTTTTCATCCTTTATAATAAAGGGCACGAAGGTAAGTGAAAGCGCTACATTTCTGTTCTTCTTCATAAACCAGATGATAGGGATTTAACGACCACCAAGAAAAAAAGCTTAAGAAATACTCTTAAGCTTTTACATCATTTTTTTTGAACGCTTACTACTTTACAAACTTACCAGAATAAATTCCATTTCTAGCTTCAATAACATACGTATAGAAACCACGATGTAAAATCGAAACATTTACTTTATTCGCTCGATTCAAATCCCTTTTCATTACCACCTTACCTGTAACATCCATAATTTGCACTACGGCATTCACTTCATTCGTGTTTAGTTTAAAAGTAATCAAATCAGTAACCGGATTTGGAAACGATTCCATTTCCATAAATTTAGATTCTGCAATGGAGGTTATACCTGTAGAATAGAAATAAGTAATGGAATCACTTATTTCCCAATTCCCAGTACCTGGATTATTGTAATAAACGGATTCAGCAGATAGTTGGTTATTCAAGTCATAACCTCCAGGAGCAATTATATCAGCTCCTGAAACAGTCAAATCAAAAGATTGCGTTAACCTAAATAGTGGTCTCCAGGCACTTTGTGTTATAGACCAATCTTGCCTCACCCATTGAATCATATTATCTTGAGTATCATAGGAATAATCATACAGGTAAAAATTCACCCATACATTCGATGTCGTATCCCACGTTTGCATTAACTGATCTACTCTATCTCCTAACCCATTTAGGGTATAGGTAGATTGCAGGATGTTTACCCACAAAGAACCATTCCAATTAAACCCTGAAACTCCCGTATTATCATTATTACTATCAAAACTGTACGTGTATTTAACCGTACTATCCCACAACGAAGAACTTGTGTTCCATTGAAAAAGGAATTGGCCTATATTATTATCATTCGCATCATACGAATATTCTCTTTTTAGAAGATTATCCCACAAACTAGTATTCAAATTCCAACGCAAAGTAATCAACGATTCTAAGTTAAAACTAGAAGAATAAATACGGTCATATTTATACAGTTCAACCCATGTACTCGTTCCAGGAGCCCATCTATAGCTAATACTGGAAATTAACAATCCATTGGCATTATAAACATTTTCCGTTTTTGTAGACGCAATACGTTGTTGCGTATTCGGAGTAATATCAAACCTAGAACTAGTAATATTCTCATTAATGGAATTATACAAATAGGTGGTGCTTTCAATACCGGTTACCGGACTTCCGCTAGACATTGGTACGTGAAGAATTAAACTATCCATATAGAGAGTAGCCCCTCTATTCGTAAATGAATTATTCGCATCAAGTAAAATTGGCTCTGGAACCAGTTCAACTCTTTCGTATTTATTTAGTTCCTTTTGACTATTTAAATCAGCGGAACTAAGCATTCCTTGAGCACTTACTACACTTATGCATAGGCTCAGTAAAAGGGCACATGTTATTGATCGTATCATTGGTTATAGTTTAAGTTATTAAGAATACAAGTATACAAAAAAAAAGTATTCCCTTGCTAGCCAACAACTTAAAACCAAATCCTACTTACTTAAAACCTTAGGGACTTTGAAATAATCCGAATCTTTAGACGGTGCATTTTCTAAAGCCTGAGCTTTTGTAATATCGGTATGGGCTACATCTTTACGTAACTCTAACATTCCTTCGGTCACATACTTCAACGGTTCTACCCCTTCGGTATCCACTTCGTTCAAAAGATCCATGAAGTCAAGAATACGCTCCATATCCTTTTTAATAGCTTCTTTTTCTTCGCCTTTATACTCCAACTTCGAAAGTCCTGCTACTTTATCTACAATGCTATTATCAATCTTCATGTTCGTCAATTATTATGCTTTCGAATAAAATTCTTGCAATTCTGTATTCATTGCATTCCAAATTTCGTGGCGCAAAGGTATTAAATCTTCCTGTTTTAAGTGAGAAGTTTCTATTGCCTTTAAAATATGTACTGGAGCAGGACCTGGCTTACCGGATGCTCCAAAAACATTATTAGAATCCAAAATAATATGAGAGTTAAACAGGACGATTGGAACGATCGGTGCTTGAACATTCATCGCTAATTTAAAAGCGCCATTTTTAAACGCACCTAATTCAGGAACCTGGGATTTAATCCCCCCTTCAGGAAAAATGGCCACCGAGTAGCCTTTGGACAATTTGATTTGTGCCAATTTAAATGCTCTTACGGAGTTAAATGTACAAGATCTATCTACCGAAATATTTTGACCGGATGTAAAGAACCGGCCAAACATGGGCAGTTTACGTAAAGAAGCCATTCCCATAAAAACAAAAAAGTCAGGAATAATTCCATACATCAAAAAGGTATCAATATAAGAAGCGTGGTTGGATACAATAACATAGGGTGGACTGGGTAAGTTTTCTTGTCCTTTTACCTGTAATTGAATCCCCGAAAGAAACAGAACTACCTTCCCCCAATGCACTTGCCAAACAAAACATTTGGGCCAGCGCTCTTCTTTATTTAGTAAATACCAGAAAATAGGATAAAAAGGAATCAATGTCACAAAAAAAATGGTCAATACATATACTTTGTAAGCGACCCATGAAAAACGTTTAATCATCGTTTTTTCCTCCTGGAAAAGCGACTCCTCCCGAAACAATAAACTTCATTACCTCTGCCGAAGAAGCATCAATGTCCGAAATATTTTCTTTTTCGACAATAAAAACATTTCCACTAAAGGCATAGGAATGGGGGAAATAAACGGCTACTTTATGGTTATCTAAACCTAGTAGGGCCATATTTTCCTGGGTTAGAAACCCCATTTTTTGAATATTGGATTCTTTACTTAGTTTAACGAGTACTGGGCGACCAAATTTTCTTTTTTCACCTACAAAAGCCGAAAGTAAATCTTTAATAGCGGAGTAAATAGTACGGAGTAAGGGTAGTTTATTGATCAGTGCGTGAAACCAATCATTTAAAGTACGCGCAATCAAGGTATTTCCTAACAGTCCAATTAGGGTAATAACGGCAAATAAAATAATAACACCCGAGCCCGAAAAGGGATGATAGGGCAGGATTTCGTCTACCCATACAAACATTTTATAAACGATGTAAACGGTTAACATGACGGGTACTACCAGTAATAACCCCTGAAAGAAGAATGAAATAATCTTTCTCATCATTCCTTCGTTTTATTTTAAAGACTCTCTCACTTTTCTTCGTAAGCCTTTTACGACCAATTCGTAGGAATGATCAATAAGTTCTAATAATAGCTCATCCGCTACCGATCCATCTGTCAGTACTGTATTCCAATGTGTTTTATTCATATGAAACCCGGGTTGAACTCCTTCATTTTCCTCCCGAAGTTGAATGGCATATTCAGGGTCACATTTTAAATTGATACTCTCAAACTTCTCCATTCCAGTAAGAGCAAACATTTTTCCATGTACTTTAAACACCAAGGTGTTTTTGTCAAATGGGGTGGTTTCTGTTACCGCTGCTTTTGCCAAACAGTATTCTCTATATTCTTCGATATTCATTATTTCAATGGTATCTTTTTGGAACTCTTTATAGTGGATAAAATCACGTTGGTTTTCAATTGACCAATAACTTCAATACGAATTAATTTTTCGTTGATTAGGAGATCTAATCCACGGACATCCTTTACCACTGCACGTAGCAAATAATCAAAATCACCGGTTACTTGAACACATTCAATAATCTCTTCGATTTTTTGAATATCGGTATTAAACCTTTGTGTTGCATTTTCAATTTGGCGCGCTAAGGTAATTTGAATAGTTACATTCAAATCGTACCCCAATTTAGACGCATCTACTTCTGCATGATAACTTTTTAAAATCTTTGCTTTCTCTAACTTTCGAACACGTTCTAATGTAGGTGCCGGTGAAAGACCAATTAAATTGGATAAATGAAGATTGGTGATACGTCCGTTTTCTTGTAGGACATCTAGAATCTTCTTATCAATTGCATCTATAACATGTTCCATATCTATACGTTTAATCTATTAAAGTCATTTCATGTAAAATTGGTCGTGATGGTGTCGCATCATTCTCAATGGGAGCGGTCTGTAAATTCATAAAGTACGTTCCGTCTGGTATTGAATCCTTCACGAACACAAATTCTGAAATAGTGCAATGAAGTCTTTTCGTATCTGGATAGCCCCAAAACGCTTTATGCGCTTTAAGTTCGCCATTATCTTGTTCTCGATCTACCGATGGGGTATCAATTAAAAGGTGCTCTACACCAATTTCATTTAACCAAGCTGCGGCTTGCCACTCCATATACGTAGGATTGGTATTGGAATAGTTGATCGCTAATTTATTTTCTACATTAGGAAGCGTTCGAATCACTAAAGCCTTTGGACGTTTACCCGCCAACATTTTTTCAATTTGGTCTTTTCCAATAATACGATCACTTGCTACTTGAAGAGGATCAATACTAATTACCTCGGTAATAAAATAATGTTCTTTCAAATTTTCATTCACCGAAAAAATAGTTTCGTGAATGTGCCCCATACTTTCGGTATGGGTGATATGCGCATGTGGATTAAAGAATATGTTTCGAAAATTCACGGAACTTCCTTGAGCCACCTCGCCAATAAAATCACCATCCCTTACCGGGCTAATTTCTGGTGCATTCAAATACCATGCTTGCACCCCCGATTCTCCACCCATAGGGATGGAAATATCATGAAATTTATTCAAATCAACGCGATATGAATTGCCGTTATGTGGTACTGTTATTTGCAAGATAAAATATTTAAGCCCTGCAAAATATAATTTTTTAATCAACCACAAAGAGGTCGGATGATATTTTATCGGCCAAATACTTACCTTCGTTAGACAGCACATAGGAATTCCCATTAAAAACAACGTGTCCAGAGCGGATATATGGCTGGACCGATGATTTTAGATTATTTTGAAAATCGGCACCAAATTGGTTTATTATTTGGTTCGTATCAATTCCCCAAATGGTACGTAAACGGGTTAAAACATATTCATTGAATTGATCCTTCTTCGATAATTTCTCCACCTCCGAAGGCAACTCTTTTTTATTCAACATGGTCATGTACTTCATATTTGAAGCTACGTTCCATCGTCTTTCCTCTCCATTGAAGGAGTGGGCCGATGGTCCAATTCCTGCATACTTTTCGCCCAACCAATAGGCCGTATTATGCCGACTATAAAAACCAGGTTTTCCAAAATTTGAAATTTCATAATGATCAAATCCTTGCTTCTGTGTTTGGGTCATCAAATATTCAAATTGCAAATTATAATTAGCGTCTTTTTCGGTTTGGACTTGATTGGTCTTAACTAGATGTCCCAAATGGGTTTGCTCTTCAATAGTTAAACCGTAAGCGGATAAATGAGGTAAGTCTAAATCAAAGAAGGTCTGTAAATTAGATTTCCATTGGTCCATGGTCATATTCGGAATTCCATAAATCAAATCCATGGTGATATTGGTAATCCCTATTTCTTTGGCCCATGTTAAACCATTAATGGCTTCGGTACTAGTATGTGCCCGATTCATCCACACCAAATGCTCATTCACAAAGGATTGCACTCCGACACTTAACCGGTTAATTCCAAAACTTTTCCAATCGGCTAGATTTTCTTTGGTGAGATCATCTGGATTCGCTTCGAGCGATATTTCTGCTTCCTTACTTACCCGATGAAGTCGTTTCACTTCATCAATCAGTTCGCCAATTAAATGAGTGGGAATAGCAGATGGAGTTCCACCACCAAAATAAATGGTATGAATTTTTTCGTCCCCCATATAGTGAGATTGCAAATTCAGCTCCACCTTCATAGCCTTTACTAATTCATTTACATTTCTAAAATTGGTAGAGAAATGGAAATCACAATAGTGACATGCTTGTTTGCAAAAAGGAATATGAATATATATACCTGCCATAATTATTCGAAACGAAATTAGTGAAGTTGTTTGAGCTCAATTCTAAAGGTGGTCCCTTTATCTAGCTCGCTATGTTTTACCCAAATTTTACCATTGTGGTAATCTTGAACAATTCTTTTAGACAAAGATAAACCTAAGCCCCAGCCTCTCGCTTTTGAGGTGACACCGGGTTGAAAAACCTCTTTCCTTTTATTGTACGGAATCCCTTTTCCGGTATCAGATACCTCCACCACCGTCTTATCGGCTTCACACGAAACATTAATTAAGATATGTCCTTTCCCTTGCATGGCATCAATACCATTCTTTACCAGGTTTTCAATCACCCAGTGAAACAAAGGTTCGTTGATGGGAGAAACTACATGTTCGTTGTTCATCCCTTTTAATTCGATGACTACTTTTCTAGGACTTCTAGTACGGAAATACGTTACAAATCGCTCTAGGGACTCGTATACATTCTTTTCTTCCAAATGCGGTTTAGCTCCAATTTTTGAAAAACGATCGGTAATCATAGTTAATCGATCCACATCCTTTTCCATTTCCTTAATCATGCTTTCATCCACATTTTTCATGCGCATCACATCCATCCATCCCATTAAAGAAGAAAGTGGAGTTCCTAACTGATGAGCCGTTTCTTTGGCCATTCCTACCCAAACGTTATTCTGTTCAGATCTTCTAAAAATGCTAAACAGCCAATATCCAATAAGAACGAAAAGCATCACCACTCCAATTTGGACCACGGAGTAATACTTTAATTTTTTCAATAAATCAGAATCACCGTAATAAATAGAGTTGATTTCCCCTTCCTCTAAATCTACTACTATAGGGTCATTATCCGATTGCATACTTTGCAAAGCCACCACTAATTTAATAGAGTCATTTAAAACATTATCGGAAATTAAATTACTTGCAATTACAGAATCCCCTCGTAAATAAATTACCGGAGTTGAAGAGGCCATGGAAATAATATCATCTACAAACCCGGCATGAATATCATTAAATGATGCTCTAAGTTCATCCAAAATCCTGGAATCTTTATAATACATATAATTATATTCATTACTGAAATAATTTATATCAATTCGTTTTCCAGTCGCTTTCATGACGACCAAAACAGAATCCAATATCCGTGAATTACTGGCATTGGCAGTAGCTAATGCTTCCCCTTCAAGGTTAAACACTTCCTGTACCCCCAGGACGTTTCTATGCGCGGTTATCCCGCCATTCTCATCCGTTAAAATAAGGGGTATGGTATTATTATTTTCGATAATTTCAATGGCCAAACTACCACTTCCTAAAGATTTACGAGAGGTAGAGAGAATCTCGGTAGCTTTCGCCCAAAGCTTAATTTTACTTTCCTCCACTTGGGCTAATTCTTGAAATAGATTTTGTGCCCGCACTAATCTATCCGCCCTTCCTTCAATAGCTCCGGCCCAAAGCTCTACTTTCTTTTTTTCTTCCTTAGAAAGTTGACGTACGAGGCGACTAGAATAAAAAAATGAAACCCCAATAATAATTAATGCGGATACCACAAGAACCCTTTTTAACAAGGATTTTCTTGAGTATATATAACTTTTATTGACTAATTCACTCATAACTCGAATCTTAAAACGCTGAATTGGAATAGTTATTGGGAGGGAGACAATTTAAAAATCATCCTCTTCCACATCCCATTCTTCAAAATCATCCTTTTTCTTTTTCTTCTTCTTTTTGAGAATTTTACCCAAGATCGTTGAATCCTTTTTGGGAGTATCTTGTTTCTCGTTCGCAAGGGTATCTGCTTCGCCAAACTCTCCTAAATCCACCTCATAATCAAACGTATCGACCGGAGGTTCTACCACCACTGAGGTATCTTTTTTAAAGAGTCCAATTTCTTCTTTCAAGATAGATTTCACCACCTTCATTTCATGAGATTGGGGTAAATTAACAATCTTTTTGGATCCAAATTTGTCTACATCCACCACCAATTGCCCTTTCTTGGTGTAGACATGTAAATACATATTTCTATTGCCTTTTTCATCATCCTCTATAAAACCATATGCATCGGTGATGGGCTCTTTTTTCCCTAGCACATTGTTCAAATTGAAATTCATGTAATAATCCATTTCATTCGAAAAAGTATGTGTTCCTTGCACTCCAATATTAATAGCCGAAGATTTAAGGGTCATTCCTGGAATAGAGATCACTTCATTTTTTATGGAGATATGATTACTGATGGTATCAAACTTAATATGATGCAATCGTTCCTCAAACAAGTCGAGATTTACAAAGAGAGAAATAATCTTGTTACTTTCCACTTCTTTAGGAATGCTATACAATAGTTTATTCTCAATTAATTCACCATTTAACAACATCACATCACCATCTACTATTACAGATGATTTATCCACTACAAAAGCCTTATTGGTTGTGAAGTCAAAATCAATGGAACTATGAAGTGCGCCTTTTATTTCTTTATACGAGATAAAGTCGAAACCAAAGTTTTTATTGATTCTCAATACTTCTCGAATATCAATATTTTTAGTGGTTAGCTGACCATGAACTCCAAAACCATTCACCCATTCGCTTAGTTTAATATTAGCATAAACCGCTCCATTAAACCCACTAAAATACGTATTCGATAATTTTAAGGTACTTGGAAAATAAGTAATATCCGATCTTAGTTGGGTAAAAATAATCTCTTGATCTTTAAAAGTGCCAATTTCCACATGGCCGGAATAGGACAAAAACTCTGGGAATACTTTGGGAGTGGAACGTTTATTTTCCTCCGATTCGTTTACCCAATCGGACATTATCAATGCCTCCGTTCTAATATCCCCCGTAATATCTAAGCGTTTGGATTTCTTTAACACGTAATCCAACCAATTATGAAGCTTAGCCGTTCCGGTGGTTTTGGAATTTGCAATAGATGCCGAGAAGTTAGCTATATACACGTCTTTTGGCCCTACTTTTAAATCAGAGCGGATATTCTCAAAACTAGGAAGTCCTTTAATTCGAATAACCACCTCCCTGAGTTTTAAGTCCGCAAGTCCTTTAATGGATCTAATCTCCGATGCCGTAATAGAATCAAAATCCGTAATTCGGCCCTTCATTTGGATATCAAACTGGGCTAAACCACTCATCCCAAATCCATTCCCTAAATCGGTTAATTTGGATATTTCGAATAAATCAGCATTGCCCGACACATTTAAAGAATAACTAGGATGATCTAAGTTCTTCAGAAATAGCGTCCCTTTTACGGATGCCTCCTTGGTAGACAAAGTAAAAGCAGTCACATCTACTTGGGTACTGGTAGCTGCGGCATATCTTCCTAAATCAAAAGTCCCAACGGCTAATTTTATCTGAACACTTTCACCGGTTTTCGTATACACCAAATTACCATCAGAAGCTTTGAATTTCCCCGTTATTGATGGATATTTTTTGGTAGATAACCTTTTCAATTCTACGAACACATCAAGATCCCCATCTAAGTTGTACGCCTTTAAAACGTTTAGATGTCTTTCCGGAACTAAGGTTCGTACTTTTGCCACATCTAGGTTTTTAGCATCGAATGTGTAATGAAATAAATTGGAATTCGTTTTTCCTTTAACCTCGAACTTGAAATTTTCACGAAGGGTTAAAAAACCTCTACTTATCTGGAAAGATCCGGTTTCCAAATTCATAGCAATACCAATATCGACTCTCGCTTTTTCATGGGTCAAATACCAATTATTTTCTAATTCCAGCTGCTTTACATGAATGGTTCCAAAAAGAGCTACATCAATTTGAGTATCGGTAAAAGAACCTTTGGCAATCGCATTATTAAAGTAACACCGGTATCCATCTGTAGATCCATAATCTTTAAAGCCAATCGCTACATTTTGGAGGTGTACACTTTCTAAGTTTAGCGAAAAGCTGGAAGAATCTTTTGGGTTCGAATCAAATATTAAATAATTTTCCTCTCCAGATTTAGCCACCTTTAAATTTAGGAATCCTTGCTGGGCTGACAATTCACTCAAGACGTAATTTCCATCCACCACATCTAGTATATTAAAAGAGAGTTCAAATGATTCAAAAACGAAAAGTGTGTCGGGGTTAGCGCTAAAATTTTTGGATTCAAATCCAACGGCATCATTTAAGATTACCGAGGCCAAAGGGAAGTTAGAAATAAAGGAGAGTTCAATTTCGCCTACTTGAATTTCGGCATTCAGGTGTTTGTTTAACTCACCTTGAAGAGATCGAATAATTTGATCTTGAAATAAAAAACCAAAAACCACCAAAACTGAAAACAATAATGCTCCAGTAATGGTGGTATAAAGTATTAGTTTTTTTATGATTCGCATGAAGCGATAACGGTAGTCAAAGAAGGTTAGTATCTAGTTGCTTTTCAGCATCTTTAATGAACCTACTTCTAATGGATCTAGGAAACGGAATTTACCCCTTCCTAATTTCTTCTTGGTAATCCCTGCAAAAGAAATACGCTCTAAAGAAACTACTCGGTAACCCATGGATTCAAAAATCCTACGAATTACACGATTTTTACCTGAATGTAATTCTAAACGAACGCTATCGCGAACCCCTGCTTTGTAATAATCAGCTGCATCTGCTTTAATGACCCCATCCGCTAGTTCAATACCATCCGTTACACGTTTTAAATCTTCTGGAGAAACCTCTTTATCCAATTTAACATTGTAGATTTTGGTAATTCCGAAAGAAGGATGTGTTAAGCGAGTAGCCATTTCCCCATCGTTGGTTAAGATTAATACACCTGTGGTATATCTATCTAATCTTCCCACCGGGTAAATACGTTCTTTACATGCATTTTTAACAATGTCAATTACGGTTCTTCTACCTTGTGGATCATCTAGAGTAGTGATGGTATCTTTCGGTTTATTTAATACCACGTAAACCATTCTTTCTGGAGATAATTCTTCTTCCGCCAGTTTTACAACATCGCCTACTTGTACACGTGTACCTAATTTAACAACAGGCTTGCCGTTGATAGATACAATACCAGCAGCAATCAATTTATCCGCTTCACGTCTTGAACAAATTCCAGAATTCGACAAATATTTGTTCAATCGTTCTCCATTTTCTTCGTTGAAGATACGCTCAATACCTTGAGCCTTTGGTATAAACGACTGTTTTCTACGAGGTTTGTAACCTTCTTTTCTTAAATGGGAATACCCATTTTTGTCAATTTTAGTATAAGATCTAGAATCTTCTTGATTTGAGTCATACGCGTTTCCATCAACTCCATTGTCCTCATTAAAATTCTGGCTAATTCTTATTCTTCTTCTCTTACCTGGTTGTGAAGAGTTATCGTTTTCTGTACTATTAAAATCGTCCCGACTCATAATTCAAAAATTTATTTATATGTTTTCAGCCCGCAAAAGTACACCGAAAATCGGGATATCCATGAAACTTTAAACACATAGAGTATATATAAAGGTTTTTTTTGACAAAAAAGCTTACTAAAATGCAAGTTCAAAACACACTACCATTGCGGGGAGAATGCATCCTCAATATGCCTCACCTCTTGTCTGTTTTTATTGATTATTATCCCAAAGATATCGAACCTACCTTCCAATTCCAAATTATTTTCAATCATATAATGATTAGCCACCTTGATTATTCGTTTTTGTTTGGCCATAGTAACCGCTTCTTCGGGCCTTCCTAAATAATCACTTTCACGAGTTTTTACTTCCACAAAAACAATGACGTTATTCTTTTGCGCAATTATATCCACCTCATCCCGTTTAAACCGATAATTCAATTCAAGAATTTGATACCCTTTACTATTGAGGTCCTTGACTGCAATTTTCTCCCCAAGATCCCCTAAGTCGTTATGCTGTGCCATTACGTATTTGTTTTAAACTAGCCCCCAATCCAGTCACCTTCAACTCGTAAACACACCCTAAAACCAAGGCTCTATTATCTAGCTGATGTCCTGCGGGAAAATCAAATAGGACTGGATAATTAAATTCACTAACTACTTGCATAATTAGCTCTTCGGGAGAAACTCCGAATGTTTCCTCACACATTTTTATATCTGTTAAGCCACCCACAACTAATCCTTTTAAACCTTTTAACTTACCCGCCAACTTCAAACCCTGTAACATTCGATCCAATTGGTATGCGTATTCCGAAACCTCTTCAATAAATAAAATTTTCCCATCCATATCTATGTCAATTGAAGTCCCCACTAAGCTACACAAAATAGCCAAATTACCACCTACGACTTCCCCGTTTGCATTCCCCCATTTATTATTCGGGTTTTTGGGCACCTCATAGACCAACTCCTCGCCAAAAAGAGCTTTGCGTAAGGTTTTCAAGGGTTCACTCGAATGCGCCAACCGATCCAAATACAAGGGTGCAATGGCATGAATGGTAGGGAATTTCAGTTTGGAGTGAAAAAGATTGTGAAAAACAGTAATGTCACTAAATCCAACCATCCATTTCGGATAATTCCTGAACATGGTATAATTTGCATCATCCACTATCCGAACACTCCCATACCCACCGCGAGTGGTAATAATGGCCTTCGCTTCTTTATGATCTAAGGCCCATTGCAAATCCTGTAAGCGTTGCCTATCCGTACCCGAAAAATACCCATGAACACCGAAAGCATTTTTTCCTACCAAAACTTTCAGTCCCCAGCTTTCAAACAATTGAACAACCAACTGAATATATTTATGATCAATCGCTTTAGCAGGACTAATTATGACAACGGTATCTCCTTGTTTCAAGGCTTCAATTTTGTTCATGGACAGGAAATTTCATCAAAAATAGGATGATAGAATGGCGTTTCACCCCACAAAACACAGAAATATATCAACAAAACTCCCTCTATTTGGAGGTTAAGTGACAAATAATCATCTGATTCTCAAAAAACTTTGCGATTTTAAAAAAGATTGTACATTTGCAGCCCGCTTTTGGAACAATACTTTTATTGAAAACATGACTAAATTAGACGGATATCTGAAACAATTTGTTGTCCAGTTCTCCGGATTGAAAGTCGGTTTTCACGAATTTGAGTTCGAAATAGTGGATTTGTTCTTTGAGCAGTATGTTATTGAAGATGTAGATGGAGGTAATATTCATGTTAATTTCACTCTTGAAAAAAGAGAAAACATGATGGAGCTATCTTTCCAAATGGCAGGTACATTTAAAACTAAATGTGATAGATGTTTGGATCCCATGGTTCTAGACATTGAAACGAATGATCAGCTAATGATCAAATTCGGTGATGTCACCAGTAGTGAAAATGAGGAGCTACTTGTACTAGGACCTGAAGCCTATAAAATTGACATCGCCCCAATTGTGTATGAATTCATCACCTTGCAGTTTCCGTTAAGGAAAGTACACGATGAAGACGATTGCGATCCGGAGGTGATAGACCAACTACAACAGACATTTGAAACTCCGGAAGAAGACAATGACACTGCAAATATGTGGGACGAATTGAAAAAATTAAAGTAAGAATTAAAGATTAAAACGAGATATTATGGCGCATCCTAAAAGGAAAATTTCCAAAACTAGAAGAGACAAGAGAAGAACTCACATCAATGCTGAGATGCCTACAGTTGCTATTGACACAACTACAGGTCAACCACATTTGTATCACCGTGCACACTGGTTTGAAGGGAAGCTTTACTACAAAGGGAAAGTAGTAATGGAAAAGGAAACTTTAGCCTAAAAACTTCGTAATTATACCGATTTTAAGACCAGCATTATTGTTGGTCTTTTTTTGTTTGGAGTGGATTCATAAAGTATGCCTGCCTAACACTGTAAGGGTTTTCAACACCTATTATAGGGCAATTAGGCACAAAAACATTTTGTACTTAAAGTGTTTTAAATACTTTCGCTCTTTACAATGCTAATCAAATAGCGTTTAAACATCTTTTAGAATGAGCAAGATTACCGCAGCAATAACAGGTGTTCAAGGATTTGTTCCTGAATATGTGTTAACTAACAAGGAGTTGGAATCCATGGTAGACACTACCGATGAGTGGATTACCTCAAGAACGGGTATTAAACAACGTCATATATTAAAAGGTGATAACCTGGGACCGAGCGATATGGCAGCACCGGCTGTTATTGAACTCATGAAAAAAACCAACACCAAACCAGATGAGGTGGAGTTGTTGATTTTCGCGACCGTTACAGCCGATATGATTTTTCCGGCAGCCGCAAATCTTACCATGCATAAGGCAGGTATCAAAGGCGGATTTGGCTACGATATTAATGCGGCTTGTTCGGGCCTACTTTATTCTCTAGCTACCGCATCAAAATTCATCGAATCTGGTCAGTACAAAAAAGTAATCGTTTGTGGCTTTGATAAAATGTCATCCATTGTAGATTACACCGATCGTACCACATGTATTATCTTCGGTGATGGTGGTGGTGCAATTATGCTTGAAGCCAACACCGAAGGTTTAGGAATCCAAGACAGCATTCTAGAGAGTGATGGATCGGGGTGGAAACATTTGCATCAAAAAGCAGGTGGATCCGCCATGCCTCCAACCCAACAAACTATTGCAGACCGGTTACATTATGTATACCAAGAAGGTCAACCCGTATTTAAATGGGCGGTATCAAAAATGGCAGATGTTTCTAGAGACATCATGGATCGGAACAATTTAAATCCAGATGATGTAGCCTATTTAGTACCTCACCAAGCCAATTTGAGAATTATTGAGGCCACACGTAGAAGAATGGAAGTTGCCCCAGAAAAGGTGATGATTAATATTCAAAAATACGGCAATACAACCTCAGGGACTATTCCATTATGCTTATGGGAATGGGAGCCTAAACTTAAAAAAGGTGATAATTTAATTCTTGCTGCCTTTGGTGGCGGATTTACATGGGGTGCTATTTACCTTAAGTGGGCATACGACAGCAAATAAAAAAACAACTAAATAAGTGGATAGATAAAAATAGGAATATCATTTTCCCTACTTTTATCTTTCGTTTTATAAATTGAAAATTAAATCTTTAGATTATGGATATAGATAAAATCCAAGCGTTAATCAAGTTTGTATCAAAACAAGGAGTTTCTGAAGTTGAGCTTGAAACAGAAGAGTTTAAAATCACCATAAAATCGGATAAAAACGTAGCAGAGCCTAAGATTATTCAGGCTCAAATGCCAATGATGCCGCAAATGGCTCAAATGGCGGCTCCGGTTGCAGTACCTGTTCCTGCTGCACCTGCTCCAGTTGTTGCTCCAGTTGCCGCTCCAGTACCCGCTGCTGCAAAAGAAGAGAATGGCAACTATATTACTGTAAAATCCCCTATGATTGGGACTTTTTATCGTTCAGCAGGTCCTGG
Source organism: uncultured Flavobacteriales bacterium (assembly GCA_913062955.1). Lineage (GTDB taxonomy): Bacteria > Bacteroidota > Bacteroidia > Flavobacteriales_G > Salibacteraceae > CAJXZP01. The sequence goes on along the minus strand of CAJXZP010000009.1, from coordinate 24,549 downwards.
AAAGCCCACCTTTGCGGAGGTAGGTGACACGATCAAAGAAGGATCGGTAACGTGTATCATCGAAGCTATGAAATTATTCAACGAGATTGAATCAGAAGTTTCGGGTAAGATTGTAAAAATCTTAATCGATGATGCCACTCCCGTGGAGTACGATCAGCCATTATTCTTAGTAGACCCATCATAATTATTCATCTTTAGTTCTAAATCTATGTTTGGATTAGGGAAATCGGAAAAGAAAAAAAATCAGATGTTTAAAAAAATCCTGATTGCCAATAGAGGCGAAATTGCGCTTCGTATTATCCGTACTTGTAAAGAGATGGGAATAAAAACGGTAGCGGTATACTCTACCGCTGATGCAGAAAGTTTACATGTGCGATTTGCAGATGAGGCGGTATGTATTGGCCCTGCTAGTAGTGCCGAATCGTATTTAAAAATACCAAATATCATTGCAGCTTGTGAAATCACAAATGCCGATGCTATTCATCCTGGATATGGGTTTTTATCTGAAAATGCTAAATTCTCAAAAATTTGTGAAGAGCACGATATTAAATTCATAGGAGCTTCCGCGGAAATGATTGAAGGCATGGGCGACAAAGCCAATGCCAAAGCCACCATGATTAAAGCGGGAGTACCCTGTATTCCGGGGTCGAAAGGCATTTTGAAAGATGTAGCTGAAGCCAAGAAAGAAGCCCTAAAAGCAAAATACCCAGTTATGTTAAAAGCAACTGCTGGGGGTGGAGGTAAAGGAATGCGTTTAGTTTGGTCGGAAGACAAAATTGAAGAGGCATATGATGCGGCTCAAGCGGAAGCAATGATCAATTTTGGGAACGATGGGATGTATTTGGAGAAATTTATCGAAGAACCTCACCATATAGAAATTCAAATTGCGGGTGACCGTTTTGGAAAAGCATGTCACTTATCCGAAAGAGATTGTTCTATTCAAAGACGTCATCAAAAACTAGTAGAAGAAACACCTTCTCCTTTTATTGATGCCAAACTTCGTGAAAAAATGGGTAAATCAGCGATTAAAGCGGCTGAGTCTATTGGATACGAAGGAGTAGGAACAGTGGAATTTTTAGTGGATAAAAACCATGATTTCTATTTTATGGAAATGAATACTCGAATTCAAGTAGAGCATACCATTACCGAAGAAGTAGTACACCATGATTTAGTCAAGGAGCAAATTAAATTAGCGGCTGGAGAACCTATTTCCGGTAAAAATTATTACCCTCAAATGCATGCCATTGAGTGTAGAATTAATGCCGAGGATCCCTACGCTAACTTCAGACCAAGTCCAGGTAAGGTGACAAGCTACCATGCTCCAGGTGGCCATGGAATCCGTTTAGATACCCATGTTTATGCTGGATATACTATTCCGCCATATTACGATTCAATGGTATCTAAATTAATTTCCGTAGCCCAAACGCGTGAAGAAGCCATTGACAAAATGCAACGTGCGCTTGATGAGTATATTATTGAAGGAATTAAGACGACTATTCCTTTCCATCAAAAGCTCATGCAAAACAAAGAATTTAGGGCGGGTAATTTCACCACCGCTTTTCTAGATAAATGGGATTTTACGAAAGACTAGGATCTCCTATCACCTAATTTTCAAAAAAGGCTTCGTTCAAACGAGGCCTTTTTTTTGTGGGAAAAAACCCGAACAAAACACCCTATAGCTAACCTATTTCTATTGTAGATTATCTTAATTTGTAGGTATACAAAAAAAAAGGGATTATGAATGTATTAGTCATAGGATCAGGTGGGAGAGAACATGCTTTATCTTGGAAGTTAGCACAAAGTGAAAAAGTAAATGAGCTTTACATTGCTCCTGGTAATGCGGGAACCGTTAGTGTAGGAACAAATCTTAGCATTCAAGTGAATGATTTTGAAGCCATCAAACAAGCGGTTTTATTACATGACATAAAAATGATAGTGGTTGGACCGGAAGATCCTTTGGTGAATGGAATTCGTGATTTCTTTGAAGCAGACGATACCATTTCACACGTATCTGTTATTGGACCCAATGCAAAGGGAGCTCAACTGGAGGGAAGTAAAGAGTATTCGAAACAATTCATGATGCGTCATAACATCCCTACCGCCAAATACGCTTCATTTACTATCGCAAATATTAGCGATGGCTATAAATTTCTAGAAAGCTTATCGCCTCCTTACGTATTAAAAGCGGATGGATTAGCTGCTGGGAAGGGCGTCCTTATTTTGGAAAACCTAAGTATTGCGAAATTGGAACTAGAAGCCATGCTTTCACATGCTAAATTTGGTGCAGCAAGCAAAAAGGTAGTGATTGAAGAATTCCTTACTGGAATTGAATTATCCGTATTTGTATTAACCGATGGTACTTCCTACAAAATCTTACCGGAAGCCAAAGATTACAAACGTATTGGTGAGGGTGACATTGGATTAAACACCGGTGGAATGGGAGCTATTTCTCCCGTCCCTTTTGCACAGGATGGCTTCCTAAAAAAAGTAGAAGAACAAGTGGTTAAACCCACTGTAGAAGGTTTGAATAAAGAAGGATTTAATTACAAAGGATTCATTTTCATTGGGATAATGAACCAAGATGGTGAACCTCAAGTAGTAGAATACAATGTACGGATGGGGGATCCTGAAACAGAAGCTGTAATACCTAGAATTAAATCTGATTTGATGGATTTATTTGAAGGGGTAGCGGAAGGAAACTTATCGGAAAAAGAATTTGAAATTGATCCACGTACAGCCACTACGGTAGTTATGGTTTCTGGCGGGTATCCAGAAGAATATGAAAAAAACAAAGAAGTGACCGGATTATTAGAAAATACGGAATCATTAATTTTCCATTCAGGAACCAAATTGGAAGATTCAAAAGTATGGACCAACGGAGGACGGGTATTTGCAGTTACTGGCATGGCTAACACGCAAAAAGAAGCATTGAAGTTAGCGTATAATGACGTACAAAAGATTAAGTTCGATAAAGTCAATTACCGAACGGATATAGGATTTGATTTGAAGTAAAAGAAATTAACGGAAGGTGGAAATTATTTTAATTCTCCACTTTCTTTCATTTCTACAGCATTATATTTCGCTTGCATAAACATCCAAATTAATAATCCGGATGCAATAATGGTGATAATCGTCCAATTTACTGCATCTCCTATAACAGGAAGGATTTTAAAGGCTTCTGTAAATAAATCACCTATGGAGTACCAAAAATCGCTTGAGTTCATGTGTCAAATTTTAATACCGCAAATTTATAATTAATTCAGTATGTTACTACGAATTTTCAAAACAAGTCAACCATTATCTTGGATTTTGATTCTTTCCCTATTGATCATCGGAAGAGCGGTACTCTTCTCCCTATTTTTTGACTTATCTTATCTACCTGAAAACGTTTCTATTAGTGGGGATATCACTCATTATTTGGCATTGAACCAACCATGGATTTCACATATTCTAGGCACCCTAATTTTGATTCCTTCTGGGTTTATTTTTAATAAAATAGCCCAAGACATCCCATTTTTTAAAGGAATTCACTATTTATTATTCTTCTTTTTTGCCTTATTCTCCGTTTATAGTCCCGCAAATTTGGTCTTAACACCTTTCCTATTATCTATCCCTATACTCCTACTCGCATTAGCCATGACATTATCTCAGTCCAAGGGAAAAATTTCACTGGCCACTATATTTAACGCCTCGTTCCTAATTGGAATAGGAACATTACTATATTTCCCCAATATCATCCTGTTCGGAATGTTATTAATCAGTCTATTTTACCTCAGTAAAATTACCTGGCGATCTTTCTTCGTGGTTTTTATTGGACTTTTCACATCCTTCCTATTTCATGATGCACTCGCTTTCTCCTTTCATCACCCCTCCTATTACCTGAGCCAATCTATCCATTTGTATCTCACGCCATTCACTACGGAGTACTTTACCCCTCTTATTAGTTCGGTGGCTTTTATTACCTTATCATTTATTCAGCTCCCCCTTTTTTATTCAACCTCAGCAAAATCAATAATCAAAATTAGGAAATCTCTATTCCTGATTTTGTTTACTTTTATTTTAGGCTTAGTATTCGCTTTATTTATTCAATCTAGCTCGGGGCAATGGGTAAATATTATTTTCCTTCCTATTTCCATTGTATTTTCTCTATTCCATATGGAGGTAAAAAAATGGTGGTTAGGAGATCTCGCATTTCTAGGACTGTTAACTTGTATCGTTATGAATTACCTCCCTATTTAATTCGTGACACTTTTTTGAATAGTCCTACCTAAAAAAAACACATTTTTGTCCAAATAAAAAATTCCATGCCAGTAGAAGAACAAGTAATACTCGTTGATGAAAAGGATCAGAAAATAGGTTTAATGAACAAACAAGAAGCGCATGAAAAGGCCCTTTTACATCGTGCATTCTCCATTTTTGTTTTTAATGCAAATGGGGACCTACTTATTCAACAACGCGCACATTCCAAATACCATTCTGGAGGCGAATGGGCGAATACCTGCTGTAGTCATCAACGGGATGGCGAAACTACATTAGAGGCAGGACAACGAAGGTTAGAAGAAGAAATGGGTTTTGTTGTCCCCTTAAAAGAAGTATTTTCATTTACCTATAAAAAAGCATTTGGTAATGGGTTAACGGAACACGAATTTGACCACGTTCTTTTTGGTGAATTTGAGGGTAAGCCCGTTATGAATCCGGAAGAAGTAGCGGATTGGAAATACATTTCATTAGCAGATCTTAATACTCAGATAAAAGCAAATCCGGAGCAATACACTATTTGGTTACAAATAGCATTAGTTGAAGTTGAATTACATTTAGGTACAAAAAATGAAAGTTAAGGTAAACAGAAAAGCGCATTTTAATGCAGCGCACAGACTTTTCAATCCTAACTGGGATGACGCAAAAAACCAAGAGATTTTTGGATTATGTAACAATCCGTATTTCCATGGACATAATTACAATTTAGTGGTTTCCGTTATTGGGGAGGTAGATCCAGATACTGGATATGTGATAGACATGAAAATACTAAAGGATATTATAGAAAACGAGGTAACTTCAAAATTGGATCACAAGAATTTAAATATGGAAGTGAAAGAGTTCGCTACTCAAATACCTACGGCAGAGAATATTGCTATAGTCTGTTACAATTGGATTAGAGAAGTTTTACCCGAGAACTTAGAACTGAAAATTACACTTTTCGAAACGGAAAGAAACTGGGTAGAATATCCCGCATAAGAAAAAATCAAATACCAGAAACGAAAGCTGGAGTTTCCACTTCATTGCTATAATGACCGGAATTATCCAGTATTTTAGATTTAAATTTTATGGTATCGTATCCCCAAATAACAAAATTCCCACTTAGAATTGATTTCTCAATTTCCCCTTCTAGTGAAGGATCTAGGTTACTGTTTTCGAGGATTGGAATTTTTGAATGTAAACCCGCATCCTTATTAATTTCATGTTTATACCACACTCCCTGGTCCAAAAAATACAAGTCAATAAAGAAATTAAATAACTGCACTTCTCCATTTTCATCCAAGATAGAAGAAGTCGTTTCCATTCCAATATCACCGTCACAATCGGCAAATTCAAAAATCAGCAGATACGCATTGGAATCCGTTTCAGAAAGCTTGAAATCCATGTAACTTATTTCAGGTACCGTATCCTCACACTTTTTTTTCTCACATGAGGAGAAAAATAGTCCAATACCGAAAACGAATAGTATTATTTTTGAAGCCAATTTCATTCTGTTACAAAGGTAGGATGTTTTTGATAGGAATCATAAACGTAATTATTTTGAAAAAGTATACACACGAGGCATTAAAAATTAAAACTCCAGCAGAGTTCGAATTTCAAGCTTTGAAAACTTTTCATTTTCAATACCAAAACCTTTCTGTATACAGACAATTTGTGGATTTATTGGGGATTAACCCTACACAGATTAAAGCGAGCCAAGACATTCCCTTCTTACCTATTTCTTTTTTTAAAACACATTCGGTAATCCCCGAAAACCACGAACCCACACTCACTTTTATGAGTAGTGGCACCACTGGAATGGAACGTAGTAAACACCTTGTATTTGACTTGGAAATATATGAAGAATCCTTTCGAAAGGGCTTCCAATATTTTTATGGAGATATAGATGAATATACCATTTTGGCACTTCTACCTTCTTATTTGGAACAAGGAGAATCGTCTTTGGTTTACATGGTGGATGATTTGATTCAGCGATCCAACAACCCAGATAGTGGCTTCTATTTGGACAACTATTCGGAGTTAGTTGAAAAATTGGCCACACTTGATCAAGCTGGGATAAAGACCATCCTTCTGGGTGTTAGTTACGCTTTACTAGATTTAACGGAGCAATTTGATCTTCAATTAAAACATACCATTGTGATGGAAACAGGTGGGATGAAAGGAAGGCGAAGGGAAATGGTAAAAGAAGAACTCCATACCATTTTGAAGGCGGGGTTTGGCGTTCATCAAATCCATTCAGAATATGGAATGACTGAACTTTTGTCGCAAGGATACTCTAAAGGAAATGGAATATTTCAAACACCCCCTTGGATGAAAATCCTCATCCGTGATGCTACAGACCCGCTCACCTTATTAGACTATAATCAATCGGGAGGAATTAACGTGATCGATTTATCCAATTTCTATTCCTGTGCATTTATTGCGACCCAAGACCTTGGGAAAATGCATTCGAAAGATACATTTTCCATATTGGGAAGGTTTGATAATTCGGATATTCGAGGTTGCAACCTGCTTTTAGCCTAACAAATTTTCCATATCTGAGTTTTCACTTCTCGCATTTACGCAACACAACAAGCTAGCATGAAGCAGATTGCACGTATTATTACTTTAAAGAATGTTAAATTAACATGACTTGTGCATAACTTAAATGTTTTAATCTCGTAAACATTAGAAGAAATTAGCATTAAGGCTTTACACAAATGAGAAAACGTAGTACCTTTGCGCCCCATTTAAGAAAATGGATTTTGTTGAATAAAAAATTTGTTGTATTATCACATTCTGTTTCAGAATGAAACTAGTACTAAAACATACCTGATAAAAATATGCGTCAATTAAAAATTACCAAGCAACTTACAAACAGGGATTCTAAATCGATTGATAAATATCTTAGTGATGTTTCTAAAGAAGGAATGGTAACTCCTGAAGAAGAAGTATCGTTAGCGGTAAGAATCAAACAAGGCGATAAAGTAGCTTTAAATAAGTTAGTAAATGCCAACTTACGATTTGTAATTTCAGTAGCTAAGCAGTATCAAGGTCATGGTTTAACACTCGAAGATTTAATTGCAGAAGGAAACATTGGACTTATCACAGCCGCAAAGAGATTTGATGAAACAAAAGGTTTCAAATTTATCTCGTATGCCGTTTGGTGGATTCGTCAAAGCATCATGCAAGCCATTGCAGAAAATTCAAGAGTTGTAAGATTACCATTGAACAAAGTAAGTGCGATTCAAAAAATTGCACACGCCTTCTCTAAACTTGAGCAGGAACACGAAAGAGCACCATCTAACCAAGAGATTTCTGAATTACTGGAAACGTCTTCGGATAGTGTTGCTGATCTTTTCACTTATTCTCAAAAGCAAGTATCTGTGGATGCACCGTTAATTGATGGTGAAGAAAACAGTTTACTAAACGTTTTAAGTAATGGCCAATCAGAAAACCCAATGAGTGGTTTAATGAGAGAATCATTATGTAGAGATATTGAAAGGGTATTAGTGTCTTTAAAAGCGAGAGAAGCAGATGTTGTTCGTCTATCTTTTGGATTGAACGAAAAAGCACCAATGACATTAGAAGAAATTGCAAATCAATTAGGACTTACACGAGAACGTATTCGTCAAATTAGAGAGAAAGCATTAAGAAGTCTACGTAAAAAAGCAAATTCAAACTTGCTGAAAAATTACCTATAGGACTCCTTCTATAAAATTTATAAAAGGGAATATCGGAAGATATTCCCTTTTTTTATGTGTCTATTTTTTGGTCAAAAAAAGTCCTCATGGGTTTCCATGAGGACTTTAAATAAGGGGAGGTTCTCTATTTCAAAACACCCAATTCTTTCCCTACTTTAGTAAAAGCAGCAATGGCTTTTTCTATATGCTCTGGCTCATGACCTGCAGATAACTGAACTCTAATTCGGGCTTGTTCTTTAGGTACCACAGGATAAAAGAATCCGATCACGTAAATACCTTCCGCCAATAATTTGGTCGCAAACTCTTGGGCTAATGGCGCATCGTATAACATGATAGGTACAATGGCAGAATCACCATCTTTAATATCAAACCCGGCTGCTTTCACCCCTGCCTTGAATTGCGCTACATTGGTATGTAATTTATCTCTCAATTCGGTATTCTCACTCAACATGTTTAACACCTCAATGGAGGCACCTACAATAGACGGAGCTAGTGAATTGGAAAATAAATAAGGACGAGAACGTTGACGTAACAGCTCAATGATTTCTTTACGACCTGTCGTAAATCCACCCATAGCGCCTCCAAGGCCTTTCCCTAAGGTTCCAGTAATGATATCAACTCTTCCCATGGCGTCACATAATTCGTGCGTGCCACGACCTGTTTTACCAATAAACCCAGTCGCATGACATTCGTCTACCATTACCAAAGCATCGTACTTATCGGCTAGGTCACAAATTTTGTCAATTTGCGCCACAAAACCATCCATAGAAAAGACACCATCGGTCACAATGATTTTGTTTTTCGCTGTTTTGGACGCTTCCTTCAATTGCGTTTCCAAATCTGCCATATCATTATTCGCATATCTAAAACGTTGTGCTTTACATAAACGCACCCCATCAATAATCGAGGCATGATTTAAGGAATCCGAAATAATGGCATCTTCTTTACCTAAAAGAGGTTCAAAAACCCCACCGTTTGCATCAAAAGCAGCGGCATATAGAATGGTATCTTCGGTACCTAAAAACTCGGTGAGTTTCGCTTCTAATTCTTTATGAATATCTTGAGTACCACAAATAAAACGTACCGATGACAATCCAAAACCATGAGAGTCTAATGCTTTATGAGCCGCATCAATTACGCGTGGATGTGAAGACAATCCGAGGTAATTGTTCGAACAAAAGTTCAATACCTCTTCCCCGGTAGAAACCTTGATTTGAGCCCCTTGAGGTGTCGTAATAATTCGTTCGCTTTTATAGAGACCGGCCGCTTTGATTTCGGCTAATTCCTTGGTTAAAGAATCTTTTAAATTTCCGTACATAATCTTGTTTTTTGAAGGTCACAAATATAGATGTTTCGATAGGATGTTTTTAGGAGGTTTGTTAGGTATTTCGATTCCGTATAATTCCATTTACTTAGTAAAGAAATTCTTACGCAAACCGAAAAACACACCGGATTAATCAAAAAAAAACATGATAATATAGGATTGTATTCCAACAAAAACATAAGTTTATATGGATTTCCTTATTTTTGATCCTAAAACCCCCAGAGATATGATTCGGAGACTCCAACAAAAATTTGCCCAGGACCGACTTTTTAAGGGGAAGGCTTTACTTATTTATGGACCTAGACAAGTAGGTAAAACTACCTTCACGGAAGCGTTACTTTCTACTTTAGAAAAATCAGTTTTACGATTAAACGGAGACGACACAGATACGAGGGAGTTATTATCGAGACCCAATGTGACGCAATTGAAATCAATTATTAGAGACTCCGAAATAGTATTTATAGATGAAGCGCAACGTATTCCTGAAATTGGATTAGTCATTAAAATAATTGTGGATCAAATAAAGAGTGTTCAAGTAATTGCGACTGGCTCCTCATCCTTTGAATTGGCAGGAAAAATAAACGAACCATTAACGGGTAGAACATATGAACTGGTACTACTTCCTATTACATATGAAGAGAATGTAAATCATACCGATTTTTTAACGGAAAAAAGAATGCTAGAACAGCGATTGGTTTTTGGTTCTTATCCAGAAATTGTAAGCGATGAGATTAATGCATTAGAACATTTAAAACTATTAACGAACAGTTATCTGTACAAAGATCTATTTGAATTGGATCAAATAAAAAACAGCGCCTTACTACAAAGAATCGTAAAATCACTGGCCCTACAAATAGGGAGTGAAATCAGAATTAACGAGCTCAGTAAACAGGTTGGTGCCGATAATAAAACCATTCATAAGTATATCACCCTATTGGAACAATCATTTATTATCTTTTCATTGACCTCCTACGGTAAAAATGTACGGAATGAATTAAAAAAAAGTCGTAAAATATTCTTTTATGATAATGGGGTAATCAATGCCGTAACGGGAAATTTAAACCCGGTACATCAAAGAAATGACGTAGGATTATTGTGGGAAAACTATTTAGTAAGCGAACGAAAAAAGTGGCTAAATATTAACAGAATAGACAAATTCACCCATTTTTGGCGAACCACACAACAACAGGAAGTAGATTATATTGAAACCACCCACGACACCACACTAGGTTTTGAATTTAAATGGAATCCAAATAGCAAAGCTCATTTCCCAAAGACCTTTACCAAAGCATATCCAGAGGCCATATGCCAAGTTATTTCAACCGAAAATTATTTTGAGTTTTTGAGTATGTAAACAAAAAAATCCCCACCGAAAAAACGATGAGGATTTTAAATATTCTTACACTAGATTTCTTCGGACTCCCGAGTCCTAGTTTATGTTTTATATTACACGATACCTTGTGCAAGCATCGCATCTGCTACTTTTACGAAACCGGCAACATTAGCACCTTTCACGTAATCAACAGAACCATCTGCATTGGTACCGTATTGAACACATGAAGAGTGAATAGCCTTCATAATGTTATGTAATTTAGTATCTACTTCTTCAGCCGTCCAAGCTAAACGTAAAGAGTTTTGAGACATCTCTAAACCAGAAGTGGCTACACCACCAGCGTTAGATGCTTTACCTGGAGCAAACATCACTTTGTTTTCACCGAATGCATGAACTGCATCTGGAGTACATGGCATGTTAGCACCTTCGGCAACACCAATAATACCCGCTTTGATTAAGTTAGCTGCATTATCTGCATCCAACTCATTTTGCGTAGCACATGGCATAGCGATATCTGCATTTTTAACCACATCCCAAGGACGTTGACCAGCAAAGAACTCACAACCAAACTTGTCAGCATATTCTTTAATACGTCCACGTTTCACGTTTTTCAACTCCATTAAGAAAGCTAATTTTTCGGCATCAATTCCAGCTGGATCGTAGATACAACCTGAAGAATCAGAAGCAGAAACGGCCTTACCACCTAATTGAGTTAACTTTTCGATGGCATATTGAGCCACGTTTCCTGAACCAGAAACAGCGACCACTTGACCTTCGAAAGTTTTACCTGCTTTGATAAGCATTTCGTTCATGAAATAAACCGTTCCGTAACCGGTAGCTTCTGGACGAATCAAAGACCCTCCATATTCTAGACCTTTACCCGTAAGGATACCGGTAAATTCGTTACGTAATCTTTTGTATTGACCGAACATAAAACCAATTTCACGTCCACCTACACCGATATCACCTGCAGGAATATCGGTATTTGCACCAATATGTTTGGATAACTCGGTCATTAAAGACTGGCAAAAACGCATTACTTCGTTATCTGATTTTCCTTTTGGGTTAAAATCAGCACCACCTTTACCACCACCCATAGGTAGGGTAGTCAAAGAGTTTTTGAATACTTGTTCGAAACCTAAAAACTTAAGAATCGATAAATTAACAGAAGGGTGAAAACGCATACCACCTTTGTAAGGTCCGATAGCGGAGTTAAATTGAACTCTATATCCACGGTTTACTTGAATATTTCCGGCATCATCCAACCAAGGGATTCTAAATTGAAATGCTCTTTCGGGCTCAACCATACGCTCTAAAAGCGCTTTTCCTTGATATTTTGGGTTTTCTTCAACAAATGGAATTACTGATTCCATCACTTCTTCAACTGCTTGAAGAAACTCTTTTTCGTGTCCGTTTTTGGCGGCTACAGTGCTCATGAATACATCAATCTGAGCTTGGTATTTATTTGCTGACATTTCTATTTTGTTAAAAATTTAGACTACAAAAATAGCCATTTTTTACCTATAGGATTTTCATTTAGGAGAATATTTTAATCCCATACAACCACCTGATTTTCAAGAATCACCAATTAGTAGGACTGCATACCATTATTTATATGACCGCCCAAACGCTCACGTTAGTTCTATCACTTTTCCGGGTAGCGTTCTGACTAAACCATTTAGTTCGAGTGTCAGCAATGGTACAGACGCTTGACTCACTGAAATACCGGCCGTTAAACATAATTCGTCCATGGGCATTTTTCCCGATTCCTTTAATATTTGAACCAGGACCTCTTCAGTGGGACTTAATTCTACAAAAAGTTGTTTTTGAATTTCCATGGGCCTCGGGTCCTCTTTCCAATTCATTAAAAACTTAATATCAATGGCAGACTCCACCAAGGAGGCCTTATTTTGACGTATTAAAAAATTACACCCCTCACTTTGTTTATCCCCTGGACGTCCCGGAACCGCGAAGACATCTCTAGCATAACCAAAACCCAAATCGGCAGTGATCATGGAACCACCCGTACGTTGAGATTCAATTACCAAAATGGCATCTGCCATTCCGGCTACAATTCTATTCCTTTTAGGGAAATTTTCTCGGTCGGGTTTGGTACCCCTTCTAAATTCCGTAATCAACGCTCCATTGCGTTCCATTTCATGGGCTTCTCTTCGGTGTTCTGGAGGATAGATTATATCCAAGCCATGAGCTAAAACAGCCACCGTAGGCAATTTATGATCTAAAGCAGCCTGATGTGCTTTGATATCAATTCCAAAAGCAAGCCCACTTAAAATCAATACATCTTGATCTACTAAATCCTTTATGATTTTGGTGGTAATTTTCTTTCCGTGAATAGTCGCATTTCGAGTTCCTACTACCGCTAATATTTTCGCATGATTTAAATCTACATTACCTCGAATAAATAAGACCAAAGGGGCATCATTACAAAACTTCAGTCTTCTGGGGTACCCTTCATCTACTACCGAAATGGCTTGTACATCATTTTTTTCCATAAAGGAAATTTCTTGATCTATTTCATCCCAATCCGGTTCGGTACAAATGGACGCCACAATTTTCTTAGACCAAAGGGCTTCGGATTCTTTTACAGAAGATCTAATGACTTCAAATACATCTTTAGCCGAACCATAATGATTCACCAATTTTCGAGCAATAATATCGCCAATCCGGGGAAGCTCAATTAACCCTAATAAATATTTGGTATCTGATGTCAAGACGAGAGATTTTCAATGATCCTATTTACCGTCAGGAATTAAGGTGCTAACAGTCAATGTATTTACTCTCAAATATACGGCCTGAATTCTAAAGAACTAAAAATTTCGATTACTTTTTCGCAAACAATTACTGCTACTACTCAGAACAATCCACTAACCCACAGGATTCCAAATCCCATAATTCACCTCCATTAATCCTCAAAAGGTATAGGCTGGATTTTCCTTATTAAAGGTTTTGGACGATAGTTGGGTGTTGGTTTCAAATGCAGCATACTTATACTCTGAGTACAATCCTTTTTCATCAAATACCCGTACTCGAATAGGCACATTATCACTTTTCCGAAGCACCAACTCTACCTTTTGCGCGTAATAATTAGGTACAAAAATAATTTCACCGGGTTGCACATCATCAAAGGTATCAATGTTTTCGTTTAGCTCCACCATCTTGTACTCGGGCACGCCCAATTTTCTAGCAATGGTTCTAGAATTTTCCCCGGGTTGAACTAGGTATTTATGTTTTGAATAATCCGTATTTGTAATGGTGACAATCCAAAGGGAATCTTTAGACTTTACTTTTAATCGTTCATTGATATCCCCAGATTTCGCATAGGTGACCATTCCTATCTTCAACATATCTACTAAATACCTTCCTCCTGCCTCTAAAATGGTAAAGTGCCTGTTTCTACGCATGGTATTTCCCTCAGGATCGAGGTTAATATTAATGTATGGGAAACCATTAGGCGAAATCAACGCATCATTGTTATTGGTCCCTTCTTTATATAGAATCTCATTCAATAAAACTCCTTGGGTATCGAAACCTCTAATAAAAATATTTCGTGGTGAATACTCCATCACCCCTACCGCGTGACTTTTTACCAATTCTCCATTTATTCGTTCTTGGGAATACATATCAAAACGTACATTTTCCAAGGCATAAACCGAATCAAACATATTTGTTAATATGTGTTCGGCACTTGATGAAGTCACCGTCTGACCGGTAGTATGTAGCGTCACAAAAAACAAAGTGGCCACCCCAAATAATCTACAATTTCTCCAATTCATTTTCCTTTTCTTAGTCCCCTAATACCAAATTCAAAATTATCGTATTTTTTTGAATCCACTCATTATTGTGGCCACGGAATACATGTCTTTTCCTACGGTAAAAACAGGATCTATTCTCTTTAAACCAAAACCCAAATTGCGAACCCATATATCGGTAAATGAACGACAATATTGCTTGGATATTTCGGGACTACCCTTAAAAAAAACCGAGTTATCCAATTTATAATTCTACTCTAAAATTGACTTGACTTTATCTTCGCCTTTCTTTGCTTATTCTAAAGACCATCAAAGCCCACATCTTTATGGGGTTAGTTTACTGTAAACAGGAAAAACAGGCAATAGTTCTTATAAAACTTAGAAATAAGTGGTAGCTCTTGCACCAATTCATTTGCTTCGGTTCCAAAAAATGTTACTTTCGTTCTGTGAATACCTCAAACATATCGCATACTATTTCGGACTTATTGCAATTCAATGAGTGCGTGACTATACCTGATTTTGGTGCATTTGTAGTAAATCCTGCTAGTGCTCAATTAGATATGGCCAAAAACAGATTGACCCCTCCAGGGAAAAAACTGAGCTTCAATAAAAACATTCTTACCAATGACGGTTTACTAGCCAATGCTATTAGTTTGAATGAAGGAATTTCGTATGAGGATGCCATTGTTTATTTAAAGGGTTTTGTATTTGAGGTACGAGAGGAACTAAAAAATAAAAACGTTTTTGAGTTTCATCATTTAGGTAGTTTTTACCAATCCAAAGGGAATATTTTAAAATTTGAGCCGGGTGTGATTGAATCCATCGATTCTTTTGGCCTTGAACAGTTTCATTTAACACCTTTAACCTCTCATTTAAGTCATGGAAAGGAAGCTATTTTGGCTCACCCCGAAACATTAAAAACCGAAATAAAATACGTTAAACAAACGGGTACTTTTGGTAAAATTGGCTGGGGACTGGCATTAATTCCTGTCTTAGCATATTTAACTTGGGTACCAAGTAATAGTGGATTATTAAATTCGAATAGAGATTTCCAATTATCTAATTTAAACCCGTTTAAAACTACCCCATGCGAGGAATATGTTCCTAGACCAGCAGGTTTATCGGAAATAGATTTAACGGATACAGGATTGTTAAACGAAGATTTTAATGAGGTGGACTATCAGTTTGCTGTAGTTGAATCCACCAATGTGGTACTGGAAGAATCAAAACTAGAGTTGCCTTTAAAATATCAAATAATAGGGGGTTGTTTTAGCGATCAAGCTAATGCAGCACGATTGGTATCTAAGTTGCAAGATCAAGGATACAAAGCAAAAATATTTGATAAAAAAGGAAAGCTTTACCGAGTTACATACGGAGGTTTTACCACACAAAGAGAAGCTAGAAAAAGCCTTAGAAAAGTACAGGCGAACACGAATGCATCCGCCTGGTTATATAATACTCAATAATTTTTTTTTAATTTATGGAGATATCTACATCTCCGTAACTCATGTTCACCTCCACTACGGATGGAGCTGTTCCGTCAAACATTTTGCCATCATACCGATCGCTTCCTGAACTACCGTCTACATTTTCTAGAGAACCACTTGGAATATCGATATCGCCAAAACTTGCTTTTCCTTTAAGGGTGAAATTACTACCACTTTGAAAGCTTAAATCCACATCACCAAAGGAAGAGGTTATCCTCACATTTTCGAAATTCTTAGAAATGAATTCCACCTCGGTATCTCCATATTGAGCCTCTAATACAAACTCTTTCATTATACCTTCTATTTCCAAGTCTCCAAATTGCACATTTGCTTTAAGTTCTACAATCGTCCCTAAATTCACATCGCCATATTGGCACTTCAAATCCAATCGCCCTACTTCACCAATACGGACCTCACCAAACTGGGCATCCAAGTTTAATAACTTTGCTTTGCTGACTCTAACTTCCGAATATCGAGCTACAAAATCCAAATAATGGGCATATTTTATCTTCCCGCTTCCATATTTTACGGTGACTCTATTCTCCTTACTTTTCAGACTTCCCACATCTAAAGCTCCATATGAAACAACAATGGTAGACTTTCCTCCTAACTCATTTAAATAACTATTTCCAAATTTATTCGTTAAATCCAAATCTCCGGTAACTGGCATCGTAATGGTATAATCAATATCCAATTCTTTAAACTTCCCCCCTGCTTTGATGGTGGTAATGGCGCTCACCATTGAAGCATCACCCGATATACTAATATCAATCTTATCCATTGTCTTCTGGGCAAGTTCCTTTGATGACTCTTCTAAAGTGACCACGACATCGATAACTATTTCATTGACATCTCCGGTAACAATTTTTACAAACCCATACTTATTGGATACCTCCAATAGAACATCACTGTTCACTTGAAAGGATTGGTGATAGGTTTTTCGGTATTCATCATTGTTTGCTAACAATTGCAAACCGATAAATAGGACACTTAATAAGGCTGCGATTGATTTATGCTTGAACTTCCACATGATGTTTTTGTTTAATTGTATTTGCTTTTTTTAATTGTTCTAATAATTTTTCCAATAATGAAAAACGAGAACGGTAATTCTCTACCATGGCATTAATAATTTGAGGGTTATCTGAATTAATCGTTAACTCTTCTTTTAAATCCATGTATTGTAACTCTAACTTATCCAACTCCAACATAATTTGCTGGGTGGCGGGATCATTTACCTCTGAAAAGGCCAAAACCTCCTGCTTTTTAGTGGCCACTTTCTCCGAAAAAAAAATTTCGGCCTCCGTCATTTCCATTCTCGATTCTTCCAAATAATTATCAGCTACTAGATTGTTTGTGGCTTGCATTTTCCCCAAATTGAAAAACAAATAACCGACACCTAAAATAACCACGAGCATGGCTACCATTTTCCAAACCGTAAAATCCTGCCCCTTTCTTGGCACCACATTCTTTTGGATATTTAATTGTTTAAACCGCTCCAAATGCCCATCTCTGGGTTCTTGATCAAACTCTGCCTCGTGTTTCGAAATAAACTCTTTCAACCTATCCGACATATTCCTTGTTTTTAATGCGTTCAATTAATTTTTTCTTAGCACGTAGGTATTGCGACCTAGAGGTCGAACTAGAGATGTTTAAGACTTCCGCTATTTCCTCATGATCATACCCCTCGAACAGATACAGACTCAAAATGGTACGATATCCTTGTGGAAGTCCTTTCATCACCGACTTTACTTGCTCCACCGTATACTCTGGTTCATCGAGTTCTTCGATTTCTGGGACACTTATTTGCATATCTTCCATACGCACCGTATCCAACTTTCGTTTTGCCAAAAAATCCAGACATTCGTTAATAACCACTCGTTTTAACCAAGCTCCAAAACTGGATTTTTGATGCCATTTATCCATTTTAGTAAAGGCGGTCATAAACCCGTTTTGCATCAACTCCTCCGCTTGCATAGAGTCATTCACGATTCCGATAGCGGTATTAAACATGGCTCGGTAATACAACTCATACAATTCAAACTGCGCCTGACTATCGCCCCGGCCAGCCTTCATGGCTAATTCATTATGAATATGATAATAAGTTGAATCCAATTGTATCGGTATAAAAAAGAAAGGATAAAGTTACAATATCCTTTCTTTTGGCTTAAAACTAATGTCCTATTTTCAGTTTACAATCTATAGACCCCAAATAAAGATAGGGTGTTGCATCCTACTTCGAGTTTAATGAAAAAAATTGAATTCGGAGGACAGAAATGGGTTAGGATGTTTATTTCGCCAGACCTTTAAGGTCTTCCCAATCAATATGTTCGGTATGGTTAATTTTGAATTTACGCGAAAACATACCCATTGATCCTTTGGCCTCTCCTTCTACTTTGAGGTTAATGTTATTCATTAAAACAGCTAATCCTAAGGAGACGGCTACTTCGGCCACGGACTTATCCATTTCCATAACCATATGTAATTTTACGGAATGGATTCCATTTTTAGGTAGGATCACCGGATCTTTCAGAACCGCTTTACCTAAATACGTGGAATTCACCCTAATTTCAAATTCCGCTGTATTCAGTTTCATTTTTTGATTATTTGGGTTATCCATACTAAAGTTTAGATCGATCTCTGCGATATTATTTTCGATACGGATCACCTCCATCCCCTCAAAAGAGGTTACTTCTGGGTCTTGATACGTACATGAATTGAGCGTTAATACCGTCATCAACAACACAAATACACCTACGATTTTATCCCTTTTCCAATTCATTTTACAAGGATAACCTTATTGGTAAATTCATCGTGTTACCTAGCCGTTAAAAATTTAAAAAAGCATCATAATAACTACAAGCAAACCCATAAATATCAGTTTAGAATCATTCTAAATACCTTACTTTCGTTGCGTATAAAAAAGAAAAAATGATTACCGAAAATTCAGTAATGAAGGGGCTTTCTTTTGTAATTGAGCCTGATTTAAAAAAAGATTTAGTTAGTGCCGGCTTGGTATCGGATGTGAAAATTGACGGTAACAATGTCTCTTTTTCATTAAAGATTAGCAATCCAGCGATGCATAGTAAGCAACGTATGGAAGAAGCGGTAAATCACTATCTACAATTGCATGTATCGGAAGATATTACGACAGATATAAAATTCAGTCCATTAGAGAAACATCAAAATAAACGGGAACCAGAACAGCGTAAAACCATGCATGGTGTAAAAAACATCATTGCAGTGGCATCTGGTAAAGGAGGCGTTGGAAAATCTACTATTACCGCAAATATTGCAGCGGGATTGGCTAAACAAGGATATTCTGTTGGTATTATTGATGCCGATATTTACGGTCCATCTATGCCCTTAATGTTTGACGAAGCCAAATCGGTACCCGGAGGAATTGATATTGACGGCAAACAAAAAATGACGCCAGTTGAAAGTTCTTGGGGAGTAAAAATCATGTCTATTGGATTTTTCGCACAAGCTAACCAAGCCATCGTTTGGAGAGGCCCCATGGTGGATAGTGCATTAAAACAAATGGCTAACGATACCCATTGGGGAGAATTAGATTACGTAATAATTGACCTTCCACCCGGAACAGGGGATATTCACTTATCACTCGTACAAAACATTCCATTAACTGGTGTGGTGATTGTTACCACTCCTCAACCAGTGGCTTTAGCTGATGCTCGAAAAGCGGTTGGAATGTTTAACATGGATGGAATTACGATTCCAATTTTAGGATTGGTAGAGAACATGAGTTATTTTGTTCCGGAAGATATGCCGGAGAAAAAATACCATATCTTTGGGGAAGATGGAGGAAAAGGATTAGCAGAGGATTTAAAAATTCCATTAATTGCTCAAATTCCTTTAGTAACAAGTATTCGTGAAGCCGGAGATGCCGGAAGACCAGCTGTTCTACAACAAGGAACTCCTCAAGCGGAAGCTTTCATGGATTTAGTGAAGATAATCGACCATAAAGTAAAAGAATTATCCAAAAAATAATGGCTAGCCATAAAGAACTACGAGAAAGAATTAATGCTGCGTTGGCGCAAATCAGACCCTATTTGGTAGAAGATGGAGGGGACGTTGAATTGGTTGATTTTTCGGATGATTACGTTGCCAAAATTGAACTAAAAGGGAATTGTACCAGCTGTTCTATGAATAGTATGACTTTTAAAAACGGAATCATTGATTCTATAATGCAAGCCGTTCCCGAAGTAAAATCGGTAGAGGCAATCAACTTCGAAGTTAAACAGCCAGAAATATAGCGTACAACTTATTTTACAAAGGCGAATTGAAAAATTCGCCTTTTTTTGGCTCAAAAATTCTGTATTTTCACGTAATCAAATCTTAGACTTATGCTCGGTACTACTGAAATTGAAAATGTTTTATTTCTAGATATTGAAACTGTTCCTGAATATCCTGTGTATTCGGAGGTCCCAGAACGCTTCCAAAAACTATGGGATAAAAAATCGAGAAACTTTACTCCTGAGGATGAAACCTCATCGGATGTTTACAATCGTGCCGGGATTTATGCCGAGTTTGGCAAGATCGTGTGTATTTCAGTAGGTTTGGTCACCCGAACTACGGATGGAATGACCCTCCGAATAAAATCATTTGCCAATGATGATGAAAAGATTTTATTACACGAATTCGCTAATCTACTGAACACTCATTACAACAATAGACAGCAATACAAATTGTGCGGACATAATGGGAAGGAATTTGATTTCCCATTTATTGCCAGACGTATGTTGGTTCATGCTATGCGGCTACCTATATTACTTGATATTGGTGGATTAAAACCTTGGGAAAACCCCCATTTGGACACCATGACCTATTGGAAGTTTGGAGAGTACAAGAACTTCACTTCTTTGGATTTACTAGCGGCTATTTTTGATGTACCCACTCCAAAAGATGATATTGATGGCAGCCAGGTTTATGGCGTGTACTACGAAGACAACAATTTAGATCGAATTGTAGAATATTGTCAGAAAGATGTAGTTACATTGGTTCAAGTATACCGAAAACTAGATGGACAATCCTTAATCGAAGATTCCAATATAAAAATGGTTTAACTGTCTATTCTTCTATTTCCCCTTTTTTGGCCCCATCGTAATCGGGTGTTTTTAACGACTCAGAATAACCAGGAGGATAATTTATTTCTCCCAGAATCAACCAATATGTTTCTTGGGTCATACTATCCCAGTGAATAATTCCTCTTCGGTATTGCATCGTTTGAAATAAATTTAATCCGACAAACGCCACGACCAAAAATGTACAAGAAATAGAACGGAATTTCTGTTTCATCATTAAAGCAAAAAAGGCCGCTAAAGGAATACTCAAAATCGCGGTAGCATCAATCATTGGACGGGCTCCAAATCCACCTCCATACCACCAGCACCACCAACTAAATATGATGAATAGGTGCAATCCCAGATAAACAGGTATTACCCACTTAAATTTTGATGCCGGAATACGGGACCACAAAACCAACATTCCGACCATTGAAAAACCCATAACCGGTGCATATACCAACCAGCCTTTTCGATATCCCAGTAAGCCTTTCAGAATTTGGGGATTATTAAAAAAGAACCCTTCCTCATTATAGGAATAATAGATCCAATCGCCTGTATTCGAATGCCAATACCATAACTGTGGAAATAGTACCAAGGCAATTAATCCGAGCATCATTAACACTTGATAATAATGCGAAAAAACATCTTTTATACGTAATACAAATTCGGCTATTGAACGTACCGAATACAATAAGGGAATTAAGATAACGATGCCATTCACCGGTCTAATCAATACAATTAACCCAAAGGTCAAAGCCGCTAAACCCGCATTCTGCCAATGGAAATCTTTTAACCATTTAATGATTTGCCAGGCAAAAAGGGAAATCAAAAAGAAGTTATGAATATGACTCATTGGTCCTTCCGAGGTAGAATAGTAATAATAATTAGTCCCCAAGGCCAATGCGAGTAAAGTCAAGGCTACCACCTTATCTTCAAAATACATTAAGAGCAACTTTCGTTGAATAAACATAGCCGCTATTGCAAATGCTAATGCCGACATAGCCATAAAGAAATGGTACACCCAAGAATAGCCATCCATAGGTTCATTCATCAAATAGGCGGTGAGATGTGCCAAACCAAAAAAGGGGGTGTACATCATCGCCATTCCCATGGTCATTTTTTGAACCTTCCCTCCATTTGGAGCGGTCAATGTCCAAAGTTCCCGTTTATCATCCTCGGGAAGATCTGTCATAAATTGAAAAGAAAGATCGTGATAAATAAAAGTCGCAGGCAAATAGGAGTAATACACATACATGTCATGTTGTAGTACAGCCCTATCCTTCCATTTGGATTGATTAAATACGGTTAAGGTAAGAACGATAGCGATGATCCAAGAAACGAATAAACTAGGAGACAGTCGCATTCACACTTATTTTTTAAATACTTGTTTTGAAAACACGTTATATTTCAAGATCGAGTATATAGCTCTTACCCCATCTTTCCATCCAATTTTCTTCCCTTCTTCGTAGGTACGTCCATAATAGGATATACCTACTTCATAAATCCGGATATTAGGTACACGAGATATTTTTGCAGTCACTTCTGGCTCGAAACCAAAACGTTGCTCCTTCAAATAAATACTTTTGATGGTTTCCGCATGAAATACCTTGTAACACGTTTCCATATCCGTTAAGTTCAAATTAGAGAACATATTTGATATAAAAGTCAAGAATTGATTTCCAATGGAATGCCAGAAGAATAAAATTCTATGTGGCTTTCCACCCAAAAAACGGGACCCATAAACCACATCCGCAAAACCGGTTAAAATAGGTTTTAACAGAATATTATACTCCTCCGGATCATACTCTAAATCAGCATCTTGAATAATAACGTAATCGCCTTTTGCTTCGTTAATTGCTCTATGAATTGCCGCCCCTTTACCCATGTTTTTAGGTTGGTTATACAATTTCATATTTGCTTCCGGATGTGACGAAATATACCTGTTAATAGCACCTTCGGTATCATCTGAAGAACAATCGTTCACTAGCACGATTTCTTTTTGAATATTATTCTCAAGTTTAACCGCTAAAACTTTATCCAAAATGAGGTGAATGGTTCTCTCCTCATTATATGCTGGAATTAAAATACTTAATGTGTTAAACGTCATGCTTGATAATTTTGTGGCAAATGTAACTTATTTGGTTTCTAAAAGGAACAGGAATTTATTCAACTTTAAGGGTTCTCTTTTGGAAGACTAACACCACATATTTACGATCTCCTTGCACATGGAACTCGTATTCTGGTGTAAACTCACCCATTAATTTTAAATTGGGATCATTGAATAAATTCTCTTTGGGTAAACCACCCTCATTTGGACCGAAATGGGCATCCCAAATGATTAAACTCCCTTCGGGTAGTTCTTTACTGGGTTGCTTCACATCAAAAACTCTATCTCTACTATGCTCGCTAGAAAAGTGATCCAGATTGAGCGTAAATGCTTCAAAGGGGCTATAATACACCATAAATTCATGATCTAGCCCTTCACGCTCTATAAAAGCACATGCTTTTTCAACGACACGTTCCTCTTGTCCCAATGTTAAGGGAAACTTATTTTTTGTATACCCTTCAATAACAAAAACTATAGCCAGAACACTAAAAATTGATTGGCTAACCCACCCCTTCCATTTTGCTTTAGCTACCCAGAAGTTAATACCATAAACAGCGGTGAGGGCAACCACTGGAATAATACCCGCCATTACCCGAGTTAATCCGGCAGACCCACCCATTCCGAAGGCCCAAACTACGGTATGCGCAGAAAAATACCCGACACCACAACCTAGAACTAAAAATGAAACCAATGTAAACTCTAAGCTTTTCCTTTGAACCACCGCATACAACATGGTTCCTATTCCAATAAAAAAGGTCACCAATAATGGCCAACCAAAAATTCCAGGTGAATGCTCCACAAAATGCAACAAGCTCCCATGCCCATAAAGTGCGGAAGAGTCATGGTAGGGACTTTTTGTAATAGGCCACAAAAAATCTCCATAAACGGGAAACCCAGCCACAGCCATTACCACAAACCCGGTAAACAAAAAGCCGATGCTTTTAAAATTCCTTAAAGCCAGAAAGGCCATTAAAAATAAAGGCAAGAAAATGACACCTTCAGTACGTGCAAAGGGGATAAACGATATCACAATAGCACTCCAGTTGTATTTTTGGCTAATGAACAAATAAATGGCGAGAATAAGTGTTAACGCAAAAAGAATTTCAGTTAAACTAGAAAAGGAAATCACAAAAAACATAGGAGTGAAAACGGTAATAACCAGACCCAACCAAGACCCCTTTACACCCATTTTTTGCGCAGATTTAGCCACCAAAATCCCAGACCCAATTGCGGCAAGAATATTGAATGTAACTGATCCTTTAAAACCAAATTGCGCAAACGGGGCACTTAAAATAGTGAATAGGGGTTTCCCCCAATGATCGAACAATAGATGTGGGTGAACAAAGGACCATCGTGCAAATAAATAATGCATGTACGTATCTCCGCCTCCATGAGAGCCTTCATTGAGCAAGTTCAAAAGGATCATAGCAGAAGCTATAACTCCTGCCAAAATCCACAACTTATATTTCTTAAAAAGTGATTTCACTAGTGTGTTGTAATATATGTT